>CAZORR010000110.1:0-10103 GCA_964582115.1 uncultured Pirellulaceae bacterium
GAACTTAGAAGGCCACTAGCCGGTTGTGTACTGGATTTCGGCGCCTAATCGGGAGGCGTCAAACTGAGATTTGCCGTCGACCATTTTAAAGACTTGTTTGCCCATGACCCAAGTCGCAATCGGCCATCCGGTTAAATCGTCGCCGTGCCAAGGCGTCCAGCCGCATTTGGTTTCTTGATTCTCATTCAAAACCGTTTGAGTCAAATCCATGTCAACCAAGGTCAGGTCCGCATCGTAACCCACTTCGATTCGCCCTTTGTTTTTCATGTTCCAGATCTCTGCCGGCCTCGAACACATCCATTTGACGACTTGTTCGATCGTGCATTTTTGTTGAGCGACTTGGTTTAACATCAATGCGAGTGAGTTTTCGACGGCTGGCAAACCGGATGGGCACTTCGGATACGGTTCGCGTTTTTCGTCCATCGTATGCGGGGCATGGTCGGTTGCGACAATGTCAATCACGCCGTCGCATAACGCTTGCCAAAGCTGATCGTTGTCGGTTTTGTTTTTGATTGACGGGTTCATTTTGATCAGCGATCCCAAACGCGGGTAGTCGTCGACGTTGAAGAATAAGTGATGAGGGCAGACTTCGGAGGTAATCAGTGGTCCACCGTTTTGAATCAATTCAATTTCATCGGCGGTTGAAACGTGCAAGACATGAAATCGATGGTTGTGGCGTTGAGCCAGGTCGATGGCGCGGGCGGTGGCGATTTTAGCTGCTTCGTGATCGCGGACTTTTGAGTGGAATGCGATGTCGGTTTCGTTGGCGTATTTTGCGGCGTTGGCGCGAACGGTGGTTTCGTCTTCGCAGTGGGCACAGATGGTTAGTGTTGATTCGGCGAATATTTTTTCAAGCGCCGCTTGTTCGTCCACTAGTAGGTTCCCGGTGCTGGAACCGATGAAAATCTTAATCCCTGGCGTCCGAGTTGCATGCTTGAGCACATCCACATTTTCGGTGGTGGCCCCTACGTAAAACCCGTAGTTAACCAAGCTGCTTTTACTGGCCGTCGCCAATTTGTTTTCGAGTGCCGCTTGAGTGACCGTGTTGGGGACGGTGTTGGGCATTTCCAAAAAGCTAGTCACGCCGCCTTTGGCACAAGCGCGCGAGGCATGGGCGAGGTCTTCTTTGTGGGTCAGGCCGGGTTCGCGAAAGTGTACTTGGTCGTCGATCACGCCCGGAATCAAGTATTTTCCGGCTGCGTCGACAACCTGGTCGGCAGTCGTTTGGGCTGCTGGGGCTAAATCCGCGATTTGTGTGCCGTTAATTAATACGGAAATTTCTTGGATGCCTTGTGGAGTGACCACTTTGGCGTTTTTTATCAATGTGTTCATTTAGCAGCTAGGGTTGGTTTTTTATTGTCAGACTGGCATACTTAACGAACAATATCAGCGTTAAGATCGACGACAGATTACCTGCTGGCGCTGTGCCTTGGGATGATCTGATTTCGATTTTAAGCAATTGACGCTGCTTGTCGTCCCCCACCTTAAATTTTGCTACGTGAAGAGGATTCTCATCCATGGAAGATTTCGAAAAACTTGGACAGTTCTATCTCGGAAAAGAAGTTGACCAAGCCACTGGCGAGCGGACCGAAGATTTGTTGATGTACGACTCGCGTGATTTATGTACCCATGCGGTCGTGGTGGGAATGACCGGTAGTGGAAAAACGGGTTTGTGTTTGGACTTGTTGGAAGAAGCGGCTATCGACCGAATTCCAGCGATCGTGATTGATCCAAAGGGTGATATTGCGAACCTGATGCTGACCTTTCCAAATCTAACGCCTGAAGAATTTCGGCCTTGGATCGACGAAGGCCAAGCGTCTCGCAAGGGAGTTTCGCCGGAAGAGTTTGCGACGATGGAAGCAGATAAGTGGAAAGAAGGTTTGGCCAGTTGGGGGCAGACCCCCGAACGAATCCAGTTGCTGCGCGACACGGTCGAAATGCGCATCTATACGCCTGGCAGCAATACAGGTCGCCCGTTAACGATTCTGAAATCATTTTCGGCGCCAGGAGAAGCGATCGTTAACGACAACGATGCTTTCTTTGACCGTATTGCGTCGGCGACTTCTGGTTTGTTGGCGTTAATGGGTATCGACGCGGATCCGATCAATTCGCGTGAGCATATTTTAATTTCCAAAATTTTGGAAACGGCTTGGCGAGATGGCAAGGATTTGGATCTTGGGAAGTTGATCGGGCAAATTCAAAAACCGCCGTTTGCGCGAGTAGGGATTTTAGAGCTGGATAGTTTTTACCCTGAAAAGGACCGACAGACGTTGGCCATGACGATGAACAACCTGTTGGCGTCACCGTCGTTTTCTAGTTGGTTGCAAGGCGAGCCGCTGGATGTCAAAAAGATGTTGCACAACGAAGATGGGAAGCCTTGCGTTTCGATCGTTTCGATTGCTCACCTGTCCGATCAAGAGCGAATGTTTTTCGTTACGATTTTGTTAAACGAAATGATTTCTTGGATGCGAACGCAAGCGGGTACGTCGAGTCTGCGGGCGTTGTTGTACATGGACGAGGTATTCGGTTACTTCCCGCCGACTAAGAACCCGCCCTCAAAGCAACCCATGTTGACGTTGATGAAACAAGCCCGTGCATTTGGGCTGGGCTGTGTTTTGGCAACTCAAAACCCGGTCGACTTGGACTACAAAGGTTTGTCAAACGCGGGAACTTGGTTTTTAGGTCGTTTGCAAACCGAGCGTGACAAGGCGCGAGTGCTTGAGGGGCTTGAAGGTGCCTCGTCGCAGGTCGGGCAGACGTTTGATAAGTCTGAGATGGAGGAAACGCTGGCTCGACTGGGTAGCCGAAAATTCTTAATGAATAACGTTCACGAAGATTCGCCCGTCGTATTTGAAACGCGATGGGCCATGTCCTACCTTCGGGGGCCTTTGACGCGAAATCAGATTCAAGATCTGGTCCAGTCCGACGAAAACTACGATGCAGAAGCCATCGCGGCGGCCAATACGCCGTCACGTGCAGCGGCTCGAGCAGAACAGAAGCCAGAACCGGAGCCATCGATCGATCCTCGGCAGTTGATACCGGATTCGGTGCCACAGTATTTTGCCGAACCCAATGAGTATATCTCTGGCGACTCGCGGTTAGTTTACCGGGCTGCGTTGTTGGCCACGGGGCGTTTGCACTTCGTCCGCGCGTCCTACAAGGTGGATGAGTGGAAGGATGTGACTTGCTTGGCGAGTATTTCTGGCGGTGAGATGCCAAATGAGATTTGGGAAAATGCCGAACAAATCAATGAACGACTTAGTTTGGATTCTGAACCTGTTGATTCCGCTGAATTTGATTTGTTGCCGGAAGACTTGCAAACGTCAAAGAACTATAAGACATGGAAAAAAGGATTTTTAGATTTTCTATATCGAGAAAAAGCAGCGTCGATTTGGAAATGTGCCAAACTCAAGAAGTATTCCGAACCTAATGAGACGTTGGGCGATTTCAAAGTCCGTTTAGAGCAACTGGTTAGTGAACTTCGCGATGAAGCGGTGGAAAAGCTGCGTAAAAAGTACGGCAAGAAATTCGATACACTGCGTTCGCAGATTCGACGCGCCGAAGATCGAGTTGACGTTGAAAAAGATCAGTATCAACAACAAAAAATGGCGTCACGGATTTCTATCGGCACGACGATTATGGGGGCGTTGTTCGGACGTCGGTCAACTCGCAATGCGACTACGACCATGCGATCCTTTAGTCGATCTTCGAAAGAGAAAAACGATATTGAACGCGCCGAAGGTAACCTTGAGGAATTGCAGTACAAATATGAGGATCTTGAAAAAGAACTCAACGATGAAGTGGCAGAATTGGAGGAGAAGCTGTCTGTTGATGAGCTCGAGTACGAAGAGATGACGCTTCCGCCGCGAAAAAGCGATTTGTCAGTTCAAGAGTTCGGAGTGGTTTGGCTGCCACTTAAGGTCAGTTCCAACGGAATCGCCGAAGCTGCTTATTAGTCGCGATCCGGTGTTTCGCCCCGAGGTGATTCAGCTCAATTCCTAGGGGATTCAGCCTGATAAAATGATCTCAAGCGAGGGTTTGCCTTCGCTAGATCAAACATTTTCATAAACGCCATGGTTTCTTGTTTGGGAGCCATGGTTTTTTTTGTGAAATGTTAGAGCGCGGCGATGCGTTTGTTGTTTGCTTTGGGTGTGGTCAAAATCATATCTCGATAGCCCAAGTAAATCCTCCGCTGAGCGTGTGTGTTCAGCTTAACTTTGGGTATTTACGTGCGCTAAAACCTCGTTGAAAAGCATGTTTTTCAATGGCTCTACGCAGCTTTATCCAAACAATCCTTATAACCCGTCACAGACCGAGTCCAAAAGTGTAACAAAATGGTTGCGCTGGTGGTTTTCTAGAGTCGGCCAATTAGAGGGACTTATGTTTGTTAGTCTAAAAAATTATTTCTTTCTACCCACTGATTTTACACTTCCATTTCGTTTTACCGGTGTTGCTATGTCGACAGAACCTTCCAATCAAATCTTGTTCGAAAAATCGTTCGACAAAAATTTGTTGCTGGAAATCTTAGAGACTTCTCAAACTCCGTTGTTCGTAAAGAATCGTGAGTACAGGATCATTTTGGTCAACAGCGCGCTTGAAAACTTAGTGGGACTGAAACGCGATGACATACTGGGCAAGAACGACTTTGACTTGTATTCCTTAGAAGAAGCCGCGGGCTTTATCGAAGCAGACGAGAAGGTGTTTCAAAGTCGTCAACCAATTCAGTACGAAGAAGTAATTACTGACTCGGACAACGTTACCAAAACTCTCCGTACGTCAAAAAACGTTATTGAAACATCCACCGGAGAACTTTTGCTGGTCGGAACAGTACACGATATTACCGAACTTCGGGCAGCCCAGACGAAGCTCGAAGATGCAGTGAATCACTTATCGATGGTTGCCCACACTGACTCGCTGACTGGTTTGCCGAATCGGTTGCAATTCGAATCCGAACTGGCAGTTATGATACGTGATGCCGGGGAGGAAGATGTCTTTTCTGTTGCGTTTATTGATTTGAACGGATTCAAACTGATTAATGATACAGCGGGTCACCTTGCTGGCGATGAGATTTTGAGAGTGTCTAGCAAACGGCTGCTCAGTCAACTACGTGGCAATTCAAAGGTCGCGCGTATTGGCGGCGATGAATTTTTGCTTTTACTGCCTAACACAGATGCCGATTCCGCGACGTTAGTTGCCAATCGAATCATGGAGTCTTTTCGTAAGCCGATAAAATTTAACGGGTCTGATTGGAACGCGTCTTGTAGCATTGGCATCTCACTGTATCCGCACGACGGAACGACTAGTGCAGAGCTAATTCGTAACGCGGATTTGGCGATGTATGAAGCCAAGAAGTACAAACACAGTCACGGAACAAATCCCGGTTCGTCGGTCAAGTTTTTCTGTCCAAAACTTGGTGATGCAATGGAGCGTCGCCGAACCATTGAATGGGCGCTAAACTATTCCGAATCCGGTAGCGGGATCGAACAGTACTACCAACCAATTGTTGCTCTAAGTGCCACTGGATACCAAATCCGAGGTTTCGAATCATTGGCTCGTTGGAACTTGAACGGGAAAAGTATCTCGCCGTTGGAGTTCATCCCGATCCTTGACAAAAGCGGAGGTATTGTTCCTTTTGGATACAAGGTTATCGAATCTGCGTGCGATTTCCTGACTGGGTTAGATAAAAGCCAATCAGTGTCAGTTAATCTGACTTACAAACAGATTTTAGATAAAGGATTTTGCGATACTGTGGCCGCTACAATCCGCAACGCAGGAGTTAACCCGGCGCGATTGGCGTTTGAACTCACCGAACAAAACGCCGTTGTCAAAAAAGACGTCGCGGCAGCTGTGTTTGACAAGCTTAAACGGATGGGCGTAAAAATCATGATTGATGATTTCGGAAGTGGCTATTCCAACCTTGGGACAATTTGCGACTTACCAATTGATATCGTCAAAATTGACAGATCTTTGACGGACAATTTGCGTCTGTTGAAATCGGTCTTAGGCTTCGTTCGGGAATTGGGTTTCGATACGGTCGTTGAAGGCATCGAAACAGAAGAAATCGCCAATAGTGCGGTTAGCTTTGGAGCGAATATGTTGCAAGGTTATTATTTCGGTCGGCCTCAGCCCGCTAGTTTCGATTGGGGAAGTTGTTTCCCGAAAGCGGCAAGTCCGATCGTATTTCCAGTTGTTAACCAACAATCATCAGACACAGTGGTAAACAAATAATCTCGCCAGTTGGCAAGTGTTATACCAATTGGCTTTCTTTGATTTCGCGTTTTTGAAATGAGTCGTTGGTTAAGACGCTTGTTTCGAGCTTTCCTCTTGCTGGGCAAAGGCCTCGAGTGCCATTTGCAAATACTCGGGACTGCGTTGCCCCCAGCGTTTGTTTAAATGTTCCGCCGGGTCATCCAGCCACTGCTTGTATGCTCCTGAGAACAGCTCGATAAATTGGTAGTTACAGGTGTGCAGGGCACGCTCAAATCCACGGTCGGCTAATTTAAGCACATCCTCTGACACACTGTCTCGTTTGGAAAGCGCTAACAAGCCTGTATAAGTCACGTAGTCCGTTGAGCTGCTGAGCATCTTGGCAGCGTTATCTGCCACCAATTCATCCAACTGCCCCATCAACGTCAATGCTTGAACGGCTTTCGACTTCAAACGTTCATCGTGATTGTCGGTCAATCGTTTAAGTGCTTCTACCACTTCAGAGTCACTGGATTGGGTTGCTTGGGCTGCTGAGGTGGCATGAGCAACCACATGTTGGTTGTGGTGTTGTAGGTTGCTTGCGATCGCTGCATCTTGTGTTTGCAAATCCGAATGATCGCTGTGGAATAACTGCATCGCAGCAATCCGTGTGGACTCGTTTCCGGTAGCGGCCAGTTCCACAAAATTCTTGATTTCTAGCTGGTTGTTTTCGACCAAGCTTTGCGTAAAGAAGCTATCGCTGGTTTTGTTTAGATACTTCAATGACGCTTTCGCCGATCGTATTTCGGCGGGCAAGTCGGCCGCATTCCCACCACGGCACCAGACTGCCAACGCGTGAGCATACGCGAACGACTCGTGGTCTAAAAAGTCGATCGGCCGTGCATTCCAATGCGTCACGTCCCAATACGACCCAGCATCACTCATCAATTCGACCTGCGCACGCAATCCGCCAAGCCCGCATAGTACGACGGCTGCGTCGAGAAATTCGCTAGGAACGGCGCTCACTAAGCCACTACTAAATAATACGTCGTGGACGACACTCTGCACCAGCGCCGCTGCCGCCAGACGAGGCGAATCGGAGAATTCGGTTTCAACTGAGATTTGACGTTTTTCTGAATTGTAATCGCTCGGCAAACTGCCGATGCCTTGGCAACTGCCGCCGCCTCAGCCTCCGCCACCACCAACAGTTTTCAATAACCGAGGAGTAACTTGGACATCAAGATCGGACACGTCGTGTTGCAAGTGATCGCTTAGAAAGCTCATCAACGCTGGGATTGGGTCTGATCGTTCGGCAAGTTCCAACAGTGTTGAGACGGGCACGATTGGGGATTGGCAGCGTTCCCAGCCGAGTGCTTTGGCGATCTGAAAAAAGTAGAATTCGACTTTCGCTTTTTTGTTGTCGTCAAGGTTGGGTTTTGATTTAAAAAACAGCATGTTGGTTTAGTGGTTGCATGTTTTGTTGTTTGTTTGCTTGATAGCTGAGTCTAACGAATTTGGCTGTTTATGGCGCGGTCAATTTGCTTGCATTAAAAAAGCCCGTCCAAATCGGACGGGCTTGATTGCTTCAACCACAGGCTAGAAGCCTATGCCACTTACTACGACCGTACGGAGTCCTCGAACAAAGAAAACGTTGTTTGTTCTTCGGTACTTTGTTCGGTGGGTATTTGCCAGAATGGTACTTCCTCTGTTTCCAGAACAGGTTTGTCAACAGAAGCGTACGCATCGACCGAAGTGGCAGGGGTTGGGTTGTCGACGGAACTGGACTCCTGTTCCTTTTGCTCTTTGACCAACTCATTACTGAAATCTTCGGGTACAAAGCCTTCGAGGTGAGCACTGCGAACCGGATTTTGTAGCTTGCGAACTGCTTTGGCTTCAATCTGACGCACGCGTTCACGAGTCACTTTGAAAATTCGACCGACTTCTTCAAGCGTGTAGGTGTATCCGTCGCCCAGTCCATAGCGTAACCGAATGATTTCACGTTCTCGGTAGGTCAACGTCTTCAGCAAACCATCAATTTTGTCACGTAAAATGCAATTCAATGCCGAACGCATTGGCGTGTCCATATTCGAATCTTCGATGAATTCACCGAAGCTACAATCATCGCCTTCGCCAACTGGGCGGTCCAGCGAAATCGGATTCCGGCCAATGTCCATCACGCGCCTTACTTCTTCGACTTCCATTTGCGCCCGAGCAGCGATTTGCTCGGTAGATGGAGTCATACGAGTTTCTTGGCGTAATTGCTTTTCGATGTTTCGCAAACGCTGTAGCACGTCGATCATGTGAACAGGGATTCGAATCGTTCGAGCCTGATCGGCGATCGCACGGGTGATCGCTTGACGGATCCACCAAGTCGCGTAAGTTGAAAACTTAAATCCTCGACGGTATTCGTATTTGTCTACCGCACGCATAAGTCCCGTGTTGCCTTCTTGGATTAGATCCAAAAAGTTCAAGCCACGGTTGCGGTATTTTTTGGCGATCGAAACGACCAACCGCAAGTTGCAACTGGAAAGTTCTGACTTTGCCGCTTCGAATTCGGCAAAGTGCTTCTTGCAGTCGGCGGCTTTCTTTTCCAAACCACTGGGGCTCGCCTGACACTGAATCACCAATCGAGCCAGTTCTTCCTTCAATCGCTGACGCTGACCGGGGGTTGGTGCCGTTTCGCCGGTGGCATTCATTTGCTCACGAATAAACTTCATTCGATCGGCAATGCTGGCGAGTTGCTTGATCATAGGGCTGATTCGGCGCGACCGCAGACTTAGTTCTTCCACCAAAATCACCAATTTGGCTCGGCGACGCATAAAGCGAACTCTCGCTTCAGCCTTTTCTTTCTTCGATACGCTCTTGCTAACCAGCTTTACAAAATCCTTTGCGTTGGCTCGTTGTAGTTTATCGATGGTAGGAAAGTGGTGAGGCATTCGTGCCAACACTTGTTCTTTGGTCAAGTTTTCTGTCAACGAAACCTTGATCGTGCGATCGAAGGGAAGTTCGCCCATGTAAACGCGACGTAGAATTTCGATCGTTGCCGACAGGGCATAGTTGCAACTCAACACCGAACGGCGGTAGCGTTTACGTGCAACTTCGATTTTTTTCGCTAATGAAACTTCTTCATCGCGGTTGAGCAACGGGATGACTGACATCTGGCTCAGGTACATCCGGATTGGGTCGTCGCTGGGACGGGGTGCTTTTCCGAGTGTTTGCGAGAAATCTCGATTCGTGGCAGCTGTCGTTGCGGAGGCGACAGGTGTTTTATCTTCCGGTTCAGCATTGACGATTTCAATTCCGAGCTTATCAATCTCGGTCAAAATCATGTCGAGTTTGTCCGATCCAACTGCTTCATCGGGTAGCAGTTTCGTCACGTCCTCGTAGGTCAAAAAGCCTTGTTGGCGTCCTTTTAGAATCAGGTCGCTTAGTTCGTTCAAATCAGTATTAAATGTAGTCACGTCAGTTCCTCCTGCGAATTCCATTTCGCGTTCGACGTCTGGGGGGATCGGTCCGTTCAAGTTTTTTGTAACAGTCCAAAGAATTCACTGCCGCGATATTGCTGGTGTCCAGCGGTTACGGTTTGGCGGAGGAAAAAAATGGATCCTGTCGGGCCACTTGTCTGGTCAATCTAACACGCTCTTGCGGTTTCCCTTCCGTGAGAAACCAAATACAAAAACGCTACTTCGTATTTCTGTCGCGTTGGATTCGCTGCTGTTTCGCAAACAATTCCATTAACGCTTTCGCTTCTTGATCGGCGTCCAGTTGGCCGCCATGCAATTGCGAAATTTTCGTCTGTACGCCAGTCGCCTCGCGACGATTGGCGAACGTTTCGACCACGGACTCCAACTGTTCGTCCAACTCCGTGTAAAACTCACTCTTGGTTGATTCAGCCGCCTGCTTTTTGGCAGTCGCTT
>CAZORR010000111.1:0-9715 GCA_964582115.1 uncultured Pirellulaceae bacterium
GGAAACACTCGGGCAGACAAACCATCAATGGAACATGCACGCTTTCGTTATAGCCAAATTTTAGCGGCAATGATTGTGCGAATTGAGCATCCACGGCCCCGACCAAATCGTGTTGCCCCAAAGGAAAACCTCGTAGCGAGGTCAAACAAAACAACGTGTCGGAAAACTCAGGCTGGTCCAGCACGTCCAATAGCACTCCGATGAAGTCATCCAGCATTTGGACTTGTGCGTCCACTGCCTGTTGAACACCAAGCAACGCATCAGGATCTCCGTCCTTGGCGTCAAACACGAAGCTCGGCGGATCATGAAAATCGAGCGGTGCTGGATCGTCGGGGTCGGCCAAACTCTGCCGTAATTCATACGGGGCGTCCCATTGCCCCGCCAACCCACTGCAGTCAATCCAAGCCAAACTCTGCGAAGGCATCGTCTCGAGCCGGTCAATCACCTGTGCGAAGAATCGAGCGAGACTTGTTTGCGACGTTCGACTAGCCAACCGGTCGAGTGGTTTCACGCTCAAGTGGTTTACCGAATCAAAACCGGCCAGCACTTGGCTGTCAGCCAACCAGTCTCGATCGCAGATAAAAGTTGATTCGACGCCCACTCGATTCACCGCCGCTAACCACGTTTCTTCGGGCGATTCGGTCGGTGCTGGATTGTTCGAGGCAGTACTAAATAGCTGGCGATAACTGGATTCCAAGTTTGCTGTTGGCGAAACTGCTTGATCGAACAGAATGCCACGACTGGCAATTCGATTCATCGCGTCGGTATTGTGGCAAGTATTCCCATAGGCCCCAATTTGGCTGGGATTCAAGCGATCTACCGCCAAGACGATAACTTTTCGGGGTTGGTTGGTTGGCATCAGTGGGCAGACTTATTGACGAATGAAACGTTTAACCATCATATTAGCTACACCCGACCATGTAGAAGCCGTATTCTCACGCAGATAATTTTTAAGCAGACAAATTAAATGAGCCCATCCACATTCAACCGGCAACGATTACTAGAATTGATCCGTGAACATGCTTTGAAGTTTGGCGATTTTACCCTCGCTTCTGGTAAGAAAGCTACGTACTACCTCGACTGCCGTAAGCTTACGCTTGACAGCGAGGGGGCCAACGTGATCGCGGCAGGAATCTTAGACGCCATTGGCGACGATCTACCAGAAGCTGTTGGTGGGATGGCAATCGGCGCCGATCCAATCACTGCCGCCGTCATTACTTGTGCTTGGCAACAAAACAAACCACTCAAAGGATTCATCGTTCGTAAGGAAGCCAAAGCCCACGGTACTGGTCAGCAAGTCGAAGGGCCCGTCGAATCCGGACAACGGGCTTTGATGGTCGAAGATGTAATCACCACCGGCGGCAGTTCACTCAAAGCAATCGAGCACGCACGGGCTGCTGGTCTAACGGTTGATCGATTGGTCACCATTGTCGATCGCGGAGAAAACTCAGCCGCGATCTTCGAAGCAGTTGGCGTAAAATTCATCGCCTTGGTTCACGTTTCGGAGCTCATGGATACTCCAGGCTGAAATGAATCGTAGCTTGAGTCGCCAGATTTCAGGATTCCCGAATTGTGGCCAATTCGGCTACTGCCAAGTCAGCTTTGGTGAACCGCTAGGCCGGGAGACATATCTTAATGCCCCATAATGCGTTGCAAGCAAAGTGCTATCATGCGATGCGGCGACTTGACGGACCTGGGTATTGCATTTCACTCGGAAGGACCAATTTCGAAACACGTTCGAAGGAAAGCCGGTGGTTTGCAAGTTTTGGCGAGACTGTGTCGTTCTCGGGCTCGTCGACAACACTGATTAACGAGGTTTTGGTAAAGTTTAACGATAGGGTAAGGGGGGCGCAGAAACCCGAATGCAATGCCGATCATTTCGTTTTTTACAGCAATGGTGAAAACTTCCTTGCGACTCCTATAACACTTAAGACGATGACATCCGTGTGGACTATCACATCAATACAAGGACGTATTGTGGTTACAGTCCCTCCATTAGGATTTCATGGATGTTAAGTACTTCTAACACCACGCGTGTCAGAAGTTAGTCAAAAAGGAGTTTGAGATGAAACGTTTATGGCTTGCATGTTTTGCAGTCGCTGCAGTAACCGCCTCGGCGAGCACTGCCAATGCCCAATTTAACCAATCGCCTGAGATTGGATCCTATCAATCAATTCTAGCTCGCACGGGCTATGGAACACAGGCTGGTAGCGCCACTCGAGAAGCTATTTCAGGTGCACTACCTGGGCAAATATCTCCTGTTGTTGATCCGGTCACGTCAGCCAGTTCTTATGCCCCTCAAGCTCCTCTAGGAAGTAGTAGTCGCAGTGGAACTCCTCTAGGAAGCAGCAGTCGAAGTGTAGCTCCATTGGGTAGTAGCAGTCGCAGTGGAGTTCCAGTGGACGGCGGAAGCTACAGTGCTCCTGTAGACGGTGCCGTACCGGCTTACGGTGCAGCAACACCATGTAGTAGTGGAAATTGCGGTGGCAGTGTAATCAGCGGTAATGCAATTGGCGGCAATGTAGTTGGCGGTGATGTCACTAGCTATGCGGATTATGGGCAAGGCTGTGCATCTGGTTCATGTGGTGCTCCAGTTTACACGCCGGGCGCAAGCATCGGCGCTATCGTGGACAGTGCACCTAACAGCAACCAAGTCAACCGAGTGGGTGGCATCTTCGGAGTTGTGCTACGCCGCAACTTTGCTGATCCCGTTCGCATTGGTTCCGACGGTACTCGCGATATCTTTTCGGACGACATCGACCACGGTGATTTCGGAGGAGTCGGAGTATCGTTGGCTGGTCGTCGTGCTGATGGTAGTGGTCGCGAGATCATTTATTGGGGTTTGGATGACGATGTTCGCCGCGACTTCGCTCAAGCTCCCGGTCCTACTAGTTTTGTTTCGATCTCACAGTTAAACGATCTAACGCTGCCTAGTGGAACTACAGCTTTTCAAGAATTTAACAACGCGACTTCCCTCAGTGTCTTCCGTGACACCGAAATCAATAGCTTTGAAGCTAACTTGCTTCGCAATGGTGGTGCCTACCACACTCGGCACGGCAGAAGCGGCAACATTGAAATCCTGGGTGGATTTCGTTTGTTTCAGTTTGATGAAAGCTTACGTCTCCTCGGCACCGATGGGGCAGTGGCAACTGACTACAGCTTGGCTGCCAACAACTTTCTTGTTGGTGCTCAACTGGGGGCACGTAATGAAGTGTGTCTATCCCAAAAGTTCCGGTTGACAAGCGGCATTAACGTTGGCCTGTTCAACAACCGGGCAGAAACTCGCCAGCAGGTCCGTGACCAAGACGGTAACTTTGCGATTGCGACTTTCAACGGAGCAACTCATGATTTCAACTTTGAAGATGAGCAGGATGACGTTGCCATCATGGGCGAATTCAAAGTTGGTTTGATCATGCAGCTTTCAGATCGGTTTCGTGCTAACATCGGATATCAAGCTTTGGGCGTGAGCGGTGTTGCACTGGCCGACGATCAGATTCCTCTTAATTCAACTGACGAAGGTCTACTGTTGCGAGCCAGAACCAACGGAAGCCTGCTGTTGCACGGCGTCTACTTTGGTGCTGAAGCTTGCTTCTAGTAGCCAGTTTTTGCCAAACGAAAAGTAGGCCGTTTTGGGTTCTTCGGTTGAGAGGATTCGATAACAAGTCAACCAGTCATGTAAACAAAACGGGTCTACATCGTTAAAGAAAACTACATGAAATCCAGATGCTGCGGCTCATTGAGCCGCAGCGTTTTTTGTTTGGATGTCATTTTCGGTGCTAACAGTGCATGTAGCATGATGATCGAAATTAAGTGCTCGTCGATCGTCGGCTTAGTATTTGTAGTCAGCACCATCGCGACTGCGTTGGCAGCTTGAGTCGAAATCTCGCAGTTGTCGTTTCATCGAATTCGCAATATCGGGTAACTCTTCTACCAAATCATTTTTCTCGTATGGATCCTTCGTCAAGTCATACAGACGCATTCGTCCGCCGGATTTAGCTTCCCGTAGTAGCTTCATGTCACCCGCAATGATGGCCTGTCCATCGACATCTCCAAACAACCTTCGATAACCAAAAAACAGCGGTTGCGATCGGGTGTCGGTTTTGCCTTGCATCTGTGGCATTAAATCAATACCGTCGATGGGTCGCTTGTCTTTTTTCTTGAATTTGTAACCGACGATGTTGGCAACTGTCGGGAAAAAGTCCACGGTTGAACAGCGTGTCTTTATCGTTTGTCCAGGCGAAATTACGCCCGGCCACTCAGCGCAAGCTGGCACAAGTAATCCGCCTTCATACATCTTGTGCTTGTGGCCTTTGAAGGGGCCGGCAGACGCAATGCCTTTTTTTGCCAAGCTGTCGGCGGGCCCGTTGTCGCTACAGAAAAAAATAACCGTCGACTTCTCAATTTTCATTTCTCGCAATTTTTCGCGGAGCCGACCAATCTGCTCATCCATCGCCGTAATGCAACCGTACAGATGTTGCTGACGAGGCTTAAGCTTTGAATAGCGTTTTCGCTGCGCTTTGCTGGCAAGCACAGGCTCGTGCGGTGCGTGAAACCACACCGTTGCCAGAAACGGTTCGTCGCCGCCTTTTTCAATAAACGGAATCACACGATCCATAATGATTCGGCTGTCGTCACCGGCCATGTTTTCAGTAACTTCTTTGCCGTCTTGCACGTAAGGAGCGCCGCCCTTCCAAGGCTCACCAGGCTTGCTGCCCCATTTCGACCAACCTTCAGGGGTAACCGTCGGGTCGTATGTCGGCACAGCGCTAGTGGTCGCAAAAAATGTATCGAAACCGTGTTGCGATGGCGGTGAATAGAAACCTCGCGAACCCGCATCGGCTTCTTTGACCCAACCAAGATGCCACTTTCCAAAAAAGCCCGTGCGGTAGCCTTTGGACTTGAGCATCTCGGCGACGGTGATTTCACCAACTCGCATTCCAGCAGTGTGAGCGGCCAAAATGCCATAACGAAACGGAAATCGGCCTGTCAAACAACTACCACGAGTTGGAGAACACAGCGGCGCTGCGGCATAGAAGCGATCGAACTTCGCTCCCGCCGCCGCCATTGCATCTAAGTTGGGTGTGTGAAGATCCGGATTGCCATTAAACCCCACGTCGCCCCAGCCTTGATCGTCACTCATGATCAAAATCACATTGGGCTTGTCTGCCTTGGCAGTGATGATTGGGCCACCCGCCAAGGCACAAACTGGCTGGCAAAAAATGGTCAAAACACAGACCAGTAACAACAAAAATCTCATGCGAATTTCCAATAACCTATTTAATGTAACCTGTTCAGAGCGATGCTTGATCATTTTACCTTCTCCGCCTTGGTTGGTGACCGCAATTCCAGTCGCTTTTTCAAACGTTCAGTAAGTTCAGCCACTAATTTTGGTTGATCGTTCGCTTCGTTAATAAATTTCCCGTTTCCCATGGCAGCTTCCGAATAAAGTTCCGTCTGTCCTGAGTGATGTAAAATCAATCGATGAGTCGGTGTGCGGATCGTGCCCGTCAGCGCCTTTTGGGATCGCTTCAGATAGGAAAATGCATCGTGACCAGGAGCGTCAGCCGAATGCAAAATTGGTTTCAATGAAACCCCCTGCACTCCCTCAGGGCTGGGCAGTTCCGTCAAATCACATAACGTCGGAAACAGATCGATTGTCTCCACCATCGCATCTGTCTTCTTTCCTGGCGACGGCATGTCAGGGTAGCAAATGATCATCGGCGCCCGCAACGACTCTTCAAACAAAGTGTGCTTGCCCCATACGTTGTGCTCGCCAAGATGCCAGCCATGGTCACCCCATAACACAAGGATGGTGTTTTCTCGCAAACCCAAGTCGTCCAACTGCTTGACGATTTTCCCGACCATCGCGTCGGCGTAGCTCACACATGCAGCGTAGTGTTTGCGAACTTCGGTCGCGAAATCGGCATCGGTATTGGGATCGCGTTTCCAGGTGTTGTAGCGCCGGAACTCTCCCGATCCATGCCAAGTGGTTTTTCCGGGTGGTTGCTGAGCATTAGCAATCGGTGGTAGTTTCGCATTGCGATAGTGCTGCATGTATTTTGCGGGTGCACCGAATGGAAGATGAGGCCGAATGATACCCACCGCCAAAAAAAACGGTGTGCTGGAATCGGCCGCCAAGCGTTTCATTTCTCCGATTGCTTGATCAGTGATCATCCCATCGGGGTAAATCGAATCGTCGCCTTCGGCAGATTCAAACACTGGCGTCGCGTTTGGTTTGCGAGACCGCACTTGGCCGTTAGCCAGTCCGTGCATTACTCCCAATGGATTTTTCCACAAACCTGTCGGCAGTGGGTTGCGATTCCAAGCGCCAGGAATCTCGGGTTGGTCAAGATCATCCCAGTCTGGGCCATCATATCCGCCTGGATGATGCGAGACTTTTCCAACCGAAACTGTGGTGTAGCCGCTGTCGCGAAACCACTGTGGCATCGTAGGTGGAACTGCCTTGCCGGACTTCAATTTCTTTGCTCGCTCAAACAGGCCGTTGTTTCCGGCAGGGCCATAGCAACCCGTTAACATGGCGTATCGCGATGCTCCGCAAGTCGGTGCCTGAACGTAGTGTCGATGAAATGCTCGTCCATGCTCCGCTAAAGCGTCGATGTTGGGCGAGTGAATATAATCCTTGCCAAAACAATTCAGTTCCGGTCGCAAGTCATCAATGCAGATCAACAACACATTCGGCTTCGTCGGTTCGTCCGCAAACAGGCCGCTACCAGTAAGGGTTGTGATTGATGTCGTTCCAACCACCATGCTGGCCAGAAACATAAACTTGCTGGCCAGGAGATACAGTCGCCTGGTCAATGACATTTCTTCTAACACTTTTGTTTACCCAAAAAAGGTTCTGCACAAAAATCGCCTGTTGGTAACCCGGCGGGTAAGCGAGGATTTTTTCAGTTCCTCGCTTACGCGTCGGGTTACCACTTCAAGAGGTCTGCCTACAACTCGGATTCTTGCATCAGCAAACGGCAATTCAGAAACGCTTGTTCTTGTTGAACCAACGCAGCTTGAATTAGTTTCCTTTGATTCGCCTCGGGTTCGACAATTAAGCCAACTGAATCACTGCCAATTTGAGCCCAATTAGGATTGCTGAGAATCGTTTCACAGTGTCGCCGTACATCTTGGCTTTCCCCGACGTAGCTGACCGCGTCGCCTACCATCATCGTATAAACTCCAGCGGTTTGCTCGGGCAATCGATCCACTTCGGCAAACAACGAGTCAGAAATCGGATACTCATCCCACTTCAACGAACCAACCAAAGCCGACGCTGCTTCCCGAGTTCGATCGGCTTGCTGCCCAATCATCCAAGCGGCCAAGCGGTAGGATTTCGGTGCCACCGAATCGTCGCCATACGCGATCGCCAGCCGGTCAAACTCCGCCGCCAATTTTGGAGCGGTCAAAATCTGTTGCAAGGTTTGTTCAAAATCAATCGCCAGTAAACGCCACGCAGCTTCGGCAGCCGGTCGAACTGCTTCCAATTGTTCGGGGCTTAGCTGAGGCATCTCCTGAGTGGGATTGGCCAGTTCACCGGATGCATTGAGTTCCTGCAAGTATCGATTCCAAACGGTCGCATTGCCGCCCAGCTTTTGATTGCGGCAGCCTTCGTAAAATGCATCCGCATATGTTTGATCGCACAAAAGATACTCGGCCGGATAACCATCGCTGGTCTCCGCAAAAATCTCCTGCACCGTCTGCTGAACCTTATCGCTAAATGGTTTCTTTAGCTGACGACCGCTCTTGGTGCTTGGCGCACTGGAGATCGGATCTTCGGGGCCATTGATTGGATCGCCAACATTGATCCGCTCAATTCTTTCGTTGATGTATTTGACGTACTCTTCAGACAGTTCCAAGCCGATGTACTGCCGGCCCAACTTTTTGGCAACGCACATCGTCGTGCCGCTACCGCCGAACGGATCCAGCACCAGTTCTTGGGGGTTGCTGGTCGAGCGAATGATTCTGGCGAGCAATTGCTCGGGCATCTGGCAACCGTGGAATCCTTCTCGCTCTTTAAAGGTGCCCGCAACACGAGCGAAGTACCACGTATCGTGGCCCGTACCAAAACTAGTCGGCGCATCTTGTGGCCGAAGAATCCAAGTGTTATCCGGTAGCCGCCCTGCCGGATTGGCTCGATTGTCCCCGTAAACCAACTGCCGAGCCGAAGGTACGCGGATCTGAGGGTTCATCCGGTTGAAAGTGAATTTCTTTTTGTCTTTTACGAAATGAAAAATGTGTGTATGCGACCGAGTGAATCCGTTGACGCAATTGACGCCAAAGGTGTAATACCAAATCACCCAACTGCGACAATGAAAACCAGCTTTCTGCGCTTCGATTTTCAGTTCCGCCGCAAACTCATCACCGATTGCCAGCCAGAATGTGCCCGTTGGTTTAAGGGCCTGGTAGCATCCTTCGATCCATTGCCGACACCAATCGAGGTAGTCTTCGGCTTGTTGTCGATCGTCGTACACATCGTACTTGTAGCCAATGTTGAATGGCGGGTCGGCAAAGATTAGGTCAACTGACCCCGCTTCGACTCGCTTGAGATTTTCGACGCAATCGCCTTGATGGATTTTATTGGTTTGCAGAGCCACGCAGTTTCTTTCCTTGAGTTAGCTCGGCATTTTAGCGGTAGCCACCCGGATGTTCAACGACGCGTTCAAGATCGGTATCAATGCCCACTATGCTTGAGCGCGGGCTTTGATGCAGGACAAGACGATTCGGATCTGATCGTACGGCACCTGCTCGTTCAATTCGACGAAGATCGGTTTGAGCGGCCTTGGGCCAACCTTGTCGATGGCGGCAAGGATGGATTTTTCTGTCGCTGCATCCACCCAAGGGGATGGATCGGTAACTTTATTGTGGACGATGTACTGGTCTAAATAACCGCCAGTGGTCGAGATGGCCTTACCAATCTTTTCAGCTACGTTCTGAATTGATAGCCCTTGTTCGAACAACGGAAACGCTTCCAACGCGCTGGCCGTTATAGTCTTACGCTTGGCAGACGCGGTGGCAACAGGCTTGACATCCGTAGCGACACCGGTCGCTTGGCAATGCGACTTGATCGCTGCTAAAAACGGCTCACCATAGCTGGTTTGTTTCTGCTGGCTGACGCCCAGAATTAATCGAAACGCCTCGGCGGTTGACGGACGCTTCTTCGCCATGTCCTTGATCGAATTATCACTGAATACCACATGCACGGGCACATCCCCCTGCCGTGCAAAATCTGCTCGCAACTCACACAGTTGATCAAACAGCACTCGGTCAACGCCCTTCCAAGGATCTGTCGAAACTCGCGTGGCTGTTTTCGTTGCTGAATTATCGCTAGGCTGACGTAGTTTAGGCACAAGGTCACCACGTAAAACCTGTCGTCCCGAATCGGTGATCTTAATGACGTTGTACTCGCCGGACTTAACGAGAATCTTTTGGCCTAGTAATTGATCGATCCATTCGCGAACGGACTTTTTCGAATGTTCGGAAAGCAATCCGTAAGTGCTGACTTTGTCGTGTCCCTTTTGAAGAATCCTTGCGTCCGTAGAACCCGTCAAAACTTGTGCCACGTATTCGGCACCGAACCGTTGGTCGACTCGGAAAACACACGAAACGATTTTCTGTGCCAGTATCAAAGGGTCGTCAACCAAGGGGACATCGTTCAGGCAAACGTCGCAAGCTTCGCAGTTTTCTAACGTGAGATCTTCGCCAAAAT
>CAZORR010000112.1:0-9645 GCA_964582115.1 uncultured Pirellulaceae bacterium
GGCGGTGGTAATCGCGGTGGAGGTGGCGGCGTGTTCAATATTCCAGCTGGCAAGTCAGGTAAGATCTCAGTCAAAACAGTTTGCTTGGAAGAAGGCAAAGCCGATCCTAAGCACTACATCGACTACGTTGTTCAGCCACTAGAAAAGCTAACTACGCGTCCAGAAATTTTTGAAATGGTTCGAATGCTGGCCAATGATGAAGTCGCGCAACCCGTTGCACAAGCCGCAGCTTGGAATGTGGAAAACGGCCTTTCATGGAATGAGCTTCTTGTTAAAAACCGGGTCGAGCACATGGACGGTTCGTACGAACGATACTTCCATCCAAACCAGCTTAAGTTTGCTGTGCAAGTGGTGACCGAGGCTGGTCACCGAGCTGAACAGCGTGCGAAGCTTCAGCCAGAAACAGAAGAGCCAGAGACGCCAATTTACGACGCTAAAACAGGTCCTCAGGTCGACTAGACGACAAATCGTTATGTTGACTTAAGAAAAAGAAAGCCAAAAAGGCTGAAACCAAAAGCCGAGCGATCAAACGCTCGGCTTTTTTATTTAAGGTACTTCCGTACCCAATCATCTTTCCTGTTGTCTCCTTATCACTGCGGCTGGCCATGAACCTTTGGATGCCATACTGCCAGATGAAGACTGCTGGTAAGCCATTGGAGGTGGTGAGTTCGGCGGGTTCGTTGTTGACATTGCAAGATGGCCGGGAACTGGTTGACGGTATCGCATCGTGGTGGACTGCTTGCCACGGTTATCGAAACCAGGCGATCGTACAGGCCATTCAGCAGCAGGCGCAAGTGCTACCGCATGTGATGCTGGGCGGGATCGTACACCAACCAGCGCTTCAGTTGGCCCAACGACTGGCGAAATGCTTGCCAGGGGATGGCAACAAAGTGTTCCTTTGCGATTCCGGTTCTGTGGCAGTTGAAGTCGCAATGAAGATGGCTCTCCAGCATTGGGCCAACCAATCCGCAACCGGCAAAACGGCTCGCCACAAATTTGTTAGCTTTCGAGACGCCTATCATGGCGACACCTCCGGCGCGATGAGTCTGTGCGATCCCGTTGACAGCATGCACGCAAACTTTCGTGGCTTTTTATTGGAGCAGTTCCCGCAAGCGATTCCCACGAGTGATGCAGCCGAAGCCGAGTTCGATAAATTCATCGCGTCGCAAAAACATTGTTTGGCGGGAGTGATCATCGAACCGCTCGTTCAAATGGCCGCTGGAATGAGATTTCATTCGCCTGATTGTTTGGTCAGGATTCGACGAGTCTGCGACCGGCACGATGTGTTGTTGATCGCGGATGAAGTGGCGACAGGTTTTGGACGAACGGGAACGATGTTTGCTTATCAGCAAGCTCAGATCCGGCCAGATATTTTGTGCGTTGGAAAAGGTTTGACGGGGTGCAGCGTGGGGTTGGCGGCGACGATCGCCAGCGCGAAAGTCTACGAACCGTTCCATTCGGATCGCTGGGAAGCGGCGTTGATGCATGGGCCGACTTACATGGGTAATCCGATCGCCTGTGCAGCTGCCAACGCTTCGATGGATTTATTTGAAAGCGAACCGCGGCTGGAGCAAGCGATGTCGCTTCAACAGCAAATGGAACAACGTTTGTCGTCACTTGTCGAGTGTGACCATGTCGACCAAGTTCGTTGCTTGGGTGCGATTGGCGCGGTGCGAATGAAAACAGCCGTCGATGTGGCAGCAGCGACGGAGTTTTTTGTGCAACGCGGCGTTTGGATGCGTCCCATTCGTGATACCGTTTATCTTGCGCCGGCGTTCACGATTGAGCCCGACCAGCTGTCGCAATTGTGCGATGCGGTGGTAGCGTATGTGCAAGCGGATGGTTAGTTGCCGGAGTCGCCAGACTTCGGTTTTTGTTGAGCGGCCTGAATTCTGGCGAATCCAGCTACAGTTAAACTTTTTTCTGTTGAAATTATCTCTGCTTGCTATGTTTTTGAACCGTATTTCATGGTCTGTTTAACGTCTTAAGGGGCTCGGCTTCGCTGCCGTTGCAAAGTCGCCTTAGATATATTTTGTTGTTAGTTATTGAGTGAGTGAACCAGCACGTGCCTCCATTTCCGCCAAACGAATCCGACTTCCAGAGTCCGCCAAATGAAAATACGTTTTTACCACCAGAGCAGGAAATCGTAACGGCAACGGTTGTTTCAGAAGAGCCCGCGTCCCCTGCCCCACAAGGGCTTTCGTCGGGTGGAATTGTTGCGTGGGTCGTTGTGGTATTGGCTGTGTTTGCTCTGGTTTCGCTAGTCGCTTTGCAGCAACTTGATCAGGCGGCTCAGGTGGGTGGTGATGCGACTGACGCTGATTTGATGCAAATCCAAATTCAAACCAAGCTTTTGGTTGGCCAAGGTAATCTCGACCAGCTCCTCCCCGTCCCGAAAGAAGATAAGCTAGAAGTACAAGTTCCTGCGGAGGTCGATGCGGGATGCTATGAACAGCGACTGGTTTACGCTGTGTTGAAAAACGAATTCGAAGGTACCGAAAGTGCTCATGTCTATCTTCGCGAGTTAAACGAACGTGTTGGTCAACTTGAACAGGAAGAACAAGCGTCTAACGTGCCCGAGGAAGAGCGATTTAAGTTGACCAAAGATCAGCAAGAATTGCGAAACGCAATGGGTGAACTGTTGACGGAGTACGAGGCAGGCAATTTTTCGGATTCGGCCGTTTCAGAAAACTCGAAGGAACTGATCAAAGAGCGACTTGGTTTCGCCGGTGAATTATTCCTGTTGCCCGCCGGCACTGATCAGCAAGCCTTGCGAAACAGTTTGCTCCGCGGGGCTGCCACTTCGTTTGGCAGCATAGGATTGCTGTCTTTGTTCGGCTTGCTGGCTGGATGTGTCGGCTTGGCGTGTTGTGTTGGATTCGCATTTTTTATCCATCAGAGGAAATTGCTATCGTACTTTTTTTACAGCCCCACCAACCATAACCTTTACATCCAAACATTCGCGATTTGGCTGGTTGGCTTTTTTGGATCTTCGATCGTGCTGGGAATGTTGGAACTTTCCCCCGGCACCGGCATGTTGGTCCAACCGTTAGTGTTTTTTGGTTCGCTTTTATGTTTGGCTTATCCATTGATTCGCGGGGTTACTTTTCGGCAATTGCGGCACGACATCGGTTGGACAATCGACCGACCGGTGGGGGACACGTTCTTTGCTGGAGTGTCTTACTTGGCGACGTTGCCGTGTTTGATTCCAGGGGTCATTTGCCTTATGGTGTTTATGGTAATCGCGAGTCAATTTTCGGAGTTACACGAGTTTGCTCGGCAGACCGGACCGGGCCATCCAGTTCAAGAATTTATCGCCAACGGTGACTGGTTGATGATCTTGATGGTGTTTGTGACCGCTTGCATCGCTGCCCCGATCGTCGAGGAAACCATGTTCCGAGGGGTTTTGTATCGACATCTGCGAGATTGGTCCCGAACACGTGCTCGCTGGGTTAGCGTTGTGTTTTCTGCGGTGTTGAATGGTTTTGTCTTTGCCGCGATCCACCCACAAGGGATTGCTGCGATCCCAGTTTTGATGACATTGGCGATCTGTTTTTCATTGGTTCGTGAATGGCGGAACAGTCTATTGACGCCAATGTTGATGCATGGAGTTCACAATACTTTGGTGACTTGTATTTCGCTGCTACTTTTGTGATGATGTCAGGCCAAATCGATACCAAAACTACTCATTCAAGACTGACGAGACATTACGATGGCACAAATCAACGATAACTACCTCAAATTGCAAGCGGGTTATTTGTTTCCAGAGATCGGACGGCGGGTAAGTGCTTTTATCGATGCCAATCCAGAAGCCAACGTTATCAAGATGGGCATCGGCGATGTCACTCAGCCGCTGTGTCCAGCAATCATCAAAGCAATGCACGCCGCGGTTGATGAAATGGCCGTCAAAGAAACGTTTCGTGGTTACGGCCCCGAGCAAGGTTATTCGTTTTTACGAGATGCTATCGCCAAGCACGACTTTCAAGATCGCGGCATTGACGTAGCGGCAGATGAAATTTTTGTTTCCGACGGTTCCAAGTGTGATTCGGGGAACTTGCTGGACGTGTTCGGCGCAGACAACACGATCGCAGTTTTGGACCCGGTGTATCCTGTTTACGTCGATACGAATGTCATGGCGGGACACACCGGTGCCGCCGATGAATCCGGACGGTATGGCAAATTAGTTTATATGCCTGTCACTGCAGAATCAAATTTCGAACCAGCATTGCCTACCGAAAAAGTTGATTTGATCTACCTTTGCTACCCCAACAACCCAACAGGCACCGTGGCGAGCCGCGAAACGCTTGAGAAGTGGGTGGCGTACGCAAAAGAAAACAATTCGATCATCTTTTACGATGCTGCTTACGAAGCGTTCATTTCGGATTCGAATGTTCCGCGTTCGATTTTTGAAATCGAAGGCGCGCGTGAAGTTGCGATTGAACTACGCAGCTTTAGCAAAACTGCTGGCTTCACTGGGATCCGCTGTGGTTTCACCGTGATTCCAAAAACACTGATGGGCAAAACGTCGGACGGTCAACTGCAATCAGTTCACGCGCTTTGGAATCGCCGACATTGCACAAAATTCAATGGCGTGTCCTACCCCGTTCAACGCGGTGCCGAAGCGGTTTATTCGCCTGAAGGTCGCGAACAAGTGAATGAACTGATCGCGTTTTACATGAATAACGCTCGCCTGTTGCGAGAAGGTTTGGCAGAAGTCGGGTTTGAGGTGTTCGGTGGCGAGCATGCTCCGTACGTTTGGATGAAAACTCCCAGTGACATGACCAGTTGGGATTTCTTTGATCAATTGCTGGGCAAGTCGCACATTGTCGGCACGCCAGGTAGCGGTTTCGGTGCCGCTGGTGAAGGTTATTTCCGGTTGAGCGCTTTCAATAGTCTTGAAAACACCCAAGAAGCGTTGAGCCGAATCAAAGAGGCTTATTCGGCAGCCAACGCATAGTTGAGAATTGCTAGCTGATTCGGTAGGCGGTCTTCATGGCCGCCAAGAGCCGCCAAGACCGCTTGAGTGATTCTTCTTGTCGCATGAATTATAGAGTATTGAGCGATAAGCTAAGGTGCCTAAGGCATTACCACGAACACACCACGTAAAAAATGCCAGCCTCGGAGCGGGCGATTGAGGCACTGAGCCGCTAGCGATCGATCTCTATTGGGAAAGTTTTGTCAATCTGCTATGAAAGTGGTGGTCTAAAGCTGCGCGGAAATTTATGCGGCGTGGCTTTAGCGAAACTAACTTAACTGGCGAAGCGGCATGGATGCCACGTTCGAGCTAGTGTCAAAAGCGGATGCACTTACAGCGAGTGCTTCTCTTTAAACAAGCTTAAACGAGTATTTGTCTTTCATTGTGGTGTTCGGAAGCGAACGCAGTGCGATGGCAGGCAGACTCAGTGTTCTTCATCCATGGTCTTTCGCCCTTAAAAAGACTTGTGCTTAAGAACAGCCATGGATCAAAATATAGACGACATTGTTGACTCCGTTACGTCTGCCGGATCGACTAGTTTCTCGAGCGCGAAAATGACCCGTTTTATTGCGGTGGCTTTGTTTCTAGTATTGGGAACTTTTGCGGTCATTTATTCGATGACCCGTGCTCGTAGTCCTCATGCAGGGCACGATCATACGCAAGATGGCATTGGGGCATCGCTGGCTGATGCAGGTGATGCGGTGGCTAACAAAGCTAAGTCGTCATTAGGTAATTTGGCAAAGAGCGCGAAAGCGACGATCACTGGCGGCAAATATAGCGACACGGTTTCTGCAGGGAAAAACACCGCTGACAAATTTGCAAAAGCGGTGTCGAAGCCGAACAAGTTTCCCAAGCCAAACAAAAGTTCGATCGTAAACGCTAAACAATCCCCGGCAGCCAGTGGTTTTGCCGCGAAATCTTCGGCCTTTCCGAAGCCGACTTCTTACAAGTCCTCTCCGTTGCCAGAGGTGTTAAGAGCGAAGAAGCCAGAGCCGCCAGCAAGGTTCGCGGCCATTCCTAGCAAGCCAATCATTGGCAGCCAAGGCGGTTTTGGTGAATTGAAAAAACCAGTTCAGCCGTTGGCCAGTCGCAATGGTTTCGCCGCCCCCAAAGCACCACAGGCGATAGCAAACAAGGCAGATTCGCTGATTCGTAAAACTGGCGATTCAGCAAAGCAACTACTCGGCGACCTCGCCAAAGCTCCAGCCAAATCAGGCGGAGCGGTTGATGTTGCAAATCGTTCGTTGAACAAATTCGCTGGTCGCGCCAATCAAGCTTTCGGCAATGTTGCCAAATCGACGCAAGATGTGGCACGTCGAAGTTTTGGTGCACCTGCGGTCAACTCGTCTAGCCGCTTTGGGCAACCTTCGGGTCAGTCGCCTTCGCAAGCGAAGAGCGCTTTTGGGGCGTTACCTCAGGTGGTGCCAGCTAAGGCACCTTCTTTTCCAGCATCAACTCCTATCAAAGCCGTTCCAAAAAAGCCTGATTCAACGCCGGCTTATTCATCCAGTCGGTTCCCCGCAAACTTGCGATCCGGTGGACCTTCACAACTCAAGTCCAACCTGACACCGGCTTCAACCACTACCGTTTCAGGCGCCAGACGCCGCACGCCAGCATCCACTGTCGCGCGTCCAGTCGTTGCGTCTCGGCCAGTGCAAGCGCCGGCAAGAACCGGCTTCAATCGCTCCACTGGTTCGGCCAGTCAGTCAGGTTCAAACAACCGCACTGGCCCAGCTGCTCGCGTCGCTGCGGTGACACGAGACGTTCCGGGCGATCGCCGTTTAGACGGCGTCCAAGCCCCGTCGTTGAGCATCGAAAAGTTGTCGCCACAAGAAATCCAAGTCGGCGAACCTGCTGATTTTCAAATCGTGCTTCGCAATGTAGGCCGAGTCGCGGTGGACGATGTTCAGGTGTTTGATCAAATCCCTGTAGGAACCGAATTTATCAGCGCCACGCCCAATCCGACTCAGACTGGCAACCGTCAACTGACTTGGGATATTGGCACACTTAGCCCGGGTGTCGAAAAACGAATCACCGTCAAACTTAAGCCAACTCGACCGGGTGAAATTGGCAGCGTCGCGCAGTACACCTTCGCGGCCCGGTCATCAATGCGGACACGTGTGACACAGCCGGTGCTAGAGATTACTCACCGTTCCAAGCCTCAGATTTTGATCGGTGGCGAGGTCCTGTTTGATGTGATCGTGACCAATAAAGGGGACGGTCCAGCCAGAGATGTTTTGATCCAAGAAGACGTGCCGGAGCAATTGGATTTTCGCGATGGTTACCGGGAGATTGAGTACGAGGTCGGCACGCTGCTGCCGAATCAATCACGTAACGTTCGTTTGACGCTCCAAGCGAAAAAACCAGGCAAGTGTCAAAACGTTATCTTTGTCAGTGCCAATGGCGGTATCAAATCACAACACAAGTTAAACCTAGAAGTCATTGCTCCTAGTCTTAAGGCCAAATCTGCAGGACCAAACGTTCGGTTCTTGGGACGTGAAGCCAAGCATTCATTTTCTGTTTCGAATTCGGGCACCGCACCTGCGACGAATGTCGAGCTGATCGCGCGACTGCCCAGTGGTTTGCGTTATCTACAATCCAATAACAAAGGTACCTACAACCGCAATCTGCATGCGGTGGTGTGGGAACTTGCAGAACTTCGACAAGACATCGATGCGAGTGTTGAAGTCGTAACCGAGCCGATTGCAGTTGGCAACCAGCCAATTAAGTTCGAGGCCAAGGCTGATTTGGATATGCGTGCCGCAACCGAACAACGATTATCGGTCGAGCACCTTGTCGACGTATTCATTGACATCGACGATGTGTTGGATCCAGTCGAAATTGGTGGGGAAACGAAGTACCGCGTTCAGGTGGTCAACCAAGGCACCAAAGTTGCGACTAACGTACGGTTGCAAGTTGACTTTCCTAACGGGCTTAAACCGACCGCCGTTGATGGGCCACTGGCCAACCAAATTCGCGGTCAACAGGTTGTGTTCTCTCCGATTGAAAGCCTCAAACCGGGATCACGGTTAAGCTTCGTTGTGTCAGGGCAAGGCGAAACGGCTGGTGATCACCGAGTGGTGCTGAAAATGAACACCGACGGTCGCTCAACCACCGTTTCTAAAGAAGAGTCCACGCGGGTCTATGCGGATCGTTAAATCGCCAACCAATCAGCCACCGAGCTCGGTTTGGCTGGTCGGTTCGCCCGATTTGGCGTGGGTGGTTTAATCGGCTTTTCACCGCTTGCATGGGAATTCGAGCGTCGAAGTAAGCCCGTAAGCCTTGCCGATGGCACAAATCAGCATCTTTTTCGATAAACAGCGGTAATCAGCCGTTATTTGAATTTCTAGTTTCTGGTAACCTGTCGAGCCCTCAGAAGCACTGTTTTAACGAGACTTCGGTGAAGTTTGCATTGAACGGCTTGCGAGATGTCATGATTGATAATTGTCACGACTAACAAATTTGAATTCAAAACAGATATAGCGATGCGACGACCACTGATTGCAGGCAACTGGAAAATGAACTTGAACAAAGCCGATGCGATTGCATTGGCTCAAGACTTGGCAGCTAAACCAGCTGACCAATGCGATGTTCTGGTGTGCCCTACCCCGGTTTACGTCGATGCGGTTTGTGCTGCTGTTGCCGGTTCGCATGTGGCCGTTGGCGGGCAAGATGTCTACTTCGAAAGTAACGGTGCGTTTACGGGTGAAACTAGCACCGCAATGCTGAAGGATTTGGGTTGTGCCTATGTCATCCTCGGCCACTCCGAGCGACGCAACGTGATCGGCGAATGCGACAAATTGATCAACAAAAAGGTCCACGCCGCATTGAATGCCGGTTTGGTGGCTGTGTTGTGCGTCGGTGAACTGCTGGAAGAACGTGAAGCCGGCAAAACCATTGAAGTCGTTAAGTCACAGTTTGAAGGGTCGCTTGCGGGCGTTTCTGCCGAACAAATGAAGAACGTCGTGATCGCCTACGAACCCGTTTGGGCTATTGGTACCGGTAAAACAGCGTCTCCTGAGCAAGCTCAAGAGGTTCACGCTGATCTTCGCAAAATCATGGCCTCACATTACAATCAAGAAACTTCCGATTCCGTCCGAGTGTTGTACGGCGGTAGTGTCAAACCAGCCAACGCCGCTGAACTGATGTCACAACCTGATATCGACGGTGCCTTGGTCGGTGGGGCTTCGCTGAAGGTGGATAGCTTCACCGCAATCATCGATGCTGTCGCTTAGTTGATTGCTACTGGCCATCGTTGGTGCTGGTAGCTTTTATTTTTTTCAAAACAAGAATCTTCAATTCATTAGTGATTTCAAATGATCAGTTCGCTTTTATCGCTTGATCTTCCTCAGAATATTCTGCTGGCTGACTTCCACCTAGGCAGATTTATATTGCAGTTGCTGCTATTCGTGGTGTCGCTGTGGTTGATCTTTTTGGTGTTGATCCAACGTGGCAAAGGCGGTGGTTTGACAGGTGCCCTTGGCGGTAGCGGTGGCAGCAGCGCTTTTGGTGCGAAGGCCGGTGATGCTTTCACTAAAGTAACCGTCGTTTCGGCATCGATTTGGATTTTCCTCTGCATGCTGACGATCGCTTTTGTCAATCCTCCTCCACCGCCAGAGCAAGCGGCGAGTAATAACGGCGCCATGATGGGTGCTGATGGCTCAATGGGT
>CAZORR010000113.1:0-9632 GCA_964582115.1 uncultured Pirellulaceae bacterium
ATCGCTGCCGTCGGCGCAAAAGCTGACATTGCTCCGTTGAGCAGTGGGTTGGCCAGCAACACAATCGTCATACAAGCACCGTAGATCCCCGCCGCGGCTGCATCGATTTTAAACAACAATAACCAGTTGAAAAAATAGATCGTCATCACGGCGCAAATACTATCCGCTGCTATCCACCGGCCGAAGTAGACCTGCTCCTTTAAGGTTGCAACGAACTCAGGCCATAAATCAGACTCAGGATTCAGCGTTTTGGAAACGGTAGTTTTTGTACGAAGCTTCAACAAACCCGTTTGTTGTAACGTTGACTTAATCGATGCAAATTCGCGGCGCTGTTGCCACCAAACCAATGCAATCATTAACAGGTTGGAGATTGCGATCATGGTAAAGATCGCGGTCAAGGATATTTGTTGGCTTTGAGTTGTCACGGCAATGGCGAGCGTGAAAACCAAGAAATAAGCTAATTCGTAGACTGCATATTGGCTCGTTTTTAGATGGGCGAGCAACCAGCGAATCAGGAACTCTCGGATGCATTGGGTCGCCAGCATAAAAGCAAACGCGGTCAGTGCGAAGATTGAAAGGCTCGGATAGCTAGTCCGCGCCAGCGCGCCGGCCAACAATACAAACCCAAAAAACAGCGCCGTGATCGCTAAACATACTAGCAGTAGTAAAGTAGCGAACTGCGGTTTCTGTTCGTCTTTGCGACCGTGCATCAGGTAGGTCATGGGGGTGGTGACAAAGGCCTCCAAAATTCCCACACCAAACAACAGCACACTGAAATAGGCCAAGTAATGTCCGAGTTCGGCCTCTGATCCGGCGCCAGTCTGTACATTGTTCCAGTTGAACCTACCGCCAATGACCATCGTTGTGATAAAACGACAGAGGCTGAACAACCCCTGTCCGATGATGGCAAAAATAAACCGCAACTTTGAGTGCGAAGGGTTCAACGAAGCTGACATCTGGGGTTCATCTTCTTCGCAACAAGGTTGCGATGTCATGCGTCTGGCTCCACGATTTCCGAAAACAGTCGTTGGACTCGACGCATATTGGGCTTGGCAAGAATAGTAGAGTGAGTTCCGTGGGCTTGATGCACTTTAAGTGATTTAACCAATCCCGACCAGCCATAGCCGTCCGGTAGCGAGTGTTTTGCTTCAAAGATACCGCCGCGAATCAATTCCATCGATAGATCACTTTGCTGCGGTTGGTAATCTGATTCGATTGCGCAATAGTAGTCTTCCAATTGCATGGAGTGTATTTCGGCTTCGGAAAAATCGTTCTGTTTATCAGCGGCCTGTTTGGCGGCATCTAAAACCATGCGATCCCGACGCACTTTTTGATGATCACGGTAGGCCAAAATGGGTTGCCGCAATCGATAACACCAGTGCATCAGTCGCCGTAGAATACTACAGCCGTTGAGCAGCGAAGGCACAGGTTGGTCGATGTTGATGACCGTTTTAACTGGCAAATCGTTTTGTTGAAACAATCGCGCGACCTCATAAGCGATGATTCCTCCCAAAGAATAGCCAGCCGTTATAATTTGAGTGGCCGGCGACCAATTTGAGGATGCTTTAGTGACTGCATCCGCATAATTAGCGACGATGCGATTCATGTCTCCTTCGTTTTTTAATTCTAGTTTCTCGGTAGGTATGGGACCGGTCAAGTAAGGCGACTCAACCATCGCAACCATAAATTCGCTTAAAATCTTGTCGGTCAACAACGACTCGTACATCATGCAGCCACCGCCGGCTGGGTGAAACAACAACAACCAGCGTTTGGATTTAACGTTGGATTGTTTCAAGACCGTAACCAGTGGATTGTCGGATGAATCTTCTGATTTGCCGAATTGCGATTCGATATACTCTGCAATTGAATTCATTGTAGCTTGCGATCCGATGACTGCGTTTCCGAGTCGCAAATCAGTATAGGTTCGCCGCAACTCGGTGATCAATGAGATTGCTCCCAGGGAATCACCTCCCGATTGGGAAAACGGCTGGTCATCGTTTTCTGGGTAGTGCCCAGTCGCCAGTTTCCAGGCTTCACCAATTATATTTTTGAGTTCAGAGTTCCACTTTGGCTTAATCGTCGGCTCTGGTTGCTCCAACAGTTTTTCTAGCTTTGCGTGGTCAATTTTTGTATTGGAGGTAAGCGGAAAATCCTGCATGAAACAAAAACGACTGGGGATCATATACTCCGGCAGTGTTGATGATATCTGATGCGTTAATTCATCCGCCAGGTTTTGATCGCGGGCGGAATCAGGATCCTGTCCGGTGCAAACAAAAGCGACCAATTGCGAGTTGCCCAAATCAATTTTTTTGACCACGCAGTTTTTTACCTGAGGATGTTTACGGATTGCTGTTTCGATTTCACCCAACTCAATCCGAAAACCACGCAGTTTCACTTGAGCGTCGCGGCGGCCACAAAAAACAAGGTCCCCGTTGTCATCCCAATGGCCCAAGTCGCCCGTGCGGTAGGACCAGTGACCCTCACAAGCCGAGTAATTCGAAAATGCTTCGGCTGTTTTCTCGGGGCGATGCCAGTAGCCTTGGGCCACAGAATCCCCACTGAGGTAGATTTCGCCGATTTGATCAGGCTGCAGAATCTTTTGCCCCGATTCATCGACAAGGAAGCAACGCATATTGTCAATCGGCTTGCCGATCGTCAAAGTACCGCCGGGCTTCAACTCACTGAACGTACTCGTAATCGTTGTTTCGGTGGGCCCGTAACAATCGATCAATCTAACTTTGTCGGAATCGACTGCGGAAAACCAAAGATCGACATCCGTTGGACTGATTGCTTCACCACCAATGACTGCTAGGCGCACTGATGCTGGCAGTGGATGATTTGCTAGTGCTGGCAAGATCGCCTGCCACAATGCCGTGGGTAAATCCAGAATTGAAATTTTGTTTTCTTCTACCCATTGCCAGAAATACTCCGCAGACTCATAGGCCGTGTCGTGGGGAACATGCAAGGTGGCACCCGTTCGCAGGCTGCCCCATGTTTCCTCAATCGAAATATCAAACCCTGGCGAAGAGATTTGCATGCAGTGATCTTGAGGACCGACACCGAATTCTTTGACAAACCATTGGTATTGATTGTCCATTGCCCGCCAGTGAATGGGCACCCCTTTGGGCCGTCCTGTCGAACCCGAAGTGTAGATCATGTAAACGAAGTCGTTATCCTGGTGCGGTATCAGGCTGGACAAGTCAATGCGATCCAGTCCTTTTGTAGCCACGGCGTCTGAATAGGACTGCGAAGCGATTGTCTGTTCCACATCAATGATGTCGATCTGCTGGTTGGCGTTGGCCAATCGTGCCGCATTGGCTTGGTCGGTCAAAACGGTCTGCGTCTGGGAGTCTTCCAGTAAAAATTCAATTCGACTGATTGGATTTCGCGTATCAATCGGTACGAAAAACCCACCCTGCAACCACACCGCCAATTGGCTGACATATAGCCAATAGCCTCGTGGTAACAGGATCACCACTGGTAGTTTTGGGTTAGACAAAACGGACGCCAACTGCTTCGCATCGTCGAGCAATTGACTGGCGGTAAAGTTCTTGCCCTCAAATCTCACAGCAAGTTTTTCGCCTGGTGGCACGCCGGTGCCATCAAACGTGGTGGAGTTCTTGCTATAAGAATCGTTAGCCATAGCCAGTGAGGTGTACGAGTGGAATTTTTTGTGTCAAAGATGCCTCCAACGTCCGCTACGAAACCGGAGCCAAGCTCTCCTTGGAGCAGAAAAGCTTTTTGAGCAATGGCAAGGCTTCGTCCGGGTTAGAATCTAACTCATGCATGAGAAGGATTTCTGCTGAAATTCCAAAATCAAAGCCATGCGTGTCGTAGAACTTTCTGATCTTTTCTTCGGCCATCTGCCGCATTGCATCTTGGCTGGAAATTTTGGGGGCTCGCCAGCCGTGTTCATAATACGCAGCAATCAAGTGATCGAGATATACCTTGATCGATTCTTCTTTGTTGACCGTTGGAATGAGGTTTCGTTCGGGCTGATAATCGTGCTGCCACGTTGGTTCTTCGCCCAGAATTTCTTCAGCGATCATCTCTGCTAAAACGGGGCTTTTGTGGAAACCGTCTCGGTAAGTTCCTGTAAGGATATACAAACCATTGATAGAAGTTTCGCCTACCAGCGGAAATCCATCGGCAGTAACAGGCCGATTGCCAGTACGTGTTTCCAGTAAATTGGAGCGATACAAAGCTGTGTTGATCTGCTCAATTCCGCACTCCAACAAGAAGTGAACGATGCCTGTCATCGGTAGTGTCTGCGGTCTCAAATACACATCGTTGGAAGCACCTAAATACAGTGAACCGTCGCTCTGCGGAACAACATGCAGTCCACAAGCACCAGCCCGGTTAGGGGTGCGGACGACTTTTCGGATTGGGTTGTTGGGGACTTGCTCAATGCTTGCGGAAAAACCAACACCTGGAAACAGATGTGGAATCCGATGCGCGAGGTCTGGATGTCCATCCAAAAGATTTTGCGTGAATGCGCCTGCAGCCAAAAGACATTTTGACGATGTAACGGTTTCAGAACTATCTAGGTCGACTACAAATCCGTCGCCTTCTTGGTAGAACTCAAGTGCTTTTTGTTCAATAAATTGAACCCCGCGTTGTTCCAAAAGTGACCGAAGCACCGACATGAATCTTCGCGAATCGAGTGACCCTTCATTTGGAATGACGATAGAGCGTAATGGTCGCAAGTTTTCATTGGGGTTAAAGCCTTCAATGATCCTTGGATCAATCTCTTCATAGGGTTCGTCAAAACGTTTGAGCGCTGAAAGGAGCTCTCTAAAACTATCGCTTTCAATTTGCCCAGAACAAGGATTCAATACGACGAATGTGCCCTCATCAATTTTTTGTTGATGAGCCTTAGAGACTAACGAGTTAAGTTTCTCGATGACGCTTGGCCAGCGCTTGTGCGCATCGTAGGCCATCAAGAATCTCTTTTCGGCCTGGTCGTTGAAAAAGGTTTGATCAGTAATTTCCCCGAAGCATCCAAGCATTGCTCCTGAAGCTTGACTGGCTCCACCTTTTTGGTCAGCGGGGCCAATTACGGCAATCTTTAAATTTGGATCTTTATTAGTTAACTCAAACGCGGTCATCAGACCAAGGATGCCATTCCCGACAATAGACAAATCAAAGGTGGTCAAATCAAGTTCTCCAGAAAAGGTTGCGGGGGATAAGACTTACAAGGTGGGTTGCTCAGCGCAAATTCTTTTGCAATGCATTGCACGTTTTTGTTGTTTGAAATTCTTCGCCAACGTTGCGAAGTTACTTTAACTGCAAACGTTTCATCATAATCATAAAATCTCGCCGTTTCTGTTTGATATAATACGTTTCTTGCTGGTGCAAAGCCTGCGTGCTCGGTAATGATATTCAACGAGCTAAATCAGTCCGTGCAGAGTGCCCAAGGCCCCTAGGCTTATGCTGCCCAAGCGTGGGCGCAAATTGATTAAATGATAAAGAAAAATCACGTGGTCTCGATTACGGCAGTGCCTCGCTGTCGGGCATTTCTGCCAAACTAGTTCCCCATCAGTATTCTTCGGACTCGATGTAGTAGAAATCTAATGATGCCCACTGGCTTGGGTGGTGTTGGTTCGTAGTTGCCAGCGTTATCCAAGGCCCAAAATTCGGTTGGCTCTACATTTGAATCATTGGGCGGGTCGTCTACATTCTCAGCGAATTGGCTCAGTCTCTCTTTAAAAGTACCACTTGATTCAGAGCGAAGAGTTGGAGGCTTAGACCGAAACGAAGCTTTTTTCACTCGTGCCGGTGGCTCAAGTGCGAAACGACAATACACCAGCATCGACATCATAAACACAGCGCCACCGATGCCCCAGAAAAGCGTTGTCTCGGTTGCTGGGAAACCGTTTAAAAATAAATCAAAAAGCACGCCTGCCGTCAGGCCGGCGAAGCCCATTACCCCAAATATTAAGTAACGCATTTTGATACCTTCTCGTTTCAGCTGAATAACGATCGTGAACGCCGCTCCAAGAGGCCGGTGTTCTCCCAAACACTATCGCTCACCCTCCAACTATTAATCGCCAGCGTACAAGCTTTCAATTTGTCCGTCGGTAACGACAACGTTAATAGCAAAATCTGCCCATTCGTCTGCGGTGTAGCAAATGTCGATCGAATTGCTGGCCAATAGCTCGGACATGTCAATTCTCTGTAATTCTTGAACATTTGCTGGCAGTTCGGATTGCGTTGCGTAGTCGTTGACGGCATTCGTGATTTCGTCGCCTAGTTGAACGATCCACGCTCTTGCCATTGGTAACTTTGCGACAACAGCTTCATCGAAATTATCGGTCTCATAAACCATGCAGTCAACTTGGAGAATTGGGTCGACAAATTCCCAACCCGAGTCAGCACTCCAATTCGCCGCAATGTCGCCGATCGTGATTGATGGGGAACGCTTGGCTAGTTTCGGTTTTGGTTTAAAGGGCCACATTGATTTAAGCCAGTTAATGGTTCTGTCGTCTGCGCAAAACCGGCACGCTGAAATTCAATTTACACAGACAAGTCAAAACCTGCCCGCCGCGTCGTTACTTCGCCTTTTCTGTTAATCGTTGCAAAATCAATGCATAGATCACCGCACCGCAGCAAAGACAAATGAGACAACCCAATTGTAACAGAATTGGTATCTCACCGCCGGGAAACGCAACAATTGGCGCGAAACAAATGCAGCCAAATCCCAATAGCGACGGAATAAGTAGCTCTACAAAATGTCTCCTGGCTGGCTGTTTCTTCTCGTCTAAAGTCATCGCGCTTGCCGCTGCCCAGAAAAGGAACACGGCAGCGAATAATTGTAAAAACGTCGGTGATTCCAAGCCAAATTGAATTTTTGAGCCGACTCCAATCGCCAACAGGAGGCCACTGTTGAGCACCATTGTCAAGAACCACGATTCAGCCGTTGCATACTTGATTCCCCAAAGAACAAACGGGATCGTAAGAAATGCTAATCCCACGGGAAAAAGAAAAGTAAAACTCTGATCAGACTGCGAAAACCCAAACGCAGCCAAGGCGCACCAAGTGACAAATCGAAGAAGCTGTAGATTTGTAAATCGCATTTATTCAAACAGCTTAACGTTCATGACCAAGTTCCTGTAACGGACAACCAAGATTTTACAACTGACTTGCGGTCCGCGTTTGGTTCGCACCGCTTATTCATCTCTGCCAAGGCTGTCGCCAATGATTTCATTGACGTACCCGATGATTTCGCTCTCGTATTTTGCCGGGTCGTATGCATACAGGTCAATATGCTCGGCTCCCTTGAAGATTGTTAGTTTTTTCGGCTCGTTGGCTGCATCGAACATGCGGTTGGTTTCGCTGAACGTTGTATGTTGATCGCAATCTCCAGATGCAATCAAGACCGGGCACTTGATTTCCCTAAGATAGTCAATTGGACGAAGCTGGTCAGGCGAAACAGTTAAGCGAGGATTCAATTGAACCAGCAAAAGTGGTGCAACCACGTGATGTAAAAAACCTAATCGCATTTGTATTCGATTGTGAACGGCTTCAGTAACGGTTGGATATACCGATTCCAACACAATCACATCCGCGTCCGGGCTCGCAAGTACGGTGGCAGCGCCGCCTAGTGACCAACCGATGATGGCGATCTTCTGATTTGGGTCGGCATCACGAACAAACTTAACCGCCGCACGAACGTCGTGCTTTTCAAGATGCCCTACGGTGATGTTTTCACCAATCGATTCTCCATGAGCCTGAAGGTCAACCAAAAGAGTCGAGTATCCGTTTCGTTGCAAGGCTCTCGCTCGCGAAAGCATCGAACGTCGGTTGCTACGTAGTGGATGCAAGAGAATCGCAGTGGCTTTGGCATTCGGCAGCGGTAAATGCCAACCAGCAAGCGTTGTTCCAGAGTCGGATTCGATTTGGACGTTGATCGCGGGAAAGTCAGTTGGCGGGTTGCCGATCGTGGAGTTTGCGGGAGCGATCAACGCGCCACCGATAAACCATGATGCAATCAGTACCCCAACGATTCCAACACCGGCGATGACAAAGCAATATTTTCTGGTGCGACACCAATTCATTTAAGTCCATCAAGTTCTGCGATACGCTGTTGGCAATATCCTGGTTCGATTCCAGCATCAATAGCGACTCGGTAAAGTCGCCGGGCTCGATCGATATCTCCACTGGAAACATGTGTCGTCGCGTTGTCAATTAAGGTGTCTGGATCCGGCATCACCAATGTCCCGCACTCACTACAGTGAGATGCTGCCAAACCATTTTTTGACTTCAGCAAACGATGCTTTGATTGGTCACCTTGGAACCAAAGATGCTCTCGTGACATTCCGAAAAGCAAGACACCGATCAGTGTTCCGTGGACTGATGCGTGACCGCTTTCCATTTCAAATTTACAGATAGGGCATTCCATGAGAGATCCTTGAAGTTGATTTGCTTGTTCGATAATTCGGGGAACCACACAGGATATTGGCGAAAACTGACATCTTTTCATTTTCTCGACTGCATCGAGTTACCATTGTTTTCCTTCGATACCTTCCTTGGCCGATTCAAGTTTCCGCTCCCGCGATCATTGAATACAAAACACCGACCATCGTCCGCGCTGATGCGCCTGGGTTTGTCAAAGCCGTTCATGTCGTGGCGGGGCAAAGTGTCAAACAAGGTGATTTACTTGTTGAGCTTGAAAACCGCGAGCTTGAAACTCGTTTGCGGGGGCTTGAGTTGGATCGAGAAAAATCAATGATTCGCAGCCGAAGTCTGCATCAAAATCGAGAAATCGCAGCCTATCAATCAGAGTACGCTTCCCGCCAATCAATCGAAAAGCAGACTAGCGAACTGCGTCAGAAACTTGATTCGTTAAAACTGTTTGCCGCCACAGATGGGACGGTTGTCGCCGATGACCTAGAAACATTGCCTGGCCAGTTTGTTTCATCGGGCTTGAGCCTTTTGCAGATTGTTGATGAGCAAAGCAAAACGATTGCGTTGTCTGTTAGCCAAGATTACTTCGAATCGTTTACGTCACATCAAGCAAACGAAGTGGTTTTCGTTCCTCGCCATGGGCTTTGTCGGGTGGCAGGAATCTTAAACAGTGTACAACCCACCGCGACCTCGAATGTTGACGTTCGTTTGACATCTCAAACCGGCGGAAGCCTAACTATCCGTGCTCGCACCGGACCGAGCCAAAGTCGATCCAGTGAAGATTCATTTGAGTTAGTCTCTTCGCGATTTGATGGCGAAGTTCAAATAAGCGAATCAGATGCATTGAACCAGCGTGCCGGAACAGTCGGCAACGTTCAACTAAACCACTACGACAGAACGATTGGCGAACATGCCGTGGTTGCAACACGAAAATGGATTTCGCAAATGCTTGAGACAACTCAAAAGTAATCCCACACGAGATCTCGTCAAACGCTAAACTTGCCGCCTTCCCAACAGTTTATAGGGAGATTAATCGTCTGTTGATTAAGTAAAGGCCGGCCAATTCCGTCGCAATAAAGAATTGCGACAAAGAAAACTGTGTTCAAGTATTTCACTGGTCTTACTTAGAATCAGTCGCGTCACCCTCTGGCATTCGCACCTTAACTTCGACCCAACTGGGATTTTCTGGGCTGTGGTGCAGCGTATGCGTCGCCCGAATAAAATCT
>CAZORR010000114.1:0-9506 GCA_964582115.1 uncultured Pirellulaceae bacterium
GGTGCTTCCACACTCGAACCGCCTCTTATGCTCTGAATCAATTCTTCTACTGACGGAGCAGCCGGCAGAGGAAAATCCCCAACTTCCGATTTTCCCGAAGTGGCCTGGTCCTGATGAGATTTGACAAGCATCGTTGGTAATTCAGATTTTATTGGCAGCCGTTTGGACATTATTTTGGAACATCAGTTTGAGAAAGTTAACGACAGGCACCATTTTCCATAATGTATGCAATAGCTTACTGCGGATCCGCAAACCCTTATTATACTCAAAAATATTGTGGGTGTTAGGTAAACTGAAGGCTGGCGAGCCATTGTCGTGGTGATCGACTGGCAAAACATACCGGTTAGGCTACGTTGTACGAGCAAGATTTCGAATTCCGCTAGATTTCAAACTATAAATCAGCAATTTAGTGCTACAAATTCAGCTAAATTCCGCACCGAAACGTGCTGCCGCACTAACGCTTCTTTAAATCTCTACGTTTAAAACATTCTGCTCGATTCGCCTTCCAAAACAGCCCTGTTTCGACGAACATAGAAGCAAGGCGTTTACTACAACCAGCGAGCTTTTTGATTTTAAGGTGTTCCAATTAAGACAGCATTTGTTCCATTTTCAGAATTTGATTGTGACAATGTCCTGGCTTCTCGCGACGAGATTTTAAAGGTCAATCCACACCGCTTTGAGATGCAATTGTTGGATGCTGTTTTGTTGATGGATGACACACGAGCAGTTGGCTACTTGGACATTTCGGAAGAAATGTTTTGGATTCGTGGGCACTTTCCGGACCGACCGTTGATGCCAGGTGTCCTGATATGCGAAAGTGCGGCTCAGCTTTCGTCTTACTTTGCTATCAAAACAGGCTTAGTAAGTAACGGCGTGGTAGGCTTGGGGGGCCTTGAGGGAGTTCGTTTTAGGGGGCCTGTTGCTCCAGGCGATCGGCTGATTTTAATGTTGAAAAAAGGACGCTCACGGCCCAACACAATGTTTAACGCCGACTTCCAAGGTTACGTCAACGACAAGCTGGTTGTTGATGGCACCATCAAAGGCGTGGCACTCGTCTAGTCTGAAATGCAGCCCGTTGCGTGCTGCACAACCGCTGACGGCCATTCTGCAACTATGCATTGCTAGCGTTGTCAAAGTTTTACAAATAAATCAATGATTACGGTTAAACCCGTTGGGCCAAACGTGCCGATCAATGCTAGGTCAAGCTGTGTATTGCTTGGACGACCAAATCATTTTTGTAGAACATTTGAAGGTAGAGAACATGCGTCGATTCATCACTGCGGCGTTGTTGGGTTTAGCACTCACAACCAGCGTTGGATGCTTCCTGCCGGCTTACGATGCCGATCCAGCGGTTCGAGCAAGACAGCTGATCTATCAATCCGAAGATCTCCGCGCTTTACGCGAAGAGTGGCAGCGTTTTTGGTTTTTGGATCAGCCAGATCACTCGAAACCACTCCGTACACACGGCGGTATCCTGTAAACTTTTGTTTGCAGACAATGACTTATTGGCAAGGTAGTTTTACAACTGCCTTGCCGTTGCTATTAACCGCCACCGTCGACATACTTCGAGAAATTGATCTTCGGTGTGAAGATATCCTTGTCTCTACGGTGCAAAACCGCCAGCACCTGCCCCCGTCTGTTGGCAGCCAACACGCGATCAAATTCCGCATGCGCTGGCAATTGAACTGGCTGAGCATCGATCAAACCGCGAGCATTTGCGTCATTCAACACCACTCGTTCTAAGCCACGCAAACCATGATCAACGGGCAAAAGGTGTTGCGAGATATTTTGAGCATCCAAATCCGTTACATCGATCGTTTCGTCCAGTAAAAAATCACCGATCGCCGTCCGTTGAAGCGCGGTCATAATCGCGGCTGAACCTACACGAGCACCAATGTCTCGCCCTAGTGACCGAACATAAGTACCAGTGCCGCATTCGATTTTAAGTTGAAATTTCGGATATTCGAACGCCGTCAATTGCAACGAGTAAATTCGAATCTGCCGGGGCTTTAATTTGACATCTTTACCTTGCCTGGCCAAATCGTAGGCGCGTTTCCCGTTAACTTTAAGCGCACTGAACTTTGGTGGTAACTGCTCAATTTCACCAATGAACTCTGGCAATATGGCTTTGATTTGAGTGGCAGTGACCTTGGGGGCATTAGCCAGAGGGACAACTTGCCCCTCAATGTCCTCGGTATCCGAGGAAACACCTAGCTGAAAGTCGCCGACGTAAGTTTTTGATGCTTCATGAACTAGGTTCGTTAGCCGTGTTGCAGGGCCGATACAAACCACTAGCACTCCTGTCGCTAGCGGGTCGAGTGTTCCACAATGGCCAATCTTTGCCGGCCTAACTAGCCGCTGAACTGCATTGACTGCTTCGCGGGAAGTCTGTCCCGGCTGCTTGTTCAAATTGATAAAACCAATCAAGATTTGACCTCTGCTTAGTCCGCTGGCGTCGGCAATTTATTCCATTGCCCAAACGCGATACCACAATCAACCGTTTTTGATCTTGTCAATTTCGGACTTGATCTCAGCAATCTGACGCTCAATATTCTCGACTTCATCCGGTTCGTCGGTTTGTTGTTTGGCTGCGGCCAAGAGCTTTTCGTTCTTTTGAAGTTTCTGTCGCAGCACTTCAAGACGCTTTTTGGCTTTTTTGTCCACGGTAGCCTTTGGAAAATTTGGACGAATAAATACAAAGAAAATGGGCTGATCCAAACCGGATCAGCCCACTATTGTTCTCGATTGCTGACAATCGTCAACAACAACTATCAGTTGATGGAGAGCTTTTTCGCGAAACGTTACTCGCTAGGCGACTCCACTGCTTGACTACTGAGTCACAGCTTGGTTAACCGTATCGGCTTCTCCGACAGGCAGAACTGTTCTAGGTCGCTCTTCCTTGCGTCGATTGAAGATATCGAGTTTTTCAGCAGCAGCGGCTGTTCGTGGAATCTTGTCGGACAGCTGCACACCAACGGCTCCACGATGGCTATAGTAGGTTGCAACCATGTCCTGGATAGCAGCGACGCGAGCTTGGTCGACCACTTGATCGGTCGTACGAGACACGAAAACAGTTCGCTCGTTGGCTGGCAAGTTCATAACAATGCCAGCGACTCGATCGATACCAATTCGGTTTAGAGTGTTCGCTTCTGTGAAGAAGTTGCTGTCCAGTACTGCGTGAGTTTCGCTACCGGAGTTCAACATGACATTCCATGTGTCGTAGTAACCTCGTTTGTCCCAACAAGCGAAAGGCTTTGGCCAAGCATCATTACGGGCGGCAATTTTCGAATTAATCGCGGCTTGGTGGTGCAGTTGCTCTTTAAATTCGTTTATGTGTCCATGTCCATGTCCGTTTTTCAACCGACATCCATGGTGTCCGCAGGAACTAGAAGCCACTGGATACGAGAAACTACTAGCAGTCGAAGCGCAACTTGAGCAGTCCTGCGCCGATGCTTGGCTACACACTCCAACGAAAGCGGCCACAGCAGATACTGCAAGGGCAGTTGAGATGGATTTGATCATCAAAATACTCCAACGATTTTGTACTTTTTGAACGGCATTAAATGCCTTGCCGTGAATCGATTACAAGCTAGGCCACGGATATAACGCATTTGAAAATTGCGCCGGTGAAGCTGGTTAATGGCTTCCGTAAAGTTATCGGAACCTAAATAGCGGATAACCGGTAAGAGCCGGTGTTTTCCAGAAAATAAAACCGCGGTAACCGTAGGAAATGCGAACCCAGCCGGGTCAACCAATCGGTAACGCTTAGGTAAACTTTGACGCTTCGGTAAACCAAAGCAATTAACCGACCCAAGCAACCGATCGATCGGTTACAGCTACCCCAGTGTTCGGCAATCTAGACATCTTGCGGTGGTTGATTTTGAGCGGCGTTTTCTTCCGCCGCGTTTTCTTCAGCCGTTTTAGCCTTTTTGGTGGCAAGCTCGGATTCCATCAATCCATTGACTACGAGTTTCGAATCAATATTATCTTCAACCCATGCCATGATCTCGTCGACTTTGGCTCGTTCAAACTTCAAATCGTCAATACGGAAAGTGCTGGTCCTGCCTTGGTCGTTGGTGTAGTGAACGACGGCGATTCCCTTCTTTTCCCATTTAGCTTTATCGACCTTGGTGATTTGGTCCAACGTCAGCTGCTTACCAGCCGAATTGCGCAAGCCGTTTTCAGTCGACTCGATCCAAGACCCCTTGGTACTCAAGCACCAAAACAAACACGGCAATGAGATCAACAAACAAAGCCCCATCAAGCCGTAATTGAATACGATAAATTCCTTGGCGCTTTTTACTTTGTACTTTTCGTTAGGCTGTTTTTTTTCCCAGCCATGATCGGCAGCGATTGCTCGCCACTGATCCATTTTTTCACCTTGCGACAAGGATTCATTGTCCTTAATTGGCTCCCAAATCTCAGATTTTTCCAAGCGATAGGGCCCCGTAACGATCGCGTCGTAGCCAGCGTACGCCCCGTAACCCAGTGTCCCGAGACCGATCAGGAGGAACTTCAACCAGAAAAACTTCTCTAATTCAGCACGCTTATTCATGTTGTTCTTGTTGTTTTGGAAACCACCACGGACTGTGGCAATGTAAAAAGACAATTAAAATTAGATATTTAAAACCTTAGTGTACGGCAGGCCGTTGATTAAGTGCCATGCAGAACGCTAAATCGCAACCCGAATTTGAGTATGAGGGACTACTCGATTCCTTATAAATCCCTTTCCCACCTGATCGGGCCGACAATTCTCGGTTTTCAGCACGGCTACCATTCAGGTCAGATCGGCTTAAAGCCAAGTATAACACGTAACTTACTACCGGAATGCCCTAAGGCGACAGCACCAATAAAAACGCGACGGAATGTTCGGATTTTTCCTGATTCGGGTGATCAACGGAAGCGGAACACGTTATCATATATTAAACCCGATCCAAAAATAAAGTTACAGACACAGCGAAGGCAATTTGAGATGGCAGTTGATATTACTCGAGAACAATGGGAAATGGAGACGGAGCGTCTATGCCCCAGTGCGTTGGCGTTTAATGCCTATGCCGACCTAGAACGGTACATTGTTGAAAACACGGATTTAACATGTACCTACCAAAGCGTTTCGCGAGGTAAATCGGATTACGCAACGTTCCTTGGCCAAGCTGGCAATTGCAATGTAATCCAAGTTTATAAAGGTCAGTGCCAACTGAATTGGCGTTGGAAACTAAAAGTTCCAGGCACGACCGATGAAGAACGAGCTGAAATCGACGAAATTTTTGAAGAATTTCGTGTGACGCTTAACGGCAAAGAAGACAAAGGCTGGGAAACCGTCAAAGTCCTGCGTTTAGGTGAAGAAAAAGTCCAAGAGGCCGTCAAAGTTCTGGCTGACAAATTAACGAGTATCATCGGCGTCAAAGAAGAAAAGTAACAACGCAGTTGAATTGGGAGCCAGCACCGGTTCCAAAAAATTCGACCTTTCACTATAAAGCCACTGATTCAATCAGTGGCTTTTTACGTATCTAAAAGTTGCTCAAGTCCAGTTGACGAACCAACCGACAGACAACTCACGGCCCGATTACTCGACTTTGAAATCGACCACGGCGCCGTTTTCCCTTCGACCGTTTGGATTTTGACACGGATAAACTCGAGTCAAATTTCTTCCCCGCTTTTTATAAAACAACGACGAGCCCACCATGCGTGTTGATGCCATTTCAATCGGCGACAATCCTCCTGAAGACATCAATGTAATCATTGAAGTTCCCATCGGGGGCCAACCCATCAAATACGAACTTGATAAAGATTCCGGCACGCTCTACGTCGACCGGTTTCTGTACACGTCGATGGTCTATCCCGGCAACTACGGATTTGTACCCCACACGCTTTCTGAAGACGGTGATCCGATCGACGTTTTGGTTGCCAACACACGGGCGATCGTACCGGGAGCGGTCATGAACTGCCGCCCCATTGGTGTCCTGATTATGAAAGATGATCAAGGCCCTGATGAAAAAATCATCGCCGTCCCAACCGGACGCTTGACACGCCGCTACGAAGGCATTGAAAAGTACTCAGATCTTCCTGAAATTACGATCAAACAAATCGAACACTTTTTCAGCCACTACAAGGACCTAGAACCCGACAAGTGGGTTGAAATTGACAAGGTAGCTGAAGCTGACATCGCCAAAGACATGATCATGAAATCGATCCAGCGAGCGAAAGACCAAATCGACCGTCGCGGTGGCGAAGATCGCCGCGCGTAAACCAGCGCCGGCTTAGTCACGAGGCTCTTTTTCCGGAGGAGTCCTCGTCATACGCTCGGGGCGGGCGGGTGAAGTCGCTACTTTAATCGTATGAGACGTTCGTAGTAATGCCTTTAGGCTTACCTCAGCTTTAGCCGCTTTACGCCACGCAGAACCCCTCGCACCATCACAACGACTCGTCAACTGCCTGCAAACTGACGAATGCCAACCGAAAACTCTTCTCTCCGCCGATCTCGAAGTCAATCGTGGCCGTGCGTTTAGCTCCATTGCCAGTCATGCCAACAATCGTGCCCAAACCATGAACCTCATGCAGCACTTTCATCCCAACCTGATGAGCTTCTGGGTGTAAACGCGTGCGACTTTTGTTTTTGGCGGCGATCTCCGCGCCGGTCATGATCCCTGGAAACGCGATCGTTGCGGGAGCTGGAGCATTACCTTCCTCGCCACGTACTATCGCCAACTTGTACTCGACACTTGCCGCCGCAGTTTCTTTGACTTGATCAGCCGACGATTCACTTTCGTCGGCTTTATAAACCTGAACCTCTGGAACGTCATTGATATCGATGCTCGGAAGTTCATCCTCCCAAAAGCTTTCATTGCTGATCGAGTCATGCCCCGAGTGGCCGAAGCCAGTCGAGTTCGTTGGTTCAAAGACCTGCATTTCTTGTCGCGGTAGCTCCATCAAAAAACGACTGGGAATGGACGGCCAAAAACTACCTCGTCGAAAACGATTTTGACAACGACTAATCTGCAAATGTTTTTCAGCCCGTGTGATGCCCACGAAAAACAGTCGTCGCTCTTCTTCCAATTCGTCTTGGTCGTTCGAACTGCGCTCGTGCGGCAATACTCCGTCTTCCAAGCCCACAATAAATACTGATGGAAACTCCAGCCCCTTGGCTGCGTGCAACGTCATCAACGTGACAAAATTAGATTCGTTGTCCCAATCATCCGTCGACGCCACTAACGCCGTCCGCTCAAGATAAACCTCCAGTGGCGAACCATCTTCGTCGAACTCTTGGTCAAACTCACTCGCAGCAACCAATAACTCATCAACATTCCCGACGCGATCGACATCGTCCTGGGTCTCATTCATTTCCAGCCATTCTCGATAGCCGGTTTCTTCCAGGACCTTCTGCAGTAGATCGCCCACCGACTCAAACAGATGCATCCCAAGGCGATCGATCATCTCCACAAACCGCGTCAACTTCGTACCGGTTGCCTTTTTAATCGTGTCGATATTCTCGATCTGCCGAGCCGCTTCCAGCAGTGGCAAGTTGTGAGTCATCGCATACTCTTGCAGACGCCCTAACGTAACCTTACCGATCTTCCGCGGTGGCACGTTCACAATCCGCTCAAACGCCACCGAATCAGCTGGGTTGTTCAACAGGTGCAAATACCCCATTAGGTCTTTGATCTCTTGACGTTGATAGAACTCAGTTCCATTAACAATCTGATACGGCAAACCAGCCGCCGCCATCGCCCGCTCAAGCGCCCGCGAAAGATAGTTGGCCCGATACAAAATCGCGAAATCACTCGGCTCTCGCTCCCCTTGCGAAACCGCCAACGCAATCGTATCGGCAATGTCAGCGGCTTCTTCGCGAGGGCTCCCATACGTCACCAACCGAACAGGATCACCCGGATCTTGATGAGTGAACAACGCTTTCTTCTTGCGACGCGAATTGTTTTGAATCAGTTGATCAGCAACATTCAAGATATCGGGAGTACTACGGTAGTTTTCCTCCAAACGAACAACTTGTGTGTTTTCAAAGTCGTTTTCAAAACGCAAGATGTTTTCAATATTCGCCCCACGCCAACCGTAAATTGACTGGTCGGGATCACCGGTCACCGCCAAATTTTGATGACGTTGGTTGAGCAAACAAATCAGTTGATACTGAGCCAAGTTGGTATCTTGGTATTCATCGACCATCATGTATTCAAAGCGATCGTCGAGAGCTTCACGAAGCTCAGGGCTGTCTCGCAATAAATCCACCGCATGCAGCAATAAATCATCGAAGTCCACCGCGTTGGCTAACTTCAAACGCTTTTGGTACTCCGGATAAACTTTTGCCACGATCTGATCCAGTGGATGTCCAACGCGTGGCCGAAACTGTTCAAACGTAACTGCGTTACTCTTTGCCTTGCTAATTTGACTGGCCAGACTGGCAGCCGTGTAATGCTTTAAATTGACGCCAATGCCTTTAATGGCCTGTTTTAAGATCTGTTTCGAGTCACTGGTATCGTAGATCGTAAAATTTTGCTGCAATCCAACTAGGTTGGCGTACTGGCGCAGCATCCGTGAACAAAACCGGTGAAACGTACTGGTCCAGACCCTCGCCTCCGGCGCCAACACTCGAATCCGCTTTTTCATCTCTTCAGCGGCTTTGTTGGTGAACGTCAAAGCGACAATCCGTCTCGCATCCACGCCATTTGCCAACATATTGGCGATGCGATGCGTTATCACGCGCGTTTTGCCACTGCCTGGGCCAGCGAGAATCAATAACGGGCCCTGCAAATGAGCCGCAGCGACGCGCTGTTGTTGGTTGAGCGGTGCTAAGATTTGTTCTGTGGTTAGGTATTCCATCGACTGACCATGGTGCTAGCATCAGAGCAATAAAAAAACAGTTGCCACCGCTCGAAAAGCATTTTGGCTATGTTATATTTTATTGCCATAGAGACAACCATGGTGCAGACAAGATCGTCACATTTCATGGTAACCAGCGGGTTAAACTGCTGGTAAAAACTTACAGTCTTTGGGATTTCCTAGGACATTAAAAACTCAAAAGGGAAGGAACCCCTGATGGCCAGAACTCGCATTCCTCTTTCAGCCGCAGAAGAAGAAACAAGAACTCTACGTGGAAAGCTCGATTTAAGCACCGCAGAAATCGGCCTTACTGTGCGAACAACCAACTGCCTTGAAGAAAAAGGCATCTTTAGCGTTCGTGACTTATTGAATACAACTCGCTCCGAACTACTCAGCATCAATAACTTTGGTGAGAAGACTTTGGAAGAAGTTTACAGCTCGCTTGAGAAAATCGGTTTCTGCCGATCACCAAAAGAAGTAAAGCCTCGCTAAAGAAGCTTTGCCAGAGCTTGACTTGATTCGGCTCAGCCCCCAAACAAAAAAAGGATGTGCATTTTGCACATCCTTTTTTTAGTGGCTTTGCGTAAATCAGAATACAAGCTCGATGCGCGAGCAAGTGCATCCGCCACCGATTCAAAAATACACTGACTTCATGCCACTTGTAGTAATTCGATTCG
>CAZORR010000115.1:0-9489 GCA_964582115.1 uncultured Pirellulaceae bacterium
GGTTTATGGATTCCAGTTTATTGGCTTTAGCCGGACAAATTACATAACAACGAAAATTAATGGGTATTTACTTTCGTCTGACGGTAAGCGACTGATTGAGGTTTCCGACGGTAATGGAGAAATCTCGTTGGCTGCACTATGCATAACATCCGACGGCTTGCTCTATAGCTTAAATAGGAGTTCGACGGACCTCAAAATCAATGGTCTTGAAATGGGTGTGCCTTTGGTAGCGGAACTATCAAAGAATTTTACGGCAGTCGAACTGGTTGCTGGTGTAGAGGAGTTTCAAGAAACCGCTGAACAAGGCGATGGTTGTTTGCTGACAATGTCTCCATCACAGGTGTTCCATGTAATGCACTATGAAGCGATTCTAACTGGGTGGTGGACTTACAACAGCTCCCTCCGATTCTCCAAACCGGAGCCGATGCCAAGCATTGAAGAGATTTCCAGCGATGGAATTAGTTTTAGTTTTCAGCGGAACAACGAATTGGACAATGCGTACAGTCTTGAAACCGCTGAATCGTTGGCCCCACAGGGCGTGGATGCTGATTCATTGAAACGACAGGAAGTAAAGGAAGAAGCTTCAATCGCTACCTTCGGTGGCGAAGAGTTGTATTCGGCTAGGTTCTTCAAGTCTTAGCACATCTAAAGTTGCCTAGAATGGCTTCTTGTTTTAAACAAATGTCACCTTTCTCTGGAAAAGAACGTTTCGTTTGCGGAGCAAAAGGTGACTGTTTATTAGGCCTGCATTTCCTTGCCAAGGTTGTAGATGGCTTGAGTGTCTAAGACTCGATCGTTTGATTCGAACAAGCTTTGGATCGCTCGTTTATGAATTCGCATTTTTAGCTCGCCCACACCGATAGCGCCGTAACAGATCTTTCCGTTGATTTCGGTGCCGGCAGCGGTTGGGACGATGTTGGCGATTCCGGCAGGAGGTACTGCGTTTAAGTCGATCAACACGCTGGCTTGGTTCGAGGCCCAGCGTTCGTCTAAAAATTCTACGCCTGCAGCACCGGCGGAAAAAATGATATCCGCGTTTGAAGTGACGGCTAATGTTTCGCTTGGCGAAATCAGTGCCGCAGGGGTCAGTTGGGGTTGGAGGTCACCCTTGAAATTTGGGTCGGATTTACGCAGGTGGTCCAAGACTCGCTTGATAACCGTTTGGGCTCTTTCGATTCGCCGAGAACCGACCACCACTTCGGTGTTTAGGTTCATGGCCGTGATGATCTGCGCAATCCGTTGGCCAACGGGACCGGTGCCGCCGAGGATGACGATGCGTTTATTGTCGAGATCGATGTGTTGTTGGCAGGACAGCACGGCAGCGGCGGCGGTGGTGTTGCTGCCGTTGGGGTCGGACATGACCGAGACTCGCATTGGACCAAAGAAACAGTCCAACGCGGCGGCGAATAGTGAATCGGATTTGGCGACATCGCTACCACCAAAAAACACGCCGGTGTTTTTTAGATCCGTTGGCCCACGCGTAAACATCGCTCCGTGAATCAAGTTCTGAATGTCGTTCAGTGTGACATTGCTGCGGGAGATCAGTTGCTGCACCCCAGCGTCCAGCGCGACGATTGAGTCGAACGTGCTGGCTTGTGGGTCGCAGTCGATATGCAGTAAAACCGTGGGCTTGGCCATCTGGCTAGAAGCCTTTGTAAGGATGGGCGGCGCTGTCCTTTTGAGCGATCATTTCAGCGGCGGTTGGTTTCTGAGTCATCGCCGCGATGATCGAATCTTTGGTGGCTTGATAATTGTTGTTGTAAATTTTTTCGTTGTCTTCGGCTTGCCAATGAATGAACACGCCACAAACGATAACCAAACTTTCGGCTTGATCTTCTGGGATGATGCCGTCGGCAACGCAATCGGCGACTGCTTTGGCCACAGCAGCTTGAGCTGGGCCGAACATTTGGACGGCTTGTTTTGCGCCTTTGATCGTAACCTTGGTGACCATCACGGTCGAAGGCTTCACGGCCACGTTAGGAGCTAGGACCGCCAATAGATTGCTGTGCCCGCTGCTCTGCGTGGACAACGCATTGGCAAACGCGATACCAACAGGGCCGTCTTTGCTACCGATCATTAGATCGATATGAGCCACTTCATTCCCATCCCCAGCAAGGGCTTCACCAACGTACAACGACATTTTATTTTCTCCAGGTTATTCAGCGAGCGAACCAATGCTGGTTCGCTGGATTGCTAAGGGGGTTTCGGTTAAACAATTTTGTGACAAACTAACAAACCGTACTCGCATTGCCAAGCGATGAGAATTATTTCTGCGGTTGAGCCGCTGGTAGGCTCGAAAAATCCAAAGCGAAGGTGAATGTCCTAATGAACGCTGGCCCTCTGAAAATCGTGTTGATTGGAACTAGCGTGCGACCGTTGATCGCAAGTTGTTTGCGAGCGAACTGTGTGCCCGTGGCATTTGATTTTTTTGCGGACTGGGATGGGCAGCAGTTAATTCGGGGTTCGGGCGGTGTTGGTGCGAGTTTGACAAAGATCGATTCGTATGCAGATTTGTTGGAATACGATTTGGCGAAACTGGGCGATGGGGTTGTTTTGGCAGGAGGAGCTGAATTGCGGGCGGACTTGGTTCGATCGCTTGGACGTCAGTTGTCGGTGTTGGGGACTGACGCTGAAAGTCTCGCTGCGATGGCGGATTCGGTTAATTGGTTGAGTGCGTTGCAAGATGCTGGTTGCCGAGTTCCAGAAACATCCTCTCAGTTGCCGGAAGACGCTACGGGGTGGTTGTTGAAACGCGGCGGTACGTGTGGTGGGAGTGGTGTGTGGTTGGCGGAGGGTGAGATTGCAAAAAACGTCGCCGCAGGGTCGGTGGGGGAATGCTATTACCAACAACGAATTGCCGGTCAGTCGCTGAGTGCGGTTTTGGTTTCTCGACGACCAACTGAGCGTGAGGCGAGTGTTACGTTTTTGCTTGGATGTACGCGGCAGTGGTTGGCCAGTGATTTCAGTGGCAGTACAGAAACTCTCGACGGTTCGGGTGACCGCCCCTTTGCCTATTGCGGGTCGGCGGGTCCGGTGCTGATGCCCGAGCCAGTGCGGCAACAAATCGAACGTATTGCGACTGTACTTGCTGAACGATTTACGTTGCGCGGTGTCTGGGGTTTAGATTTTATTTTGGATGCAGACGGTCAGGTTTGGCCGGTCGATTTGAATCCGCGAATTACTGCATCGGCGGAATTGTTTGAGGCGTCGGTTTCTCGATCGATCAGCAAATTTCGCAGTGTGTTCGACGTGCACTTGGCGGCATGCCGGTTGGATTCGAGTAAAGCTGTATCCGAGTTCGAGCAATTGTTTAGTGGGCCAGTTACGGCTCTTGCTTCGTGGGACTATGAAGCGAAGCGGATTGTATTCTTTGATGGTCCGGGGGCTGTCGTAATCGACGAAACGAAGTTTGAGCAATTGATGCGGTTACACACTCCTACTTTTTTTCAAAGCAATCAAACCGGTACATCGATCGCTGATGTTCCGCAGGTTGGCGACCGGATTGAAGCGGGGCGGCCATTACTGACCATTCGCAGTCGTGCTGGAGATGAAGTCGCTGCAAGGGCTTTGTTGGACGCACTTCTCGGTCGTGTACAGGCTTGTTTACTGCGGTAGCTGGCGATTGTTTTGAGATACTCTTACTAACGTCACATTATGCCGTTTAACTAAGGAATTGGGCGCACTTTGAAGTTGTTTTTGGTTTTCGGTCAAGATGAAGTATGATATTACTGGCCGACTGGTTGGTTCGATGGCATGGCGTTGTCGAATGTTAGTTCAGGGCCATTTTCACTTCTAATTTTATGATTGATTCGATTTCCGTGACGCAAAAAACAGCAAAGAAAATTTCTGTAGGAATTGACCTTGGAACGACTTATTCGACCATCACCTACATTGATGAAAGCGGCAAGCCCGTAAGTATTGAGAATGCGAGTGGGCAGATCCTAACGCCGAGTGCGGTTTGTGTTGAGAAGCACGGGATTGTCGTAGGTGCCGACGCGGTTAAGTCGAGTGTCTTTGCTCCTGAGAGTTACTTCGAGTGTTTTAAACGGGAGATGGGTGAGGCCAAAAAGTTTTCGTGCAAGGGAGTCGAGATTCCTCCTGAAGTATTGAGTGCGTTGGTTTTGGAAAAACTGAAAACTGACGCGGAGCAACGAATTGGCCCATTTCAAAACGCAGTGGTCACGGTTCCCGCTTACTTTGATGAAAACCGCCGACAAGCGACCGTTGTTGCGGCGGAATTGGCGGGCATCAATGTGTTGGAAATTATCAATGAACCGACAGCTGCCGCGATTGCCTACGGGGTTAGCCAAGGCGCAGGCTGTGACAAAACGGTTTTGGTTTACGACCTAGGTGGTGGTACTTTCGATGTTTCGATTTTGCGGATCAAGGGAAGTAATTTCTCAACGATTGCTACCGACGGGGATGTGCAATTGGGTGGAAAAGATTTTGATGAACGCTTGGTTGACTTTCTGGCAGAAGAGTTTGAAAAAGAACACGGGATTGATCCGCGTCAAAATAGCGCTGACATGTGGCAGCTTTGGTGCGATGCCGAGGAGACCAAGCGGAGCTTGTCTGAGCGGGAAGAAGTTCCGCACGTGATGTCCTTTTCAGGGGTTCGACATCGAGTCAACGTAACTCGTGAAAAATTCAATGATTTGACGGCTGACCTGGTACGAAGAAGTTGCTCGACGGTCGAGATTTTACTACGTGACGCTGGGATGATTTGGGCTGATGTCGACGAGCTGCTTGTTGTTGGTGGTTCGTCTCGGATTCCTGCAATACGCGAAGTTTTGACAACGTTGTTTGGGAGGCAGCCAAATTACTCCTTGAATCCGGATCAGGTCATTGGGCACGGGGCTGCGTTGTTATGTCATTCACTCGCCGACAGGAAGGGGAATGAAGAGTTTAGTTTGGTTGATGTCAATTCCCGTAGTTTGGGTGTCATTGGAATTGACCCAAAAACTAAACAAAAATTTAATCACATTGTGATTCCGAAAAACACTCCCCTGCCCTTCAATGCCACCAAGAATTTTGTCACCGGAAGAGTTGGTCAGGCTTCGGTGTTGGTCCCGGTTGTCGAAGGCGAAAGTCGGCGGCCTGAGGAGTGTGTTCAGCTTGGTAAGTGTACCGTTCGTGACTTGCCACCGGACTTGCCGAAGGGAACGGTGATTAAGATTCATTTCTCTTACGATTCAGGTGGACGACTTGCTGTGTCAGCAAGGATCCCAGCGTCGCGGCAGTCGGCATCAACCGTTATTGATCGCAAAACCGATGGGGACGACCAAACGTTGCGACAATGGAAGCAGAGCTTGACTGGCAAGAAAAAAACAACGGCCCCAAATCGTGCCGAGAAGTTGGCACGCTTGGACGTTTTGTTTCGTGAGATCGCCAGTACGAGCTCGTCTGGTGACGCAAGGATTGAAAAGCGGCTTGCTCAGCTGCGCAAGGAGCTTGAGGAGAAACGCAAGAAGCAAGGCGAAGCTCAAACACAGCAAGCAGGAGCTGGAAGTCGAGCGGAAGCGGTTCAGTATTCGAGCATTTTATCGCGGCTGTCCAAGGGAATCGCATCCATCGAGACTGAGATTAAGTTTACGGAGATCGAAAGTGGTCGGCAAATCGTGGCGTCTGGTAAGGAGGGCTTTGGTGAGGCGGCACAGGCTGAGGAGGCACGGGAGTTGCTTGCTCAACTGAAAATTTCTGAGTTCGAGCACTTATTGGGGTTGTGGACGTAACTTAATCGGTGAACCTTGCTGTCTTCATTGCAATCATTAGTAGCTGATCATAAAATGACAGTTCAACCGATTGGCGCGTCGCAAGAAGCTTGTTGCCGACGTTGGATCAAGCAATTCGCTAAAGAATGAGATTCCCCCAAAGATGCAACCGTTTGACCCTTATCACCGTTGGCTTGGTATTCCCCCTCATGAGCAGCCAGCTAATCATTATCGGTTGCTGGGGATCGCTAATTTTGAATCAGACCAATATGTAATCGAGGAAGCTGCGTATCGCCAAATTGGCCATGTTAAACGATATGCTGCAGGTCAGCATCGAGATGCCGCCAACAAAATATTGAATGAGTTGGCGAAGGCCCAGGTCATTCTGTCGGATCCGGCCAAAAAAACGAAGTACGACATTTCGATTCAAGACAGCGTTGTCGAAAACGAATCCGTTGTCGAAAACGAATCGTTAGACAGCGACGTGGCGGTACCCGTGATTGTTGATACATCCGGAGGCAATCGACCGGGATCGTTTAAGACTTCGGGCAGTTCCAAGCGGTTTGCACCAAGCCGGGGTAAACAAAGTAACACGTTGTTGTTTGTCATTGGAGGACTGGTTTCTTTGATCACCGTGGCCGTTGGATATTGGTGGCTTTGGGACTCGGTTGTTTCGCCTGAGAAAAAAGTTGCGAAGGGAAAAACCGTAGTAACAACGCCTGAAGGTGCGGTCGAGTCGCAAGTAAAACGGATCGAGTCGTCCAAGTCTACGGATACTCCGAAGCCAGTTGAAAATGCGGTGCCCGTGGTAGAGAGTAAGGGACGCGATGTCAAGCCGCGGGTTGAACCGATTGTTAAGAATTCAATGTTTCAGGCACATTCTGGTGTCGTGAACAGCGTGGCATTTTCTCCGGACGGCATGTGGATTGCCAGCGCCAGTGATGACCTTACGGTTAAGCTTTGGGATGCCACCAGCAAACAGAGCATTCGAACTTTCAAGGGTCATGAGGGCAATGTATCGACGGTGGCGTTTTCACCAGACAGTCGAAAAATCGCTAGTGGCAGTTGGGACACAAAGGTCATCGTGTGGCACGTTAGAACCGGTCATCGTCTGCGAACGTTTACCCGGCATAAAGGGCCCGTGTATAGTGTTGCCTATTATCATGACGGCAAACGAATTGCCAGTGGCGGTGAGGACGGTATCCGTGTCTGGAACCCTGCCAGCGGTCGAACACTCACATCTCTTAACGCTCATTCGGATCGTGTAACCAGTGTTGCTTTTAACCCTAAACTTAAACGGATTGTCAGCGGTAGTTTTGACAAAATTGTCAGGCTTTCGCGGCTTAATTCTCCCGATCGAGACGATCGGCCAGCCGCGCAATTAAAAGATCATTTTGACAAAGTCACCAGTGTGGCTTTTTCTTCCAACGGTCAACATGTTGTCAGTGGAAGTTGGGATAAGTCGGCAATCCTTTGGAGTGACGTTTGGGGGGCAAAAATAAGACGCTTTTCCGGGCACCACAGCGCGGTTTTAGGCGTGGCTTTCTCACCTGATGGAAAACTAATTGCCACTGCTAGTGGTGATAAAACCGTTAAGATTTGGGGGCTCAATAGCAAAGAAGCGTTGCAGACTTTCAAGGGGCACACAGATCATGTGACCAGTGTCGCATTTTCGCCGGACGGTAAGCGGGTCGTAAGTGGTAGCCGTGACCAAACCATTCGAGTTTGGGAGCTAAGCAAAACTAGTTTGGGAGCTAAGTAAACGTTACCGAGACTTAATCGCCTGTTGACCGATTTCGTCGCAAAGAAAGGCAGCCGTGGTTGGTTTTGTTTTTTGCTTACTTTGTTGGCTGAGCTTTGGTGGTTGAGCCTGTTGAACTTGAGCCTTGGGGGTTCGTGTCGCTGTTGTCAGAATCGTCGGCTTTGACGGTTGCTGGTTCGTCCTTTGATTCAGCTTTCATCGGGGCTTTTGAATCGTCAGATTTGAAGCAAGCTTTGATGCCGGCCAGATCGACGCAGCGACGAAGAATGAGTTCAACGTACACTGGCTGAGAGACGGTTTTACCATTGTAAGTGGCTTTTTTTGCCGGTCGGGTGATGGGTCGGATGCGCGAGGCGATTCCGACGACTTCACCGGCAGAATTGAAAACGCCGGCACCACTTGAGCCGCCGCCAAAGGCAGCGGTTATTTCTAGCCATGTTGGGGTTCTGGTGTCAGTTGCTTTTTTCTTAGGGGTGCGTGAATAGCGACTGACTTCTCCTTTAGTCATGACGAAAAACTCTCCAGTCGGATGACTCACCATGCGAACTTCGCTGGTGGGTTGCGGACGAGTCTTGGCGATCGGTGCGGCGTGAAATTTGTGGCCGTTGGCTTTTAATTTAACCAAGGCAATGTCCGCGATCACGTCTGACGCCAAAATTTCTTCCACTTCGAAGCACTTGCCGTCGTAAGTCATCGCCATGAAGCCTTCGGTGGTACCTTTGCTGGTCTGCAATCTCATCACATGATGGTTCGTCAATGCCAGTCCGCTTTCATCGATCACAACACCGCATGACATGGTCACGTGAGATCGATCGCATCTACCACAGTCGTAAAACTGCCCTAAGTACAAACAGGATTTAACCATGTGTGGGTAAAGGTCATTTGGGTCGGCAAGCGGTTGGTTGATTAGTGAATCAAGGCTAACGTCACTGCTGGTTATAGCGTCTTTTAATTGTTGGCTCAGATGGTCGACGACACCTTCGGCTTGACTTTCTTTCTGTAACTTCGCATTTTTTTCCAAGTAGTTGTAAATGCGTAGTTTATTGATGGGTTCGTTGAGTACGTCAAACGGAACATTGGCCGTGTCTTGCTGAGCCAAACAAGGAAGTGCGAGTAAGCTAAGAAGCATTCCGAAAGAAGCAGCGATTGTAAGGCGAATCGGTCGATAGCTTTGGCTGGCAAGCAGTTTCATGATTTTGTCTTTGTTTGTCGTGACTTGAAGGGATTGGTTCGGACTTAATACTCTACGCTGAAATCTCTCGTAGGCCATTGTATTTTTCGAAAAGTGATCGCGGTAGGCTGAATTAGTAGCCTTTTATTCCAATCGTAATCCTTGTGGTAGCGACTCTCCGAAAATTTTACCCTGCTGTTCAGTGTTAAATAGCCCACCCTGTTCTACTAATTCGGTGAAGGTAGGATTCGCCGAAGAACGTTCGAGCCAACGAATGATTTTTGTTCGGAACTGATCGTCGAGGTCCCGATAACGATCGTTCACTTTGCGGCTTAACTGGACTACCGCAAGTTGCTCGATCGGCGAAGGTTGTTCGCTTGCCAAAAAACGGAGTAGCCAATCTTCGACGATGTCGACTCCTGTAACGCAGTTGAGTGGTCCGTAAAGTGGTTTGCGCTGGCCGATGCGTCCGATCGCCCAAACCATCGCATCGCGCGCGGGTTTGAGTTTTGGTTTGTCGATCAGTTGGATGATCAGGTCGCCGACTTCTTGTTTGATCGCTGGAGATAAAAGTTCCATCGCGCCAAGCAACCGCCAGACTTCGACGGATTCTTCTGGGCGAAGTGAAACGCTACCAGCTTTGGCTTTTTGTCCGGTCATTTTTTTGGCCATCGCGCGGACCGATGACAACAATGGTTCAGCAATGGCGGCTTGTTGGCCACGCGACAAACCGCCAGCCAGTCGGCGCCACAAAATCAAGGACTCGTTGCGAATCGCGGGGGTACCGTGCGCTAGTTTGCCGTTGATGGTTCGCCAAGTTTCGGTGACTCGCCAGTCATCCAAGG
>CAZORR010000116.1:0-3201 GCA_964582115.1 uncultured Pirellulaceae bacterium
CGCCGGTCACGTCAGCCGGAGCAAAACGGTCTTCAAACTTCATCAGTTGAGCAACGTAGTTCGGGCCGCCAGCTTTGATCCCTGGCCCAAACGCCGATTTTCCCATCCCGCCAAACGGTTGTCGCAATACAATCGCGCCAGTTGTTCCACGATTAATGTACAAGTTGCCAGCGCGAATCTCGTCCTTCCAGATCTCTTGCTCACGCTCGTCGAGACTCTCCAAACCCGAAGTCAAACCGTAACCGCTGTAATTCACCAATTCAATCGCGTGGCGTAAATTGTCAGCACGCATCACACCTAACACCGGTCCGAAAAATTCAGTGCAATGCGTGAAGCTACCCGGCTGAACGCCCCACTTAACCGCCGGCGAATAAAGCTGCGGATTATCAGCGTCGCAGTTTGCTTCCACCGCCCACGACTCGCCTTTCTCTAGATCCTTCAACGCAACGGCAAGTTCACCGTTGGGTTTGCGAATCATTGGCCCGATCGCCGTTTCTAAAGCCCAAGCCGATCCAACTTGTTTGCTGCGAACCGCGTCACACAGCGTTGTTTTGAATTTTTCGTCGTCGTAAACCTCGCCCTCTAAAATCAACAACGACGTTGCCGAGCACTTCTGACCCGCGTGTCCGAATGCGGAATCAACCACATGCTTGATCGCTTGATCGCGATCGGACATCGCCGTAACGATCGTTGCGTTCTTTCCACCAGTTTCAGCCAGCAAACGCATGTCGGGCCGGCTATCCAACATTGACAACGCCGTCTCGGTCCCGCCAGTTAAAATCACCGTGTCGACGTCTTGATGACAGGCGAGCTGTTGACCTTCGGTTGCACCGGAGCAGGGTAGTAACTGAAGCGTCCGCTGCGAAACCCCTGCATCCCAAAAACACTTGCACAGCTCATGAGCCAACAGCACGGTATCCGACGCCGGTTTTAGAATCACGGTATTACCCGCAGCCAAAGCCGCTGCAATTCCACCACAAGGAATCGCAATCGGGAAGTTCCATGGTGAAACCACGACTACCACACCACGAGGCTTGGCGTTGACACCAGACAGTCCTTCAAAGTAATCCGCACAGCGGCTGTAAAATTCTAAAAAGTCAATCGCTTCGCTAACTTCCGGATCCGATTGCGGCAACGTTTTACCGCCGTCAGCCATCGCCGCTCCCATCAAGTCACCGCGACGCTCTCGGAACATTTGAGCAACTTTTTGCAGCACCGCACTCCGATCCGCAAACGACATTCCACCCCAGTTATCCGGATCCTGCTTCGCACAAGCCACCGCCGCTTCCACGTCATCCGCATTGGCCTGATGGTAACTGGCGATCGTCAACTCTGGACGCGACGGATCGGAACTCTGTCGTTGTACTCGCTGTTCGGTTATCGGTTTCCCCGCGACCACCAACGGAATCTCAATCGCATTATCGCCATGACAACCCTGCCACTTTTCGATAATTTGCTTGGCCCATTCCACGTTCTGCGGCAACGCAAAATCGGTATCCGATTCGTTTTCAAACTCTTGCCAAGTCGCATTCGGTTCCATTGGAGACTGAGCGGTCTGGTTACGGTCTTGAGTTCGACGTGGCGACTGCGAAAGCCCATCCAGTTGATCAAACGCATCGCAGAACTGTTGTTCTAGATGTTTCCAGTCTTCGGAATCCACCTTCAGTTTGAAAGCATGCCGCAGGAAATTGCTTGGCCCCGTGTTTTCATCCAAACGGCGAACAAGATAGCCGATCGCGTGAATGAAGTCTTCTTTGTAACAAGCTGGGGCGTAAAGTAATAAGTCTTCAACCAGTTCCTGAAGAGCCCGCCGCTGGTGGTTGGCCATGCCTTCGAGCATTTCGAATTGAACTTTGTCCAAGGCCCCCGCGTCAATCGCCTTGACGATCCCATAGGCGACCTCGAACAGATTATGAGACGCGATCCCCAAGCGCGCGGCGACAATGTTCTCTGGTTGCAATCCCCAATTGACCATCCGCCGATAGTTCGCATCGGTATCCACTTTTATGTTGTAAGGTGCTTGCGGCCAATCGTGCAGCGAAGCCTCAAAGCGTTCCATCTCCATGTTAGCGCCTTTGACGATCCGCATCGTGATCGGAGCCCCGCCGTCGGCCACACGTTGCCGCGCCCACTCGACCAGTTCCTGCTGAGTCGCAAAGGAATCTGGAACGTAAGCTTGCAGCACGATACCGGCTTCCACACCCTCTAGGCCCGGTCGACTAAGGGTCCGCTTGAACGCTTCGGCCGTCAGCCGCATGTCCCGATACTCTTCCATGTCCAAGTAAACAAACTTCTGCACCACTGTTCCGTCGGCCCGAGTGAACGTCGCTTTCGCGCTGGCGCGGTACAGTTGTTCTAGTCGATCGCACAGGATGTCCAGCGTATGGTCAAACGCTAACGATGAAATCTGAGAATAGATCGTAGAAATTTTGACGGACATGACTTCGATGTCGTCGTTTTCCATCGCTTCCAAATACTTCTTTAACCTCGCCTTAGCGTCGTCTTCGCCCAGTAACGCTTCTCCCAAAAAGTTAACGTTCATCCGGACATCAGCTTTGCGTCGAGCCCTCAAGTGACCGCCCAACAGCTCCTTTTCAGCAGGCAAGACCACGTTGGACGTTTCCTGTTGCATTTTTTTCTTCACCAACGGAACAGCAACGCCCGGCAAGTAAGAACCGAACGACTGGAACCCCTTCAGCAATGCACGATCAAACGGAGTGAAAAAGCGAGGCACCCCTTGAACGTCCAAAATATGAACCAGTTGATCAACGGCTCGGTTGGGCGTTTGGGCTCGGAACGCTTGATCGGTCATCTGAATCATCGTGACTTTGTCATTGGGATTCTGAATCATTCGATCAAGTTCAGATTGTTGCCGGCGTTCGGCTGGTGTCTGCAACTCGTTGGCGCGTCGCTGGAGATGGCGAGCTAACACGACGGCGAGTTGCAGTTCTCGCGAGTGCTTCGAAGCATCGTCGATCTTGGCACCACTAAGGACGGTCTCTAGTTTCGGTGACAGATCATTGGACTTTTGCAAACCGTTTTCGTTTTTAACCATCTCGACCACCGAACTCTATAAGAAATGTCATGTTGGACCATCAATCGGTTTTGCATGACAGGATATTTAACGTTTTGATTTGACCTTGCTTGACCAAATTCTTTCGTCCATTTTGACTCGGCTACCGGACGTTCACAATAGCCCGC
>CAZORR010000116.1:3301-9356 GCA_964582115.1 uncultured Pirellulaceae bacterium
GCATTACTACGAACTTGCATTACTACGAACTTAACGTGCTACAAACTTCTACTTTTGCTGGATCCATAACAACACCCCTGGCCCAGTCGCTTTGTTGAAACCCGGCCCAAATCGCTGGTGAACAAGAGTCAACGGTCGATCGACGGGGTAGTGGGTAGAGGTTATATGCTGTAAACCGCCCGTGCTTCCGTTTCGCCCCTTCCAGCTGTCTGGAGTGTCGACAGAAATTGCCTCCCGATCATCAACCAACAAATCTATCGCCGCCTCTTTTTGCCAAACCGAAGCAATTTTTAGCTCAACCCGATGAACGCCCGGAGAAATTGCAATTCGCTGACTAGTTTCAACAAGCCCCTGCTTGGGTATTTCATCCACCGCCAAACATAGTTCGTGCTCTCCGTCGACAGGAATATGAACCGAATAAACTAGCTCGCCCATCTTGGTCGCAAAGTGCCCCACCACCACGTACTCGTCCACTCGTTGAACCCGCAATTCGTTCGCCAAATAACGGAGCGGATCAACTTCAGCTCGGCCCCTTTCAATCGTTTTCTCCATCTGCCAACTCGCCAATCCAATGGCTAGTGCAACCACCAACAGCATTAATGTCGACAGCGAGATTCTTGGCATCATCGTTCGCTTGATTTGGTTCATGGCAACGCTCCACGCGTTTGCTGCCGAATACGCTCAACCAATGCCTCTTCGCCAAAACCTATCCGACAAAACCACTTGCTAGAAAACCGCCGAGCGACCTTCTTGCCAAACTGTGCTTCCAGCTTGCCATGCAACTCGTCCGGAATCTTAATGCTCAACAAATTAACGAACTGATTCGCATCGATTTCAACCGGCTCTTCTTTGCCAAGAATCTCAACTTCCAAATCGTTCCAATGTTGCTGAAAGAACGCGACTAGTTCCGCACTACCGTGGCCAATACAAGACCCATTGTGAAGTGTCTGTGTATCAACACGAAGGAAATCACCAGCACATTCAAAACTCACACTGACGCGTTCAAGACTTCCTTGTCGGGTAAAACCAAAGCTACGACAGGTATCGCCTCTTTTGGAACCAATTTTCGTAAGAAACTGAGTTTGAAACCCGCCCGGCACGTGGATCCGCCACATAAACCGCACCGGATCGCCGGTATCGACCATTTGCACGAAGTACTTACTTCGATCACGAACTTTAAATCCATCGAGCTTTTCTACCAATTGATTTTGTTCTTGCACCAGAGCCCGATGTTGTTGCCCTTGCATCGCCAACCGACCGCCAGCAACCAAGATGATCAAAATCAAAATAGCGTTAAAGAATTTAGTCATGTGTTTTTAGACGTTCAAAACTTAAGAACTCAACTGGCCTACTAACGCGGAAAATTTCCCATTAGGCGATACGACAAACAACGATTCATTTCAAATCGGACGGGGCGCTATTAATACGCTTCCGAGTCTTTGATTTGGATGTAGCTTTCGTACCTTCGAACGTCCAGCTTGCCATCGGCAACCGCCCATTTTACGGCGCAGTCATCTTCGTGCGTATGCGTGCAATCGGGAAAACGGCAACCATTAATAAACGGGCGGAGATCGCGAAAGTAACCGGCGACCTCTTCGGGAATCACATCCCATAGCTGAAACTGCCGAATCCCGGGCGTATCGATCAAGTGGCCGCCATTTTCCAGCGGAATCAACTTGGCTGCGGTCGTGGTATGCCGGCCTTTTTGGTTTTCATCGCTGACCGTTCCGACACGTAGCTGCAAACCGGGCTCGATCACGTTCAACAGCGAAGACTTGCCAACCCCCGACTGCCCCGTCACCACGCTATCACGTCCAGAAACAATCCGTTTCAACCGCTCGACCCCCAAACCAGTCTCGGTCGATGTCAATAAAACGGGGTAACCCATTTGAGCCCAAACGCCGATCACGGGCTGCAAATCGGCGACGTCAACCAAATCCGCTTTATTGATCACGATAATTGGGTCGATATTGGCTTTTTCGGCACTGATCAAATACCGGTCGATCAAATTTGGCTTCAACAGTGGCTCGGCGGCTGAAGCGACGATGCAGACAAAATCGATATTTGAAACCAAAACTTGCTGGCGTTTGCGGCTGGTGCGGCTGATTTGGTTGCGACGAGCATCCACACGGACGATCACGGCTTGTTCGTCGTCATGCCCAGCGCCGCCGACCTGGATCGCTACATGGTCACCGGCAACAACCACATGCTGTAAATCTGTTGCCAATGACTTCAATACCCCCCGAACTGTGCATCGATAAATGGTCCCATCAGCCACCCGTACGAAACTGTCCAGTCCGTGAACACTGATTACTCGACCATTTTTACACCGCTGTTCGTCGACTTCCAGTTCCACTTGGAAACCGGCGTCGTCTTCTTGAGCCGATCCGACGACGGTTCGTTTCCGCGTCAATCGACCTTTCCCAGACACTCGTTCGCCGGTCTGTGAATCCTCTAACTTGTCGGATTCGTCTTTAAATTCACGCGTTAAATCGTTTTTCCGAGTACGAGTTGACTGTCGCTTGCGAAAATCAGCCCTAACGGTCGATCGACGTTTCTTTTTTTTGGCCATGCAGAATTACGACTCGTGAGAAACGAATTTGGAACGACAACTTGGGACGTTGAACTAAGTAACAAAACCAATGCGGGACAACATGCCACCATACAAAGGTTGCAACGGAGCCGACTTTCCCCTACTGCCGATTAACGTCAACGACTTCCAAAGGATTGTAACCGATCGCGGCTACCAACTGACACAAAAGTTGCCATCGGCAAGGTCATTTTTTAGAATCAGGAAAACGGAGAAAACCTCCGTGAATTCCTGTTTAACCTCGGCCAGATATCCGTAAACTAATAATACCGCTAAGTTAAGTTTTGAGACAAGAGTGCCGTGCCAAAAGTTCTTTGTGTTACTTCCGAACAGTCGGGATCCGATCGACTGCCGATAAAAACAACCGCCGACGTCGAAGTAGTCTTCGTTGACAATTGTTCGAGTGCGATCGAGCAGCTGCAACACCATCACTTCGACGGCGTCTATTATGGCAATCAGTACACGGGAGAAAATCATAAACAAGAATTCTCTGCGACTGACTTAATCCAAAACATTGAGATTCTGGATTGTGCCCCCGACGGACTGGCGTTGCTGGACAACGCAAACAAAATCTTAAAAGCGAACAAAAGGCTGGCAAGTTGGTTTAATAATCCCAACCTGACCGGCCTTAATTTTTATCAAGCGATCGGCAACCCTGAAATCATCGGCCCCGAATCAAGCCCTCTCGCAACCGCTCGGTCAAAAAAACAAACTTGCTGCAGTGCTTTCCGCCATGGTGACCGCTTCTTCAATATCTCAGTCGTCCCGATCCTAGATTCGACCGAACACTGTGACCGCGTATTGGTTGCTGTGACGGACGCCACAGCGGTCGTGCTGCAACAACAAAAAATGGAAGCACTGCACCGAGCTGGCACAGCACTCGCTGATTTGCGTCCAGAAGAAATTTACGAAATGGATGTCGACGAGCGAATTGATTTGCTCAAAGACAACATTTTGCATTACACCAATGATTTGTTGGATTTTGATGTCATCGAAATCCGTTTGCTCGACCGACAAACCAATCGCCTCGAAATACTGCTGTCTGAAGGCATCAATGGGAACGTTACCAATCGCCCTTTGTATGCAGAAGCCGAAGGCAATGGCGTGACTGGTTTTGTGGTATCAACCGGGCAAAGCTACTTGTGTGAAGACACCACCTACGATCCGCTGTACCTTGATGGCTTGGTCGGGGCAAAAAGCTCATTGACCGTCCCGCTGGTTTACAATGACGAAGTCATCGGGTCCTTCAATGTTGAAAGCCCTGAAATCAACGCTTTCACCAATCAAGACCTACAATGCCTTGAATCATTCGCTAGAGACATCGCGGTTTCGCTGAACACGCTGGAACTGCTCAACGCCCAACGTACCAACGCGGCGATGCAATCGGTTGATGCGATCCGTGAAGCGGTGGTCGTGCCGATCAACGAGATTTTAAATGATACCGTTCACGCGATCGAAAGTTACATCGGTCACGATCCCGATGTGACGCGTCGCTTGCGAACGATTTTGGCGCATGCGAGACAAATTAAAAAAACCATTCATCAGGTCGGCGAGACCCTGGCTCCGGTTGACGCGGTTTCGCATTGCGTGCAAACCGAAGTTCGTCCGGCACTCAAAAACCGAAGCATCCTAGTGATCGATGCGGACGAACACGTTCGTAAATCAGCGGATCAATTGCTGGCAAAATACGGTTGCAATGTTGAAACCGCCCACGAAGGCGAAGAGGCGCTAATGATGGTTCGCAATTGCGATTTTGCCAATGGCTACGATGCGATCATCGCTGACATCCGCTTACCCGACATCGGCGGCTATGATTTGCTAATGAAACTGAAATCGCTGATCAATGATCCGCCGCTGATCCTAATGACGGGCTTCGGTTACGACCCTGGCCACTCGATCGTCAAGGCGCGGCAAGCTGGTCTTAAAAAGAACGCCTTACTCTTCAAGCCGTTCCGTAGCGAACAACTGATCGAGGTGGTGGAGGCAATCATCTTAGGCGAAGAACCAAAAACGGCCGAAAAGCCAAGCGTCTAAATTCCGCTATATGACTACGACTACCAGATTCACTTCTGGTCCGGCATCTCAACTTTAAATCGTTGCCCTGACCAGCCATTGTCTTGGTCTCGTCCTTCGACAAAAACAACGTTGATCTCACTTGGCACCTGAATCGATCCCGAACGCGTAAACGGTTGCTCGCTCGCATGGTCGTGCCCCAATACTCGGATGCCTAGTTCTTGCCCTTGAGCATCGAGCACGCGCCAGGCATCTGCGTAGCGCTGAGGCGTGTCGTAAGCACTTGATAGCGTTACCGCGAATCGCCACTGCCCGTTTTTGGATGGCGTTATTTTCACTTTCAGTACTTCCGGAAACCGATCACCAAAAACAATTTCTTGTGTGCCGGAGGAGCCTTCGACGTTAGCGGAAACTTCTGCAGCGGAGGAAACATCTACGTTTTCTACTTCTTCGACTTTAGCCGCCGTATTCTCATTGGTGTCAGTAACCGCGTTATTGGCCGGTGCCGTGTTTACGGTATTTCCTTGCTGGTTACCACACCCTGCGATAGCCCCTAACAGCATCACGGCGAACGTTATCCATTGCAGTTTCATGATATGAATTTAAAACCTGTGCATTAAAAGTCAGTTAATGATTAAATAAAAACCGCTTGAACCAACAACAAATGTTGGGCTCAAAGCGGTTTTTTGGCTACGCGTAAATTACGATAGATTCGCCGATAATGCGACTTATGAAAAATAAGAATTTTCATTTGCCGTCATCTCGACTCCAATGAACCAAATCCATTTGATTTGGTTCATTGAGTCGACACAATCGATCGCGAATTATTCTCCCGGCGGTTTTTTATCCATCTCGGCGGTTGGCTTACTGTCCATCTTGCCATCCATCTTTTTATCCATCGTCTTTGTGCCGCTTCCCGTGGTACCGCTTCCCGAAGTACCGCTTCCTTCGCCGGAGCTGGCCAATTGGCCTTCCAACGCCGTAACCATTTTCAAAAGCTGTTCCGCTCGAGCACGACTCTTCACCGTACCGTCGACGATACCTTGAACGACCCCGTTTTTATCAATCACATAGTTATCGAACTCTTTGCGCCCGTTACTATAAGCCATGGTAGCTTTGGCTGGTGTATCAAGGGCCAACGTAAAGTCGGTCTTGGTTTTATTCTTAATCCTCTTGAGGCCGTCGAGTCCTTGTTTTTCTTCACGAAAGACTGCGACGACTTTAACACCTTTTTCTTCAAATTGCTGGCCTGCATTACGCTTCAACTCACCGAGTTGTTTCATGCAAAACGGTCACCAGTTGGCACGTGAGAAGAGCAAAATGGTTGGCTTCCCGTCTTTGCCGAACTGATTCGAAAGTTTGAATTTCGTACCGGCGAGTGTTTCGACTACAAAATCCGGCGCTTTGTCGCCAACCTTAAGTGCTTCTTGTTTGACCGCTTCTTGTTTGGCC
>CAZORR010000117.1:0-9330 GCA_964582115.1 uncultured Pirellulaceae bacterium
GGAGTGCTTTGTCTTTTTTCGATTGTTTGCTCGGCTTTGCTTCGCTTGAATCATCTAAGAATTCATCGGCAAGACTTTTGTTTTCAAAGAAGTCCGAACGCAGCCAAAAGCGGTCTTTGTGTTTGCCTTTTAGAATCGCCAGTCCTTCCTGCTTATCCTGCGGGTTGTACCGCCCCAGCTTTGGACGCCAAACAACAGGCACTAATTCGCCCGGCTTCGAACCCTTGATGGCCTGATCGACCTTAAGGTTGCCATGAGCCCAGTCGCCACCTGCATCAACAATATCTTGGAGCTTACCGACAAATACTTTGTCTGCTTTTTTCACTCGAACCTTAAGTGAATCGGGGCGTAGTCGCTGAGCGACTGATGGGGCGCAGAAAGTCAAAAGCAATAACGGAATCAAAAAGGTTACGTTGCGATTCATGTTCATGAATTAAGCCTTCAGAAGAAGTTCATTTTTTGTTGTCAGTCGACGTTTTATTGTACAAGATCGTTGGAGACACTATCGGAAAACATCGTTTGGGCGATCTTCGTTGACCATTTGTTAGTCTAATGAAATTTGTTGCAATTCCCAGCCTAAGTCGCAAAACATGAGGTGGTGACAGCGTCTCCCGGTTTGTCTATGCGCCAATTAGAGAAGCAGCACGACGCCGTGTCGAGCAGGACAGGTCACCATGCGTTTAAGCAGCAAGAGCGAAAACAAATTCGCGACTGTCGCCGCCACCCGATCCGCTTCGAGGGCTATTCTATCTCCTACCGCAGAAGCCCCATCACACCCAAAGGCGGCGGTGAACCCAATTGGCACCCTGCGTCCGCATCGACGGCTCTACCTACAAACAACTAAAAGCTACTTCCTCGACCGAGCCATTCGCCGAAACGCGAAATCACTCGCCCAAGAATTCGCTCGCGTCCCATACGCTCGATACGCCCCAGTACGTCGGCAACTGCTCAACATTTTGCGATCGGTCAACAAAGCTCGATCCAAGCAACGTTTCGACGAGCTATTGCCGCACGCCATCGGCCTGAGACGAAAGATCGTGAAACCGTTTGAACAGCAGTCGACCTGATGCCAGCCCCATTGTTCTTACTCGTGTACTTCGCTTTCTTGACGACCGCAGTCAATCACCCGCAAGAAGTAGCAACGCTTGTCACAGGTTGGTTGCTCGTGAAGTTGCTGCGCCACTGCTGACGAATCGGCTATGGACCCTTAGCTGGGCAAACCCCAATTGAAAAACAACGACAAATGCAGCGTTTGATGTTGGAAAGACAACTCTGGAAAATAATTATCGCTTTTTTGAAATGTAAGGCGAGAGGCTGGTCCTTTTTGGCCAGCCTCAAATTACTTCCAGTGTAGTTTCGATTTCTGGCGGATTGGGTGGACTTGCAATTCATACAGTTACTCAAGTGCTGGCCTACGTCGCGATTTTGTTCGGCGTAACTGCAATTGGCCTTAGGCTGAGAAGAAGTCGGGCAGCAAGCGAAACGCTGATAGATGATCGTGTCAAGTTAACAAACGATGACTATCAGTTTTGCATCGGTTTTCTCCGTGTTTTCATCATTCTGTTACTAATCTTCGGGCTGGTTCGAAACGGCCTGTGGCATCTTTACCTTGAGACGCTGCCCGGCATCGAAGTTGTCAACAGAAATGGCTCTTTGTCTCAAGTTTTCGCACCGCTTGTTGGCGTTACCTGCATGTTGTTTTTGGCCGTTTTGGTCGCATGGAGCTTAGCAATTCGGATTTTTTTAGAACGAATCGTAGGTTCAACCGAGATGTATTTCCCCGGGAAATCGACTAGCTTCGTCGAATCACTTCCATTGTCTGCCAGATTGGTTTTAGGACGCAATATTTTCGTTAGACAACGAAGCTGATTCGCTTTAGCATTCGTTGGTCAAACCCATAAATCAATCTGGATAGCCTTTGGCTTTGGGATTGGTCCAATTTAATGCCTTGGCATGGCATACCAAAAAACAACTGATTTCTGACGAACTCTTGAAATGGACCCTTAGTTTCGTGCGTACTACTGGTGAATCGAGCAAGCGGACCGAAATTCCGTACCTCTGGAGTCATGATGGAATCTAAACTAAAATCGCAGACATCTTGTACTGCATCAGCGACAGTGAGACTTTTTATTAGTCAGAATTGGCGGTCTCAAGGAGCAGCGAGAGACCGATGAGCGAGAAACGTACCGTCAGGCGGTCCAAAGGAATCCCGATCAACTTAGAGGTAAATCGAGATGGAGCGAGAAAACTTCTTAGAGTCACCCCCATTGCCGGCGAATAGAAACTGGGGGCACTGCCTTTTTTTAGAAGCTCCGGCTTTCGTAACGTCGACTATTATCTGACGCGAAGAGATTCACATGAAATTCAACGCACACAAAAGAAGGAGAGAAAATGACCTGTTTAATCTAGTTGTCATTGGCTTGTTCGTTTGCCTTCTTTTCTCCTTCAATTGCGGATTGAGTCTTGGAGCTGTCCAAAGCATAGAGTCAGGTGCGCGGCAAAAGCCGCTTCCGCCTTCTTTTGAATCGACCCCTTGGGTATTGCCCGATTGGCTTCGCACGGAAGCAACATCGGGGCAAGCATCCGGCCAGCGGAAAGCGACTTTGGCGGGTTCTTGGGCTGGCTTCTATACGCACAACAAGCACTTCTATCGTATCACCATGAAACTGGACGACTTGGCTGATGTTGAGCATGGTTTTGCTGGACCGATTCAGTTCTTTCAACTGAGAAAGAATCGCGACGGATCGGTGAAGAAGGAACCGACCGCGGTTGGGATTGCTAGAGCAGTTTTTGACGTCATGGGTAGATCAGTTGACCTAAACGTCACCAAGATAGAGGGAAGCGGATACGGCGAAGACGACACCCTGTTCATGGATGGGGTTATCGCGCTGCAGCCAGATCGTATTGCTGGGCTCTGCTATCGCCAACGACAACGAACTAGGTCAGATCGTTACCCTCCACGAAAACAACCCGTGGGAAACGGATTTGTGTTGGCGCGAGACATTGAAGATCAAAAAAGCTTGGTTGCGAAGGCATATCGATTTGAGAACCTGCATATCGATTTAAAGAAGAAATATCGTGGGCAACAACTTGTCGCTCGTACAGACGGCAAAATCCATCAGCAAATCATACAATGGGCATCCCGTCAGGATCGTGACTACCCGAGAGCAGGCATGAACAACATGCAAACGCAGAAGATCTTTCCGTTGGCGGCAAATTTATTTGAAGACGAGCACTTCACCTCGTTTTTTGGCGTACGTTTTGATGAGCTTGATGACCGCGATTCAAGTATCATAGGTCGAACTATCGCAGTGCGTGGCAAGGGACAGGCGGAGTCTGTCCGTGGCGAGTTGGCGAAGTGCTCGTACTTGAGTTCATATTTCGGTTCCAGTGGTTCCGTTAATCGAAGAGAAGTGATCTCACACCTTCTTCCTCGACGTGAGATTCGCCGTTGGCGCGACCAACGACTGGGCAGAATTGAGAAGCTAGGCAGTGACTCGGATTCGGCAAAAGAAGTGAGGCAGTTGCTAATGCAATTCAGGACTCACTTGAAAGCACTTGCACCGTTCGAGCGAGAGGAGGCAATAAAGTCGATCGAAGGGCGAATCAATCAGGTTGCCCCACAAACACTAAATGCATCCGTCGCAAAACTACTTGACAGAGAACCTGATGAGTTCTTTTTCTATAGCATGGAGAGTTGGCGTGCTGCATCCAATTTACCATTGGACTTGATTGACGAAGCGCACTTTAAGAGGCTGCAGAGTGCTGTCGACGGACGAATCGACAGCGTGTTGAGAGTTCGACTTCGCGAAGACGTTGAACGGATAAGTAAGGTCGGTGATGAATTCGAGTCAATCAAAAAATTGCAAGACTTCTATCGGCAAATCCACCGAATTTACGGACGACACGACGCAGAACTGGGCCTAACCGATAGGCCTGACTTTGAAGCCGCGGCACGGTACGCATGCGAGTTATATTCGTATTTGCTGAGTGAGAATCTTCCGCAGGTCTTCGAAGCGATCAAGTCAAAAGCAACTCATCAAGAACTTCTTGCATATAAGCGCTCCCTGTTCGCGCTACCTTTGCTGGGTGGCTCCAAAACAAAGGAACGAATTGATCTGGTGATTGAGCAGCAGCTTGCGTCGATTGATCGCGAAGCGTTCTTAGCAATGTTTTCGTTGGGCGAGCAGGCATTGATGGATGACCGTGACCGAATCCAAGTCCCCAAAGTAGCTGTTCCGCCGACCGACGATGAAATTCGGCTTGCGATTCTGAGATCCCACGCTGATTGCTATGGTGCGATGACTTCACCCGACACGTTTGAGTATTCAGTATCGACCGTACTGCCAGTCCCCGCAGATGGCTCCGTGCCACTCGGAAGGATGTCACTTAGGATTTCGGAGGTGAAACAAGAAAGGCGTCCTACAGCATCCAGCGAGGACCCTCGAATTTTTAAAGTCACGTATCGCTATCGCGCTACTTTATCAGCCTCGACGATCATCGGGGGGCGCGAGGCAAAAAAAATGGCCAATGCCCTCGGAGCACTTTTAGGGCAATTCTACTCGGAACCGCAAACGGAAACGTTTGTACTAACTGAAACCGGCTGGAGAAGTCCTTCGGTCAAAGAGAAAATTTTAAGATCAGGTCCAGTCGCTCTCGGTAAGTTCTATCAGTCATTAATCAAGTCAAATCGCTAATCAAATTTTGTCCAGAGCAGCTATTTCGAAAGAACTAACATGTATGAATCAGTGCAATTGAATCGTCTCGTTTCTACGCTTTCTTGTCTGATAGTGTTTGTGGCGGTGGCCGAAAGATCTTTTGGCGATGAGCCTAGAACTTGGAGATCGCGATCGGGTCAGCACTCCGTGACCGCAACGTTTCTCGGCGTTGATGGTGACCGTGTTCGCCTTGCGACGCCAAATCATAGTAAGCCGTTTCTTTACCCGATCAGTAGTTTGTCCGAAGCGGATCAAATATATATCAGAGAACGTTTAAAAAGTGATCAACGAAAGAAATCTTCGGCCGAGCCAACGCCGCATGTTGCACATAGCGGTCTGAACGAACGTATGAAACGTTACGCTGTAGAATACGATCTTCCTACACATGCAGGTTTGCCGTGGTATCAGCCAACGGCGTATGCGCCGTTTCGATTGGATAAAAAAGCAAGGGCTGAGTACGCTCGGCGTTGGCAGAAGTTTGCTGACATTATCGCGTTGTCCACAGAGCATGACTACCTTGGAATTGATGACAAGACTGTTACAAAGTACACAGCGTTGTCCTCAGTGCCGCCACCCAGCGAACGCATAGGGGATGCTCTCCATAAGTTACAGACGCGTGCTCCAAAGTTCATCCTGCATCACTTCGACCCTGCTGAGCACAAACGCTACATCCGCACATTCAACTATAAGAATCGTGGGGTGAGTCAGGTTAGAGTAAATACTCAGCCTTGGCAGGGGGAGTCACCCATCGCACGAGCTGCAACCATCGAAAGGTTTGTTGGGGAGCAACATCATGCGATACAAAAGATGAAGATTGAGTTTCCGCTGCGAATAGTAATTAGCTATCCGGTTTATGTGTCACGTTACGATCACCAAGGCGGTTTTATGCCGCTGACTATAAAGGTGAAGACGTCAGCTGAATCTTCACTTGCTAGCGGCTTGCCGCTTCCTCCTGCAATTTCCAGTCAGGGTTCCGGAGCGGATGAAGTGATTCCGCTCGCGCGATATGTCCGACCAAATCGCTGGCCAACTGACCCGCAAACAGCGGCGCAGTACGGTAAGCCAGACGGTAAGAGTCGCGATGGGACGCGAACACTGTATCTGGCTCATCAAGTTCGCGTTGATTCGCTGCCTGCAGCGCGTTCGTCAGAAGAACAGACAATGCCGTTGTTGGCGACTGTCGAAACGGCAACCTTGTTTGCTGATGAAACGTTGCGACAGCGATTGCATACCTTTGAAATTGAATCTTCGAAACCAACGGCAGTGCAATCACCTTTGGTCGAGGGAGAAACGGTCAACTCAACTATCTTGCCGAGCGACTATCTCCAGATGGCGTCGCTGATGTTAACTAAAGACGAAAAATTTATTGATGCAAGAACATGGAAGCAACTTTGGTACCAACAAAGACTCAGAGACAATCGCGTTCCCCGTGAAGATCCGGGCCGTCCGTTTTTTCCACCCACTCGCGAACGAATTTATCCGAGTAAAGGAGATCTTTCGCCGAACGCAATTGAATCACTTAAGAAGTACATGATAGATCGAGGCAGTCGTTGTCGAACGCTAGAAGTACGTTGTAATTTCAAAACTGACGGGTTTGGCCCGAAATTAAACTGGGGTAAAGACAATACCCAATGGTTCGAGCAGTTCGGAAAGAGATCAACAGATCATTCAGTCGTTCAGTATATGAATTTCAACTTCGCACTGAACAAACGCTGGAGTGCCGGCAAACGGTCGAGGTTTAATTTTGAGGTTGGAGGGACTCGCCCAGATTGGTGGACTGCAGGACTGACAATGACCACCGACGAAATTGTGCGTGTCCTGCCGCAGACAGTACGAGACCAAATTGCGAAAGACCCGACATACTCCTTTGCCAGAGTTGAACTCGACATCCTCGATTGCGAGTTCACTGTACACAAGGAGTCCATGAAGTGGTTCGTCATTTACGCTCGCCCACGGATGATCGAAATTTCGCAGGTCGATCGAACCATTGAGATTAACAGACGGCAATCTTGGCAGAACCAAGTGCGACTCTTGGCTACTTGTCCGATTGATCCCGGTGAAGATTTCGCTGAGCCCAGCGAAAATTCCATCACCGCTCAAGCAGTACAACCGGACGCGAATGAAACGATCAATCAAACCGAAGCAGTCGAATTAACACCTGCTTCATTGTCGCTGTTAGCGGTGAAGCATGTCGATAAATTTCTTGACAACAAAGTGGACCAGTTAATGCTGGCAAGGTGGAGCCATGAGAAGGCATTTCGTCGTTACCCGTCCGAGAATAAGTATGGGGTCGAACCTCAGCACGGATCTTTTTTTGGAGAAAATCAAGCGAGCCCGAACACAAGCGATTTGCGAGATCAGTTTCGCGACCGATTTTCCAGTTGGCTGAAGATGACGGCGGCAACAACGTCAAATCGCTTCAAGGTTAAAATCCCAGATTTTGAATTCCAGTTCGATAAAAAGACTCAAGTGCTTTCGCCTGCGATGTTCAGCGCGAGTGAAAATCCCCCAACGATGCCTAAGCGTTGGAGCCGTATGTTTCGATTATACGGCCAGTCTCGCGGATTAGGGCTGGAACTATCGTTTGAGGAGTACGAAACTAGAAAGAAAGATAAAGGCGCCAAGCCATTCTACGGTTGGGTTCGAGACTACACCCGATACGAGCGTCTATCACAAACGCCCTCGACAGAAATTCATCTCACGAAAGTAAACCCGAACTTTGTGCTCAAGGATCTCGACGGCAACACCGCCTCAATGTTACGTGACGGAGAAGTACGTACCAACTCGTACGGAATTCCCATAACAACGCCCAAGGATAATCGACCGGTACATCCCGTTTTACGTATTGATAAAGAAATCTGGCTTCCGAAAGATGCGGGACTGGACGACGATAAGCGGCCTCCGGCAATCGAACTTACCTTTACATTGACAAAGGCCAGCCTTCAACCTACCGCCCCCGAGCCCTCCAAGGTTGGTGCATATTGTAAGTTGGTAAATTTGGAACGGGACAAGCACGGCGAACAGGCTCAAGACCAAGGCGACTATCTGATTATTGAAGCGGCGGTTGAATCAGCGGTTCTCATTGACGAAGAATCAGGAAAAAGGCTTTTCCCGCTTGACACGAAACCCTTGCGAAAGACGCTTCCCGTCCGCAAGTCGTTTAAAGCAACAAACGACGGAAACGAGTAGCCCCAGAGTTCCAATTAAGTTCACTATGAGACCTCTCAATGACACAAAAATTCGAAAACTTGACGACAACTTGGGCAGTTGCACTTATTGCTTGTATTCTGATGCACTGTGCCGCTCATGCGGACGAGCCGCGCCTGTGGACATCAAGTTCAGGCAAGCAAGTGGTGGCAGAGATGGTGTCGGCGACAGACGAGCGAGTTGAGCTGCGAGCAAAAGGTCGTACCGAATCGTTTTGGGTGCCGATTGAGCAGCTTTCGGCTGGAGACCAAGACTACGTCCGCCGGATACGCGAACAAAATAAGTCAACACCCGACACTTCTTCACCTTCAGACGCTCAGGCTGGCGATTCGCGTAAATTGAATCAACGGATGAACCGCTTGGCTACTGAGCTCAAGTTGCCTGTAGCTGATGGGCTTCCTGTCTGTTGGTTTAGTGATTCTTCTCGTTATGGCAATGGGCTTTACAGCAAAGCGTGGAGAAGATTGAGCGACCGGGTTGTCTTTTCGATCGAGCCTGATTTTCTAGCGTTGCGTTGGCTTGATAACGACTGGGGGGTGGAATACTCAAAAGCTCGAAAAAGAAAGTTTGCTAGTTTGCCGCGTGATCAGCAAACAGGCTTGAAGCACCTCAGAGCGCGAACTCCTATGTTCATCATGCATCATTTTGATGAAGCGACGGCAGGGCGGTACATCAATTTCCGAACTGATCGTCGAGGCGAACGTTCCTTGGGCAAAGTGCCATGGAAAGGTGGTTCTCCGCAAGAACGGTTCAACACGGCCGAAAGATTCTTTCAGGAGCAAGCAGTGGCATTTGATAAGCTCAGAATTGACTTTCCAGTCCGTTTTAAAGTTGCGTACCCCGTCACGGTTTCATCATACGACCGGGACCAAGGTTGCTACAAGTTTTCACACGCTTCTGAAACCAATCTAGCAAAGGGACTTCCGTTTCCCGGGATGATGTCAGACCTTGGACGGAAACGCCGCTTTCGATTGCCAGTGCTACCGTTTCCTCAACCCGACCGATGGACCGTCAATGCTGCTGAAGGGGCGAGGTTTATGCGTCCTGATCCTCGTCGATCTGATGGATCAAGCTCTCTCTTTCTCACACACATCATCGAAATCAATAGGGCCTCAATTTCGCAAACGGACAGAAAGTCGAGCCTGCCTTTAATATCAACGGTCAAGACAAGTCGTTTGTATGCTGACACGCAGCTTTCCCAACTACTTCACACCTACGCTGTCCCTGCGGCAGTAATCCCGGCGCAACAAGTTGCTTTGACCGAAAAAGAAGTACCGGATCAACAGTTACGGACTTTTAATGCTACCGATATCGCTGCGCTAATGCTGACGGTTGAAGGAGCCCCCTTTGGCGATGAAGGTTGGAGCCTCGTATGGCGGAATCAAGCCAGCATTGATTTTCAAAA
>CAZORR010000118.1:0-9246 GCA_964582115.1 uncultured Pirellulaceae bacterium
GCTGGACGCCACCACGTGACTCTTGTTCCTCTTCTTCGTCGTCGACTTCGTCTTCTTCGTCGGCGTTGTCTTCTTGGTCTGGCGTTGCTGCTTGGCTCATACTGGCCCAGTCACTGGGCGCGGCGCTGTTGTCGGAGCCTTTGGAAGATCCTTGCCCCGCTGTCGACCCAGATGGCTTTTCTTCTTGTTGGCGCGGTTTACTTTCGCGCTGTTTGTCTTTTTTGGGTTTGTTCGGCTTCTTGGTTTTCGGTTTGCGCTTCGTTTGGTCGTCAGATTTAGACGGCTGTCCCGAAGCCGATGGTGCGCCGCGAGCGCTTGATGGGTTGGCCGACTGTTGGCTCTCTCGGGTTTGGCCTTCGCTGAGTTTTCCTTGAGATTCTTCCGCGTTGTCGGGGATCGCTGCGTTGGCAGCGCCCTGTCGATTGGTTGCTTTTTTGCTGCTTGGTTCACGCGCATGTTCAGGAGGCGGCTTGGTGGCTTCCTTTTGCTGGTTGATGTTGGGTTTTGGTGTTGTCGAAATTGGCGTTACGGCCGTGGCTTGCGCAACCTGCGTATTGCCGTCGTCTCCGTTAGCGGCACTGGGATGGATTCTGGAAAACGGTGCCAAGAAACCGGCCAGTAGTAGGCCCGCGATGGCCAGTGGGATTGCTAAAAAGGCAAGTCGATTGGTGTTGGTTTCGGCGGCTAGCTGTTTTAGTTGAGCGTCACGACCGCGCCGGGCCCATTGTGAAGCGTCATCAACGGCGGCTTGCATGAACCCGTTGCGAGAGTCTTCTTTTAGAAATTGGTCGGCGGTCAAGATTCGTTCTGACGAACCAAGTTGTTGATCGGTTGCTCGGATCGCTTGGGCGCGACTGACGGAGGAGTGGCGTGTTTTGATTTTGAAAAAGATCCAAATTGCCGGCACGGCGCAAGTCAGAATGCCCCATGCCCAAAGTGGTAGAAGCTCGTGGGCTGAATACCCAAGCAACCAACGTAGGGCTTGGAGGCATACCGCGATCGCTGGAACCAGAAGTAACATCCAGAGGGCAGTAGGGATCAAACGCCGGCTAAATGATTTTCCATCGACCGATTCGATTTGCTGCGTCGCGTTGACGACTACGATATCGATGTCGCTGGATAAGTCTGATTTGTGCTGCTGGTTGTCGCCGCTCATTTCGTTCCCTCGCCACGTCGTAACTCGCATTGATGTGTTTGGACGACTCGGCCGGTTTCCGCTTCACGGACAACCACAACGATTTCGACGCTGTTGGGTTCGATTCGCAAACCCATTCGAGTTCCGCCTTTGGTTTGTCCTGCCTCCAAAGAATCTAGAAACGCAGTGTTTTCTGCTTCGACGTCTGAGAGATTGCGATCGATTGAGAACACGAGTTTGCCTTCGTTGTCCGGCAAAAACGGTATGCCATCTAGCCGCCCCTTGGTTGCCAGGCCACGAGCAAGCATGCGATGGATGACCACCCCGCTACTGCCATGGAAAACCACTCCGCGCTCAGCGACGACGACTTGAACGACCAATGGTTTCAAATTCAAGTCGGCTTCTGAGTCGATCGGTGGTCCTTGGATGGTTATCTGGCCGGTGATTGCTTGGCCGTTGATTTCAGTTTCTGCTGAAACAGTGATGGGAGTCGATTGCTGCAGCCGAGGAATGATGATGTTGCGTGTTGTATCATAGATTTTTTCCGCGTCGCCGTGTCTTCCTGTTCCCGGCGCATTGAATCGGCCGTCAATCACTTGAACAATAGGTCCGTTAACTCCTAGCCATGTTGCCATGAAACGTCCCAGTGGTGTGGCCAGTGGTTCGAGTCGAGGTACTGACAGGTGGTAGGACAGGCTTACGCACTCGGATTTGACAAAGTGAGAAATGACGCCTTGGTTGCCCAACGCTCCTCCAATCGCGCCGCCGCGTCGTTCGTTGCCGACATACGCGTTGGTGAAAAATTCGACTAGGCAGGTTCGGTTACTTCTGGTTTTTGGGTCGACTTGATATTGGTCTGGGGCGGAAAAATTGCGAACGCGGCCACTGATCATGCGATCGATCGACTCAATGGTTAGACGGTCTTTAGCGGGTAGTTCTGCATCCATGCGCATCAGAGCCTCCATCGCCAACTCACTGCTTTCCTCTTTGATCAGTGCTTGGAGGTATCGACTGAACGCCCGTTGTTTTTTGTTGTTCGCTTCGTACACTCGGCCCAGGTTCAGATTGATCATGCCGTCTTCAGGTAGCCCAAACGCGGCGGACAGCAGATGACGCCAAGCCTCGCGGTTATCAACCGGTAGCATCAGTTCCCCCAGACGACCGTGTAATTTGTAAGACGCTTCGGGGTAGCGGTCTTTGCGAGCACTCTTGACTCCAATTTGGCCCGCGATGATACCGAGTTCGGTTTCGCCTTCGTTGACCAGTTCTTCCATTAACGCCATCAAACGCGTTGCTCTAAGGTCTTCAGGCATCGTCGTGTCGATCCATTCGACCGCCGTCTTTAATTCGTCTTGTTCGGCGCCGTCGTCCAGCATCAACGTTAGTAGAAGCTCGGCCGCTTCACGCCCAAGTCTGGTTTGGCTGTGTTTGTCCAGCCATGTGGACACGAGGTCACGATCTTCGGCAACCATCGCCTGAAAGTACTCCAGGTCCTCTTGCGGAAACGCCGGTGAACTGGCCGAAGTAATCGCAGCCAATCCTGATTGTCGGTCGACATGAATTCGGAATTTTTCCAATAAGTTGATCCCTAGCATTCCTGCGACACCATCAGGATGAACTTGGACAATTTTCGATGGGCGGAACGCGACGTAGGGTGCAAAGTCGATTGACTCGCAAGTAACGGGGCCCACGTTTCCTGCAGGTCGACGTAACGAGTTGCAAAGTCGACTGTCCAATCGCGAGTCGTATTGTGATGAACCGATTGCAAACGCACGTTCTAATTTGCCTTTGGAACCTTTTAATTGGACAGGCAACCAAGCGAGATCGTTCTGAAGTGTGATGGGGACGATAACATCGCCCTCATCGGTAGGCCGTCCTTGTGCTGGTTGCTGATCCGCCAGTTGGCCGGAGGGCAAGAGCTCGATTTGTTTATTAGGCAAATCGAAGATGACATCAAAGTGTTTTAAAACATGCGCACCAATGGCACCGACTAATGCGTCTTCGCCGATTTCTGTCGAGTGATACTTTGTGAAATCCTCGAATTTTTTTTCAGGGCCAAGTTCGCGTCGAGCAATCTCAAGCGAAAAAGTGGGGAAGTGCAAGGTCAGCGGATTTGGTTTTCCAGCAGGCGTCTCTGCTGGCAACGGTGCAGCGGCTCGGTTGTGCAGTTGAAGCCCATAAGCGCCATCAAAATCTAGCCACAAGTTGACCGGAATCCGAAGACTGGGACCAGAGATGTCACACGCGACGACGACGCGTCCATCAACCACTTGGACGGGGATCACGCCACCTTCATCGCTGATGGTCGGGACATCATCTGTCGTATTGGGGTGCTGTGATTGCGCTTTGTCCAGCACTGAAACCATAGCAAAACAAAAGACCAACATCCCAATGAAGATGCGTCGAAATTTGAACCGCGATCGGCAATCGGAAAACGTCAAAGTTGGCTACCTGTTTGGAGGCTATACATCAGCAATAATGGTAGCCGAGTGACTTGCAAAATACGTGAAAAACCGAGTCTTGCTTGAAAATTCGCATTAAATGATTCAGTATAACCCTACTTTTGAACCTGCTGAGGATGATATGAACCCTATTGAACCCCGGTCCGACGAAATTGTGTCGGGATAATGCTAGTTCATTAAGGATAAAACCCAAAGGTAGCGGTAGGGCGAATCGCGAATCGTCAACAACCGTTCGGTGATATATTGGTGTAAGCGACGGGCGCGACGGGCGTTAAGAAGGCAAGTTGTCGAAAGAGGCCCAAAAGTCCTTTTGCCTACGAAACTGAATCGTAGTATATCGCCCGCTCGTTTGATTCCGTAATTTGCTTGCTTATCTTGCCTGATCTGATCAGCAATCTTGTGGAACATTTTCAGTTAACGGTGAACTTTCTTACAGCGATCGGATAGAATTAGAACGGATGGTGCCTTGGGGATCGGCACCAACCGTTACCGCTTCCTTTTTCTAAAAGAAACATGGTTTGATGAAACGCTTCTATTTTTTTGTAATCGCTCTGTTGATGTTGTTTGGTTCAACAGTTCAGGCTCAAAATCAACAACGCCGTGACTTACTCCAAGGGTTGCTCAAGGGCCTGATCGAATCGCAACTAGAACCATCGCGGCGAGCTCCCTCGAATCAGCCTTATCGAGGACAACCGGTTCCAGGCCAACGAGGTCCAATCGGCCAGCCAGTTCGTCCGGGAACTCCAGGCCGAACGGTAAAGATCGAAGTCTCTCCGGCAATGCGGGCGGCGCGTCGCAGACTTGATCAATGGAACACTGCTGCAGGAAGTTTGGTCGGGGAACTTCGACGCCACGAACAAGCATCGCCTCAACTGCGACCGATACTGGCCGATTCAATGCGGTTTCAAGCGGCACTTGCTGGGCTTTGTCGTCGAGCAGAATTGTCGCCGACGATCGGACCGCTTTCCAACGACTTTGCAGCATTGGATCGGGACTGGCGGATCATTAATAATCGAATCAAAATCACGCGTGGCTTCCCAACAAGCGGCCAACCTTTTGTCGTGACGATCAACGATCTGGACCGACAGCTTTGTGATGATTTTCAGCTCCAACCGCAAGTCAATCGGGTTGAGCTCAACCGGTTGGCGACCACGATGAACAACGATTTCGATCACCTGTTGCGCGGGTTGTATTATAACCGTAGCCCGAAAGGTGTTAAGTTGATTGGAGAGGGTCAGAAGTTGCAAGCCAGTATTGGGCAGGCGGCTTCGTTGGTGTCACGTGGAAGCTACACCGATCTGGTCAACGCTTATACTGCGTGTTTAAAAGACTGGCGAAAGTTTAGCCGTCGTGTTTTGGCTCTGCGAGACGAACGGCTTAAATTTTCAATTCAACACATCGAGGACAATGGTCGGTTGATCCAAGAACAACTGTTCATTCCAGTCGAGCTTGACCGAACTTACCTAGCTTCCATCACCGCGGATTTAGGGATCGATTCAGACCAGTTGTTCCAAAATATTTCGTTGGCAGATTTGCTAAAACAAAAGAGCCCGGTGCAAGCCATCAATCATAGTCGTTCGTTTTCGGCAGCTTGTGCCAAACTGAACCAAGAAATCCAAAGCAATGTCCCCGAAGATAAATTGGCCTGGTCCTACTTGGCGTTTGCTAAAAACTGGGAATCGACTCGTGGTAGTTTGCGAGAACTTAATAATCCTGTTGTTAATCACCGAATGAAAGCCATCACGTTGACAGTGAATTCGCTGGGCGAAGTTTTGGGTGGCGATACGTTGTTGAGCCACGACGAACTGGTGCATTTGTTGTCGGAGCTAGACGCTTTGTGTCGCCAGACCGCCTACGACGCTCGTCGCTACATCAAGGCTCCACGCTACGACATTGCTTACCGCGATCAAATGTGTAACGGATTCGATGAACTGCAACGCCAAGCGTACGCGATTCATCGAGAAAGCTTGAATCCAACGTACAAGGTTAATCCAAAGACGTTGCAGCCGATGTTCCAGCAATGGCGAACGTTGCGTCCGTTGCTTGGTGATTGCAAGGGCGCGGACAAAAGTCGCTTTTCAAAGTACCGGCAAGACTTGGAACCGATTATGGTTAAGCTTCAGATTTTGTACGGTAGTTAGAGTCAAAAATGGAACGTCAATTTCATGACTGGCTCCGAGAACGTCAGGTTCAATTCGAAGGCTCTGGTTCTGAACGCGTTGCGGATAGTTTCGCTGTGGTTACTGGGATCGGAGACGATGGTGCGATCGTTGATTTTGCTGGGCAACCGTTGGTGGTCACAACGGATGCGATTGCCGAAGGAACACACTTTGTGCTGCCTGAACTTGGCGAAGGGCCGGCACGCGTGGCGGCTTTTGAGCGAGTAGGACGCAAGGCGCTGGCGGTTAGTTTGAGCGATGTTGCGGCTATGGGCGCGAATCCAATTGCGGCGACGTTGAGCTTTCAATGCCCGAAGAGCCTAACGATCGAAGACCTAAAAGCGTTGTATAACGGGGCCAATCAATTGGCGACGGAGTTTGGCTTGAGGATTATTGGCGGCGATACGAATACTTGGAACGATGGATTGGTGGTGAGTTCGACCGTGTTCGGGACTCGGGATCGCCAGCTGACCGGTTGGACGCTTGATGGTGCGCAACTGGGTGATGCGATCTATGTTTCTGGATCGTTTGGAGGTAGCATTCATGGTCGACACTTTGACTTCGAACCAAGACTGCGGTTGGCGGGTTATCTGGCTAACGGATATCAAGTGAATTCGGCCACGGATGTATCCGATTCGTTGACCTCTGATCTGATGGCAATCGCTCGTGCCAGCGAGGTGGCGATGGAAATCGATTTAGACGCCGTGCCGATATCGGGCGACGTTCAAGCAAGCGATGGTAAGTCGGCGTTGGAACACGCTCTTGGCGATGGCGAGGATTTTGAATTGATCTTTACCGTCCCGGAAGAGGTTGCGGCGCGGTTGGGTAAAGCAAACGATCTGCCGACCCCCATCACGCGAATTGGTCGAGTGCAGGAAGGACCGGCTGGTTTGTGCGATTGTAAAGGTCAGTCAATTCCGATCAACGGCTATGATCACTGAGTCGATGCTGTATCGAGACTGGCGTTTCTTCACTGACTGTGCCCCCTCTCACCAAAAAAACGGAGTCAGTATGATTTCCACAAACAGCCTTTTCGTCCGGATTTTCGGGGAGAGGGGAGCTGGTGGAAGTTAGCGGAGCTAGTGGAGGTGAGTCCGTTGAGTCAGGTCGCTTATAGTTTTTCTAAAACAAAATCGGTCATCAGTTTTCGTAAGTGAACTCGCTGTTTGTGATCGGTGATCGAGTGACGATTGTTTGGGTAAAACATCACATCGAATGGCTTGGCGGCGTTTTGAAGTTGTTGCATGAATTGCAAGCTGTTGTTCAAGTGAACGTTGTCGTCGATGGTTCCGTGGATCAACAGTAGCGAACCCGACAGATTTTTGGCTTGGTCGTGCAACACCGACGACGACTTATAGCCCTCTGGGTTGTTCTGTGGCGTTCCCATGTAACGTTCGGTGTAGATCGAATCGTAATTGGACCAGTCGGTTACCGGGGCTCCTGAAATACCCATCTTAAAGGTTTTCGAATGAGTCAACGCGTACGCGGTCATGTACCCGCCGTAACTCCAACCCCAGATGCCAATCCGCTGACCGTCAACCCAATCGTTTTGTTTGATTTGTTCGACGCAGCTTTCGATATCAGCCAGTTCGTTTTCGGCTAGGTTGCGATGGATCGGCCAAGCATTTTTTACGCTCCGGTAGCTGCACGATTGATTGTCACACAGCAAAACGAGGTAACCTTGTTGAGCCAGCATCTGGTGCCAGAGGTAGTCGGTGCCACGGAATCGATTCAAAACACGTGGAGCCTGTGGACCACCATAAATGTGAACCAGCAAAGGGTACTTTTTATTCGCGTCAAAATTAGAAGGTCGGAATAAAGCCATGTCCATTGGCTGGTTGTTACGAGAGTTTTTAGCGGTCATGAACTGGGGCGGTTGAATGTCCAAGCCCGCCAAAGGGTTGGATTGTTCGGTAAATAGGTTTCGAACTAACGTTCCTTCGGATTTCCGAATCGTGTACGTAGGCACTGTGCTGACCGTGCTGGATTCATCGATGAACAGCGAATAGTCTTTGCTAAACTGGAGGCTGTGGTCAGCGCCCGTTTCGGTGATCTGGGTGGATTCCCCATCGGCCAAACGGACTCGATAACCTTGGACTTCCAGCGGTGAATCCTTGGTGGCCGTGAAGTAAACGAATTCGTTTTTTGGGTCGACGCCGATCAGCGAACGGACTTCCCAATCGCCTTCGGTGATCGCTTGTAAAAGCTTGCCGTCTTTGTTGTAGCGGTACAGATGACTGTATCCGGTGCGAGGGCTACGCCAAATGAAATCGCCGTTGTTTAGCAAAACTGGATCGCCTGGCGACTCAATCCACGCCGGCGTACGATCACGAAATAGCACTCGACCGTGCATCCCTTTTGGATCCGTGGCGACTAAGTCCAACCACGTTTGTTCGCGATTTTGAATTTGCAGCATCAACTGTGAGCCGTCTTGCGACCAAGTCACCGCGCTAACGACGATGTCTTGGTCCTTGTACGCTGACAAGTCCACCCAGTGAACTGCCTTGGGGTCCGAGGCACTGGTCACGCCCACGCGAACCAAGGGGTTGGCGGCGCCGGCTTTCGGATAGTTGGTGGATTCCGACTTTCCAGTAATGGGTAAGTGATCCATTACAACGAATGGAGTAAGCGGGCTTTCGTCGAGTTCCAGAAATGCGATTTGGTCGCCGTCGGGTTGCCACCAGAACCCTTTAAAGTTGCCTCGACCGTATAGTTCTTCTTGATATACCCAGTCGAGTTTGCCAACCAAGTGGTTCGGCGACGGGGCAGGTAACGTTTGGGTCGCTTTGGACTTTAGGTCAAACACCTGCAATCCAGTTTCGGATACAAAGGCAAGTTTTGATTCGTTGTGGTTGAACGTGTATAACGACGATCCCTTCGTAGCGTCACCGAGGTCGGTGATTAACTGCTGTAATTGAGGGGAAACCGAGTTAGCTTGGGCGGCGGCGTCATCGTCAGTGGTCGATTCGTCCTTGGGATTTGATTTGGCGAGTTTAGCGGAATCGCGTTTTTTGATGGCTTTGATCAAATCGTCGGCCGTGAATGAAATACTGGGTTTGTCGACAACCGGTTCGCCATTGGTCGCGTCGACCATGGATGTTGTTTCATCTTGTTCGATGATTAGCCAGTTGTTGTCTCGGAACCATTGGGGAGATTCGACCAAACTCGCGAGTAGTCGATCGGGGCCATCAATCATCTTCAAAGTCAGTTGTTGCTTGCCGGTAGGTTGATTCACGGTAGGTTTTGCCGAAGTTGGTTGATTCGTTTCGATCGTCGGTTGCTCGGTTGGATCGTTAAACGAGCCGACCATAGAAACGACGAACAGACAAAGGATAAAGAGCGAAAGTTTCATTGTGATTGAATTGGTTTGCTGGTTTCAGCAAAGTCGAAGGTGAATGGTTGACGGCATTGATCCCTGCCGGGTGCCAATTCTAGTGTCGACGATTATACTGGTTTAAGTTTGCTTTGCTAAAGCGGGGGAGCGGTTTTT
>CAZORR010000119.1:0-3794 GCA_964582115.1 uncultured Pirellulaceae bacterium
TCCGACCTACATTCATTGCAAACGGCATAGCCAGTTTCTTTGTCGCTGTTTTGGTGAGCCAATCAAAATCAAGACGATCTGAGTAAGCACTCTCTTTTGCTTGCAGGTCTATGAGAAAATTAAAAAAAGGACAACTCCGTCGCTTGGCCAAAGCCAAGCCCGACGCAAACAAAAACGCCACGCGGCAATGGGCCGAATCGTTTACTGACTATTTGCGTAGCGAATGTCATTTGGCGGAAAACACCGTTGTTGCTTACACCCGAGACATGCGCCGTTTTTTGACGTGGCTGGGAGATCGCAGAGTTGTTCAACTGACAATCACCGAATTGTCCGAATTTGTTGGCTATCTTAGTGACCAAACACTGGCCCCGACTTCTATCTCGCGGCACGTCATTTCAGTGAAAATGTTCTTCCGCTACCTGCAACTCGAAGGAGTCCTAGTCGACAACCTGGTCGAGCTACTGGGCAGTCAGAAAATTTGGCAACGCGTCCCGTTGGTGCTCTCCAGCAGCGAGATCGATCGACTGCTAAAAGCCCCAAGAAGTGTCGAAGTATACCACTTTCGCGATCGAGCGATCTTGGAAACGCTCTACGCAACCGGTTGCCGTGCGTCTGAGCTAACGGGCTTGCGGCTACGCGAGTTGCATTTGCCTGAAAGATACTGCAAAGTCCAAGGTAAAGGCTCCAAGCAGCGCATGGTGCCGCTAGGAGATTCGGCCATCGAGACCATTCAAAAGTACTTGGACCGATTACGCCCGCGACTCGCACAGCCTCGGCCTTCGGAAAGCGATTGGCTGTTTCTTTCACGTAGTGGCCGGCAGATGCGGCGAGAAGCAATCTGGGAGTTGGTCAAAAAATACGCTTTGATCGCCGGAATCTCAATGGACTTGAGCCCTCACACCCTGCGTCACAGTTTTGCAACTCACTTGCTGGCTGGTGGAGCGGATTTGCGCCAAGTGCAGGAACTGTTGGGCCACGCGAGCATTGCGACGACTCAAATCTACACGCACGTTGACCAGTCACGTTTGAAAAAAGTCCACCAGCAATTCCACCCTAGGGCTTAGGTAGGCTCCCCCGAGTAAAGTCAATCGCCTGTCAGTCAGCGCGACGAGCAATAACGACTCTTTTACAATGTGCGAAGTCCTTTTCGGTTTCAACGGAAGCGAACTCCGAATGCTTGGACACCAAGTCCACACACCGATCGATATTGATGGGGCTGGTTTCAAAAATCAAATACCCACCCGGAAGTAACATCGGAATCGACTGATCGATCAATCGTTGAATGATCTCCGTACCGTCTTGGCCGCCAAACAACGCTACATGCGGCTCTTGATTTTTGACATCTTCAGCCAGCGTATCGATTTCGCCTTTGCCAATGTACGGTGGATTGCTGACAATCATGTGGACGGGATTGCTTCCGGCTGGCAACGCCTCCAGCAAATCCCCGGTAAACAAGCGGACGCGGTCATCTACGTCATGCGCTGCGATATTTTTGCGAGCCACTTCGATTGCTTCCGGAGACAAGTCCGTTGCGGCAATGACCGCTTTCGTATCACTTGAGGTTTCAGCCAGTTGCTTAGCCAGCGTGATTGCAACGCAGCCGCTGCCAGTACCCACGTCGATGATTCGCAACGGACTCGCGTCGATTGTTTTGGCAGCTTCAAGAGCCGCCACCACCACGTGCTCGGTTTCCGGCCGCGGTATCAAAACGTTGTTGTCGACATAGAACTTAAGCGAGTAAAATTCTTTATGTCCCACGATATAAGCGACGGGTTCGCCCGCTGCGCGGCGTTTGACCCACTCGCGGTATTTGGTCATGGGTTCTTCATCGGGCACTTCGTTGAACCGCGTGTACAGATTGATGCGAGGGCAGTCGAGCGCTTCGGCCAACAGCACTTCCGCGTCCAGCCGCGAGCTTGAGCTGTTGGCGTTATTAAAGTGTTCGACGGTCCAGTCCAACAAACGTTTGATGGTCCAAGGGTCTTGGGTGGTTGGCGACATGAGCAAGTTGGTAAAATAAAACGGTAAGCCTCGATCGACAGCGATTCCCAAATCGGCGACGATCGAAAGAATCGAAGCGATTGAGTATTTTGATCGATCGCAGCGACCTCCATTGTAGACCTGCCGCTCGAAAGGCAAAACCGGACATGCCTGAAGACACAGAAACGCTAACCGCCTATCACGAGGCGGGCCATGCGATCATGGCGGTCAGTTGTGGCGGGAGAATTGTCCACGTCTCAATCGACCCGCCCGACGATGATGGGTTGCGGCGATTTGGCGAATCGATTGTGCAATGGCCGCCGATGCTGGCCAAAAATGTCGAAATCGCCGAGCTAAAGGTGTCACTTGCCGGGCCAGTTGCGGAGCTAACCTATGACGGGGCTCGCACATCAATCGGCGATTGCCGTGAGTTTGCAGCGGATTGGCAGCAGGCGGTTCTAGCAGCTTCTCGCTTAAAGCCAGCACCGACACGAGCCAAATTTCTGGCTGAAATGGAACGGCAGGTATGGGATTTTTTTGATAATGAAAACGTCTGGGCGGCTACATGCGCGGTCGCTGACCAATTGCTCGCCCACGAGACGATTGAGCATGATCAAGTGGCCGATGCTTGGGATTTTTGGCAGCAACGATGAGCAACCAGACACAATCGCTACCGTTTAACGCCGGCAATAGATCGTTGCCGAGCTGTGCTATGGTTGCCGAAGACAAACAATCCGCATAATCTAGGCAATGGCATGGTAAGGCTTCGCACTGGTCTGCTGTGAAGTCCCCGTCGTTTCAATTAGCTTCAAGAACGAATTCGTTGTATTCTGCGATCAAGAAGAACCTGTTTTTAGTCAGCCTATTCGTACTCTTGGGCCTCGGTTATAGCTTGGCCATCCCGCTAGCTGGACTGGCAGAGGCGTCTTGGATCAAGTGGGGAATCGTATCCGTCACGATGTTCATGATGGCCTGGCCGCTCAAGTTCGAACAACTATCAACCACAATCTCGCGACCTCAAGCAGCCCTGTTAGCATCGATCTTAAACGTGGGACTGATACCGATCTTGGTATGGCCCTTTACGGGTTTCGCCGGACTGGAAATCGGTTGCGGCATGATTGTTGCCGCTGCTACGCCTTGTACACTAGCAACAGGCGCTGTGTGGACTCGCCGCGCCGGTGGCAACGACGGTGTTGCAATGATGGTTACGATCATTACCAATTCGACTTGTTTTATTGTCTTGCCGTTTTGGATTTTTTGGCTTACTGGAATCGAGATCGAACCGTCGAAATTGATTGGTACGGTTTACAAGCTGTTGGCCTTTGTGGTGTTGCCGATCGGTGTGGCACAATTACTACGGGTTCACCAAGCGAGTGCCAATTGGGCAACGATCAACAAATCGAAGTTAAGCATCGTGGCGATGATAGGCGTGCTTGCGGTGGTGTTCCTAGGTGCGATCGGAATGGGCAATCGCGTCGGAGGTATTCAAGGCACTTCAGCAAAGGATTTATTAGTCGCAGCGACCGTTTTGGCGAGTGTTCACTGTGCGGTGTTTTGGTTGGGAATGAAGATCGCCGGCGCCATGAAGATGGCACGACCAGATCAAATCGCCGTTGGATTTTCAGGCAGCCAAAAAACACTCGTGATTGGCTTGTCGACCGCAATCAGTCTTGGATTCAGTATGATTCCTATTTTGATGTACCACGTGATGCAATTGGTCATCGACACCGTTCTTGTCGATCAGATTCGTAACCGACGCCAGCGACTCGCCCAGGAAAATTCAGCACACGAAACCCCGCAGGCTTAAATCGCCC
>CAZORR010000119.1:3894-9184 GCA_964582115.1 uncultured Pirellulaceae bacterium
ACTCCATTTTCCTTTTGCGATCTAGCTTCCAGTAAACTCGGTCGGCCCATCTCAATGCCTTGCCCCACTCGAAACGAAAATTCTCCATCCGTCTCGGCCTTGCAGTGAGTCAACAACGCAACCATCGCGCAAGTCGCGCTGCCGGTTGCCGGATCTTCCATGATGTTATCCGTCGGCGCAAACATTCGCGCCCGAATGTCAAATTCATCATTTGAGCGAACGTACATGAAAACGTATGGATGTACTCCAGACCGTTGAATTTCCTCGAATACAGGATACAGCGCACTGGCATTAGCAAGTGCTTCACGATCACTCAGTTCAACCGTGATGAAACCTAACCCCACTGACGCGACCTGTGGAGGATGTGTTGTCGTAACGATCTGGTCAGGTTTCAATCCAATTGCAGTCGCAATCTGAGCGACGGGAATTGGTTCACCAATGGACAGTTCCGCCGGAGCTTTTAATTCGCACCAGATTTTTTCGCCGTCCTTACGGATCGTAATCGGAACTGGCCCCGCTTTTTCGTCGAACACGATTTCGCGCTGGCCATCGAACTGCCCAAATTCCCCCAACGTGGCAAGCGTGAACGCCGTACCGATATTGGGGTGTCCTGCGAAAGGAACTTCCTGCGCTGGGGTAAATATACGAACGCTTCGTGTGAAGTCTTTGGTTCCAGGAAATACGAACGTAGTTTCCGAGAGATTAAATTCACGGGCAATCAATTGCATTTGCTCGGTCGTCAACCCATCTGCGTTTGGCAGTACAGCCAGCGGGTTGCCCCCAAATCGAGTTTCTGAAAATACGTCGCAGGTGTGAAACTTATAATCCATCTAAATTCTCCGTTTGAATTACCCCGAAACCAGCAACGAAGGTAAATGATTCTCGATGATTCGCCAACCAGATTCTCAATCAAAAACGAAGACAACACTTTAGCTCGCTACGGCAGATCGCATTGGTACTAACTTGCAGCATCTCACCTTTGCAACACCTCAACTCAAGTCCAAACCGACGGTCAAGCGATTCCAATAAAAAAACAGCCACATTGCTGCAGCTGTTTTAGGTTCGTGGGGTATTAACGTTGCGTTTTCTCGCGGATCGCGAGGCAACTGAATCAGACCATCCTAGATTGCTTCTTCGAAAATGCCTTCTGGCAGATCGATGTTGTTTTCTTTAGCTGCGGCTCGCAATTTATTCAGAGCACGGGCTTCGATTTGTCGGATACGCTCCTTCGTGACGCCCATTTTCTGGCCAACTTCTTTTAGCGTTTGCGGTTCTTCGCTGTAGTCCAAACCGAAGCGGCTGATGATGATCTGCTGCTCGCGGTCGTTCAATCGCTCAAGAATCGTTCGAATCTGCTGTTCGCGAGCATGCTGCTGGGATTCAATCGCGTAGCGATCAGTACGTCGGTCTTCGTGGGCCAAGAATAGCTCTTCGGACGTTGGTCGGAATCGATCGCGTTGCTTGAACTCGTTAGGAATGCTACGAGCAAAGTTCTTCATGATCGCCCAGCTGGCGTAAGTGCTGAACTTATTGCCGCGTGTGTAATCGAATTTCTCTGCGGCTCGAATCAACGACATGTTTCCGTCACTGATTAGCTGGAAGAAATCTTCGGTAGCACCAAGGTGGCGTTTGGCGATTGACACGACCAAGCGAAGGTTCGCTTGAACGATGCGGTTTTTGATTTTGACCGCTTCGTCGTAGAGTTTTTGGATATCGTTCATGTCCGCCGCACGAGCTTTAGTAGGATCAAGCTTCTCTCGCAAGCGTGACGCTTTGAACTTTAAGTAGTTGTACTTGCGGAACAGGTACTGTTCTTGTTCGCGGTTGAGCAACGCCACTTCGTATAGTGAAGCGAGATAGCGAGGCAATCCAGCCGGTGGCTTGGTACGACGAGTTGCTTTTTCGGCAACTGGCATTTCGGCCAAGACGATCTTTTTGTCGGCACTCTTGCGATGAAACTCGTCGCTGTCCATGTAGTCCAGCGGCAATTCGCTGATCATGTTAGCACGAACTTCGTTGATCACTCGATAAACAGTTGTTTTGTTGCGGCAGTAGCGTCGCGAAATCGAATCGGCTGTTTTTCCAGCGACGAAGTCAGCGTAGATACGCTCTTTCATCTCTAGGTTTAGCGGTCCAGTTTGGTCCGGGAAAATCGCAATCGTCGGATTTTCCTGATCGAACTGCTTAATGGTATAGCGAATCGTTTCAATACTACGGTTCATGTGCTTGGCGACCCGACGAGTGACTTCGGCAGGGCAACCACCGGCTTTGACTAGTCGACGAGCACGATCGACGATCTCGTTTTTGTCGTTTTGGCTTAACTGGCTAAAGCGTTTGCCTCGACTGACTTTTTCACGGTTAGCCTTAACAAAGCTATCAACGCTCGAATGCAAAAACCCGACTCGTTTGCGTCCGCCATCGAAGATGAACTTTCGACTGACAAGCCCTTGCTGGCGCCACCGAGAAATTGTCTTACTCGAGACGCTGAACATTTTCGTTAAGTCAACAACAGTATGTACCGGCTGATTGAACTCAGCCACGTCAACGTTAGCCGAATCAGAGAGATCTTCGACAAAGCGATGAAGGTCGTGACGTAAATTGGTACCACTGATCTTGATGATCGGAGAATTTTCTGGACGGTATCCCGTAATACGAAAGCACACAAATTCAAAGTTGTACGCTCGATCAAGCTTGAGCTCACGCAATAGTTTTTCAGCGCAGTCGACTTGTTCAATTTTCTTTTCACGGATTGCAAAACGGACTTGTTGGTCACGTAGTTCTCGAATTGCGTCACATTTGTAATCGGAGTGCATATCAGCCTTCTTTCTTTCCTTGTGGCCGTCCATTTGAAGAATAAAAATTATGCAATGGAACGACGCAGGTAGGATAAAATCTCGAAGATCTTTCTTGATCAAATTCACCGATTGAACGTCTATGTCCTACCGGTTGTTCTACGCTCACGATTTGCCGAATGTTCAACGACCGTTAGCGTAAAGCGAGGGCACCTCCAAATCAAATAGCGTTTACTTAACTTAACACTACCATTTTTTGGTGAAGTTGGCGGCTTGCTTGGAAGCTTTGGCTACCAACTGTCTCTCATGAACAGCAAAATTCGTTCCAAGTCCAGAAAAAAATTCATTTTATGACGATTTCAACGGTTTTCACAGGGTTTTGCTAGGTTTCAGCCAATTTTTGCTTATGACTGCATGTCACGAGAAAATTGCTTTTTGAGACGACTTGAGTCGATTTCATACAGTCATTTGGTCGAAATTGAACAATGGCCCTCTTCTCTAATACCACGTTTTGTACCCGTTTGGACTTCACCGGGAGCTAAGGGCGAGAAGAGATACCAAGACATCTGCCGCTTATTAATTGACAGACGCAAACCGGACAACGAAAAAATGCGAATTCGACCCAACCGCTTTTACTTGAGTTTTAATTTTGTTTTGGCAGCAATCGCGATGGTGCTTGCTTCGACCTCGACATCTTCTGCTGGAGACTTCCCACAGCGTAAAAGCAATCAAGGCAAGACTTATCAGATTGCAATTGACTTCGCCAAAGGCAGCCAAGTTCGCGTCGCTGGTGAGTACGAATATGAGGGATCGGTAATCGTAATCCCAGAAGCCGAAAATGACAAAAAAGCGAAAGCTCCGAAACCTAAAGTGTTACCGTTACGAGTGTCGGCAAATCTGAAATACGATCAGCGCAGCACCGGCAGTAATCAAGCCGTGCGTCTGTACGATTCAGCGGTTGCGAAAATCAATTTAGATACAGGCAAGACAAAGCCTGAGCTAGAGATGGCCAATCGTTTGATCGTCGCTAGATTGAAGACCAAACCACAGATGCGTGTTGAGATGGCTTCCATCAAAAACATGTTGAACCAAAAAGAATATGAACTGTTGCAAACGGCAGCGGACCCACTTTCATTACCGATGTTGTTTTCCAAGAAAAAGGCAAGCATCGGTGAAAAGTGGGAACCGAACTTGAATGCTCTAGCCAAATTTCTGAACGTTGACAAAATCATCACTACCAGTGTGAAGATGCAGTTGAAATCTGTTGAAAACGGCAAGGCCCGCGTTTATGTTTCGGGTGGGGTTACCGCCAATCAATACGATGTCACGTCGAAAATTTCGTTGTCGGGTCATGCGTTGGTTGACCTGCGTTCCAAACGAGTCGAATCTGCCAAGCTCAGCACCGAAGAACGTTGCCCACCGGGACAAATTTCTCCGGGGTTCGATGGCCGCACGCGAATTGACATTAACTTTACTTATGGCGTTAATAACGTCGCGTTGTCAAACAAGGCCTTGGCTGAGGCGATGCGTTCTTCAAAAGTCGCCCAGCGTCTAAAGTTCGAATCCAATACCGGAAACTACCGAATCAGTTACGACCCACGTTGGAAATTGATTGCAGGTGAAAGCGATACCGCGATCATGCGATTTGTTGACAAAGGCGACTTGCTTTCGCAATGTACTGTCGTGATGTTGCCCCGCCGAGCCGCCAACCAGCCGCTGGAGTTTACCAAATACAAAAAAGAAATTGCGAATATGGTACAAGGCGATACCAACGCAAAAATAATTAAATCCAACCAAACCAAAACAAAAACTGGCATGAAAGCGATGAGTGTCATTGTCGCCGGCGAAGAAGAAGGATTGCCTGTCAATTGGATTTACTACCACGTCCAAGCCAATGACGGACGCCAGATGACATTCGTCTTTACGCTTGCCGAATCCGTTGCCGATCGTGTGGTTGGCGCAGCCAACCAACTGATCAACGAATTTGAGTTTTTAGGCGCTCAAACGAAGGTTGCCACAAAAACTGCTACCAAAGTTGCCAACAAACGTCAGGCCAACGTCTACAAGACCCCCAAATAAGAGACGCCCTGTTGTGGCCGACCATTTTATTGACGGTCGGCTACTTAAACGGAGTGGCCTAAACAGAATCGTACCGACCGTAGCATCCTAAGCCTGATCAGTACTTGGAGACGTGCTACCGGTCGGCGGGCGACTACCAGCGAGAGTATCTACCGACGCCTGCCAATGGTTGTGAATCGCTTCTAGCAGTGGATCGATTGTTTTTTCTTGAATGTAATGCGGGGGCGTCCAGTCAAACCACTGAAAACCTTCGTGTTCGGTTAACTTCAATTCAACCGGTTGGCGTAGCTTGGCGGCGTAGATGATCAGTTTCTTTTTCTTCGGCTTGCCTTTGGTGCGTTTCGAAGACACCATATAGCGTTGCTTGTACTTAAAATCAGGATCGATTACTAAATCTTGTTTTTGAATCCCGGTTTCTT
>CAZORR010000120.1:0-9046 GCA_964582115.1 uncultured Pirellulaceae bacterium
GTACGGTTCGACATCGACGTAACAGTCCGAAAGTCCATCAATTTGATTTTCGTTTTTTCATGTTGTTACTGGACTTGGATGAGCTTGACACCGTGTTTCGTTGGCAGCCTTTTTGGTCGGTAAATCGATGGGCTCTTGGCCGTTTTAAGGCGAAAGATCATCTGAAGGAATTTTCGGCAACCGGCAATTTGCGAGAACGAGTTATTGCGGCGTTGACGGCGAACGATATCGAAAAAGAAATTGGCCCCATTCGTTTGCTCACCCAGCTTTCTTACTTCGGGTACACAATGAACCCCGTCAGTTTCTTTTACTGTTACAACTTAACAGGCGACAAAATTGAAGCGGTTATTGTTGAAGTCAATAACACCCCGTGGGGCGAGCAACACCTGTATGTTATACGTTCGGATCAACTGACAAGTAATTCGACCATTCGATCTGCGGACGTACGAAAGGAGTTTCATGTGTCACCTTTCTTTGATTTGGAAATGAACTATCGAATGGCATTTTCGGCCCCCGGAAAAACGCTGGCCGTTAAAATCGAAAATCATTCATTCGGCACTAAATCGCCTGATTGCAAGGCAAATCAAGCAACTTTTAAGTATCTGGAAGTTACCATGAAACTCCGACGGAAAGAGTTAAATGGATGGAGTTTGAACGGATTACTAGTTAGGTACCCGGCAATTAGCTTCCAAGTAGTGGCTGGCATTTACTGGCAGGCATTGAAACTTTACCTGAAAAAAATCCCCTTCGTTGCACACCCCAGCAAACGGCAGTAGTCGACCACGAGCCCGCAATAGGTTTGGATGTTATGAAACAAAAGTCAGATCAACGAATCAACTTCAATTATCGTTGTGAGTCGGTAGCGGCCAAAGTTCCGTTGATGGAGAGCATGCAACCAGAGGATCAAGTGAGACGATCCAATCGTTTTTTTAAGAACCAAATCCGTAAACGTTTCCATGGCTTGGTCGGTGGTGAGGTTGAAGTTCACGATCAATTAACCAGCTACTTACTTCCTGGTTCTGAAGACAATAGCGATCTGTACGCAGCAAACTTATTGCGAGCCAAAGTATACGTGGGCAACGGGGAAATGTACCGCCGGATCATGTTTGGCGGCACGATAGGAGCCGCCGAATCGTACATGCTTCGGCAGTGGTCAACCGATGATTTGACCAGTTTAATTCGAATCATGATTCGCAATCTGGATCACTTTACACGGATCGAGGGCACTTGGGCAAGAATCAAAACAGCATTTCACTACTGCCAGCACGCATTACGACATAACTCAATTGCTAATAGTCGAAAAAACATTAGCGACCACTATGATCTTGGCAACGATTTCTACCGCTTGTTTCTCGACTCAACCTTGAACTACAGTTCGGGGATTTTCAAAGATTTGTCATCGACCGCTCCGGTTGCCGAATCGATGCGTACAGCTTCGATAAGAAAGATGGACACGATCTGCCAAAAGCTACAACTCAGTTCGCTTGATCATGTATTGGAAATTGGAACCGGCTGGGGAGCTATGGCGGTTTACATGGCGTCAAAGTATGGCTGTCGAGTTACCACGACGACGATCTCGCAGGAACAATTCAACGTCGCCAAAGAACGAGTTGCCGAAGCGGGGGTGGAGAACTTGGTGACTGTTCTTTTCAAAGACTATCGCGAACTTGACGGGAAGTATGACAAGCTAGTGTCGATCGAGATGATCGAGGCGGTGGGCCATCAGTACTACGATCAGTTCTTTAAGAAGTGCAATCAACTATTGCGAGACGACGGCGCGATGCTGTTGCAAGCGATTACGATTGGCGAACAAGACTATGATTACCACATTCGCAATGTCGACTTTATTGGGAAGTACATTTTCCCAGGAGGTAGCCTTCCGTCGATTTCGGCATTATCAAGGTCAATCGGACAAGTTTCCAAAATGCGAATGATTCAGCAGACCGATCTTACGCCTCATTATCAACGTACGATGTTGTGCTGGCGAGAGAAGTTCCTTCAAAAGCTTGATGCGATTCGGGCGCTCGGTTACGACGAACCGTTTATCCGTCGTTGGCATTTTTACCTGTGTTATTGCGAAGCAGCCTTTGCTGAACGGAGAGTTCACTGTACTCATTTGGTATTCGCAAAGCCGTACAGCAAACTCGATTTGAAATTAAGCTCGCGTCATTCGAAGATGTCCAACGAACTACTGTCAAATCCAATTTGCTAGTTGCTTCAGGGCATAATCTACGATTGCGATTTTAAATCTTAGATCCCAAGTTAGCTCAGCGAATGGTTTGCATGCGTTGACAAACGCCGACGGGTTCCGGCGAGTCGTTTATCGGTTCAATGTACGGACTCCATCCGGCCACGTAGCGTAGCTCGGCCCATATCGCCGTTGACTATCGGTCCGCAGTTCCAATCAATTGCAAAGCCAAACATTTTTTCTACAGTCACGAATGGCCGACTTTCTTGTTGTTATTGGCGATATCACCGGAATAAACATTAAACTTGATTGAAAACAAGCCGAACAATATTAAGATTGTGTTAATAATCGGTGGTCATTGAGGTTAAGTTGTCAGTGACGCGATTTCACTGGCGCATCCAAAATCATGGATACGTCAGGCCATGCATTGGCTTTAAAACCATGGCTACGGCGAATCACAGTTGCTTTTTATTGATTGGTTTAAGATGAAAAAATGAACAGTTGATCGTTCTGGCTGAATCGACTGTTTGAGTTCAAACATGTTTAACATACCTGATCGAGAATCCGCCGTCGTCTGGAGGTTGTTTGGCTTTTCGCTAACAATCGCGATGTCGTATTTCGTCGCTAGGGCAGTGGGAGACAGTTTGTTTCTTTCGCGAATTGGCAACGACCAATTGGCGTTTACCTTTTTGATCACCGGTTGCTGCACCGCCATCATTGCCGCGGTCTGGTACTTTGCCACTCGGCACCTTAGCGTTTCAAAATCGATTCAGATTTCGGGTATCGCATTCGCACTTCTTGGCCTGGCTGCGTGGGCACTATTGCCCAGCTATCATCATTCATACGCTTTGTTAGCAGCGATCTATTTGTTCGCCGAAGTCAAAGGGTGCATCAACACGATCAATGTCGTATCGGCTCTTAACACAAAGCTTGGCCGCGACGCCAGCAAACCCGCTTGGGCAGCCATCGGCTTGGCCGCGCCGATTGCAGCAGTGATCGCCGGCTGTGTATTTACACTCGAACATAACTTGCTTGGCTTGCGGTACTGGCTGCTATTCGGTGCCGTGCTTGATGTTGCTTCGTGCCTGATCGGATTCGCGATGGCAAACACACCGTCGGTTGGAAAAGCTGCCTCAGGAAATGAGAAGCATTCGACAGTCAGTGCTCTATTGCAACCTCAAGAGGATTCCGGCGCCTTTAAGATCGTGCGCAAAGTTTATGTGTCGTCGAGCCGCTTTCGGTTTTGGATTGGCGTGTTGATCACTGCCCAGGTGATCGCGTTGACAATCGTAGCGTTTGAATGGAAATCGAGCGTCAATTTGTTTTTCGATGGCGACGAAGTGCAGATGCTACGGTTCTTTGGGATTTACTACGGCGTGGTTGGGGGAGCGACCATCGCAATGCAACTGCTGTTAACCGGACGCCTACTAGAACGACGTAACGTGTCGTTACCAATCTTATTGATGCCCGTTTTGTTAGTCGGTGTAGCGTTTTCATTTGTGGTAGGAGCAGGATTGTTGATTGTTTTCGCAGCGGCTACGTTTGGGAAATCATTGGAAGCGTGGCGACGAAGTGTTCACGATACGACGATCAATGTGCTGTATACCAAAATCGAACGAGGGAAACGCCGCGCGACAATTTCACTTAATAATGGTGTGATCAAGCCACTGTCTGAGGTGTTGGCGTCGAGCGTGATTTTGTTTGGCGCGGCGACGGTTTATCGCCCATTGTTTTTTGTGGTCTTGGCAATTTGGATTCTGGCGGCGTCAAAATTAATACGGCTGGCTGGATCAACTCGAAGAAAACAAACCTCGGTGAGTGCGTCCCAAAGAAACACACCTAAACTTGCCGATAGTGTGATGTTTACGGAGTAAGGGCGACCCATTTTCGATCGGCCTGTTTTTGCACTGCCTTTATTTGCCGACTCATCTGGTCAATTCAGTCTACAGTTTTTCAGCTTCTGCCAAAGCACGGTCGACCAAGAGTGACCAACCGACGTAAGCATTCCAACGCTTGCAATTCCGTCAATTCGAAGTTCTCTTTCGAGTCTCGATTTGATTGCGATCTAAGATCGGTTTGACCTCTTCCACAAAATCGTGGATGTCACGGAACTGCCGATAGACGCTCGCAAATCGAATGTAGGCAACGTCGTCCAGTTCAATCAGCTTTTGCATGACCAGTTGGCCAACAGAATCGCTATCGATTTCACCCGTTTCGTGCAAATAGATTTGCTGCACGACTTCCATCAAAATTCGTTCAACGTCCTCCGTTGGAATGGGGCGTTTCCAACATGCACGCTCAATGCCTTTGCGAATTTTTTCCGGTTGAAAGGTTTCTCTTGAACCGTCTTTTTTCACTACTCGCAAATCAAGTTCGGCTACTCGCTCGAACGTCGTAAAACGCTTATTGCAGTTTAGACACATCCTGCGACGCCGAATCACGTAACCATCTTCGCCGGCACGCGAATCCGTGACTTTGTCGTTATCTTCTTGGCAAAATGGGCAACGCATGGAGTTTCAATCTCTAGATTTAGTCGATGTCCAAATCATACAGCAAATACCCTTTGATTTCATTCCCAAGAACCCCAGATCGACTTCAAATTGTAGAGTTACGACGAATTTGGTTAGCTTTTTGCCTGTTAGGCCGCTTGCCACTCTTACAGCGTTTTAGTCGAAAAATTAGAGTGCCTTAAAACAGTTACAATATCTCACGTTTTCGGCTCAGGTAATCCCAGACAACAAATCGATCCAAATTACCGCCGGCCGTAAAGAACACTCGTCCGGCTGTTTGCTCGCTTAGGCGGTGTGCAAAGCGAATATCATCTTCGGATTGAGACCAGCTTGGAACCAAAAACGTGTTAATCGTAATCCCCTCGTTGGCGCAGATCGCCGCCTCTCGCATGGTCGCTTCTTCAGTCGCCCGATGTGGAGGATACAGCATGAATAACGTGTTGTCTTCAAAATGAGCAGTCGGTAATCCGTCGGTAATCAGGATCACCTGTTTGTTGGGCGTGTCTTGGCCCGCCAAAAGCTGTCTTGATAACCGCAAAGAATGTTGAATGTTGGTGAAATGCTGATGCACCATGTGCTCGCTAACATCCGTTCGGCTCATATCGACTTTAAGTTGCACGACTGGGTCGTGAATGGTCACGTGCTTAGGCATCATATCGATAATCTCGCCTCGCCGACGAACCTTGCCAAACGTAAACATCTCAACGAAATTCAAATAGTCGCCGGGATATTCGCTGCGGATTAAACCATCTAACGCCAACGCCATCCGTTTAACATTCACGTATTGCCCGTCGTAACGCATCGATCCACTCATATCCATGACGACTACCGTCGCAGACTTGGGATTTTTGCGAGTCTTATGGATTTCAATGTCTTCGGATTTGAGACGGATGGGTAATTTGTTTTCGCCACGCAGCATCGCATTAATAAACGATTGCGGGATGTCCATATTGGTCAACGAATCGCCAAATTCGTAGGGTTTGGTTGCCTGCAATTCAACCGCGCCTTCGCCAGAAATGTTAGCTTGATGGCGGCCAGTTTTTGATTCTTTCAGCTGGTCAAAGATTTTCGCCAACAGTTTTCCTTGAAATACTCGGTACGCTTGAGGCGTTAACTGAAACGCTCCATCGGGTGACTCAAGGCCTTGGCGTTCAGCGGCTTCTCTGACGTAGTTTTCGATCAATCGTTTCATCTCTTCCAACGAGTGCATCGTTTCCTCGTCCATGAATTCGCCCAGTGCGTCCATGTCCAAGATCGCGATCTGAGCGGTTTCTTTGGCTTGTTCTAGCTGTTGCAATAATTCGTCGATCTTCTCCAGTTCCTCTTTAACATCCAATGCCTCAGGAATCGTTAGCGATTGATCGCCTGTGAAATGATAATTCGCGGCGAGTTCATCGACTTGGTACTTGTTTCCCAGTCGAGCCATTAGTTGCAAAATGTACTGCGACAACGGCGAAGAATCGTCTCCTACGTCATAGTAAATTCGCTCAAGATCGTAAAACTGCTCCTGCTGAATTGCTTCTTTGTAGAATTCAGATAAGTGTTCGGGGATCGATTGACCTTCTGGTTGATTTTTAGCAAGCTTGTGAAACGCTTTTTTTGCTTTCTTAACGACCGTTTTAGTTTCATAGGTCGCTAAAATTCGTCGCTTTCGCTCTTCAAGCATCTTTTGGATCTGTTCAATCCCAGGACCCAGATTTTTGAATTGCGATGGATCCAACCGTACCGCCCTCGCCAGTTCCTCTTCGGTAAGCTGGCGACGCGAACCGAACGTCAACATCTGTTCCATCAACGGCGTCACAAAATCTGGTGGCGGTTGTGTTGGGCTGGGAAATTTCATCGGATCGTACTTGATGTACGTTTGGACGATCCCGCCAATGTTTTTTTTGTTAGTCATGTTGGTTTGCCGAATCTCTAAAGCAGCGTTGGTGAATTTAAACCTACTTTAAAAACTATATTTCGAAACTGGCTTGACCATTGTGCTGGCTCCGAGAAATTTTATCCATCGAATACAAACCGGCTAAAATAAACTCGACACACGACGCACGTACTGCATCATCAGTTGAGGCGTTGATTTCAAACGCTTTTTCCCACGCAGGCGGGACTCTTTTCAATCGCGCGGCGTACTCGGCAGACGGAATCATGTCCCCCGTTTCAACCTTGACGCCCTTGCCAAAGATTTCTGCGATCTCTTCTAATCCATGTTCGCTCACGTATTCGGCGAACACAACTTGGATCGCTTCGGCAATAATCGAATCCAACACTTGGTTTTCAGTCATTTGGTGACTGCCCATCAAATCGAGCTCTAGCTTGCCTAGGGCCGATGTGTATAAGTGCCCCAAGTCGCTGATCCGCGGGACCGAAGGCTTTTCATTAAGCAGCACGCCGCGATGGCGAGCACTCGCGATCATGGTACGGTAATTGGCGAGACTAAAACGAGCCGAAACGCCGGACTGCTGGTCCACGTATTTGGACTTTCTCGCCTGCACCGTGATTTGCTCGAGGATTTCTTTCATGAAGTACGGTACGGCTACTGGGAAATCGCCACCCAAATCAACGCCGCATTCGGAATCGGTAATTTCGATCCCCTGATCACGATCGATCGGGTAGTGAGTTCGAATCATGCTACCGATCCGGTCCTTAAGCTGCGGAATGACTTTTCCGCTGCGGTTGTAAGTTGAAGGGTTCGCGGAAAACAGGATCATCACGTCAATTTCAAAACGCACCGGGTAGCCACGAATTTGCACATCGCGTTCTTCCAAAATATTGAACAAACCCACTTGGACTAGCTCATCAAGTTCCGGAAGTTCGTTGATCGCAAAGATGCCACGGTGCATGCGAGGAATCAACCCAAAGTGCAATGCCTCTTCAGTCGACATGCTGACGCCGCCAGCGAGCTTTGCAGGATCGATCTCGCCGATGATATCCGCAAATTTGGTTCCCGGAGCAAGTCGTTCGGCGTAACGATCTTCTCGATGCCACCATTTGATAGGCACTTGATCGGGATCTGTATTAGCGAGAAAATCTTTAGCGACTTTGCTGAGCGGATTAAGTGGGTCTTCGTGAAACGGAGCTTCGTCGAGATCTAAGTAAGGTATGTACTCGTCCAAGAAACGAACCAACCCTCGCATCAAGCGACTCTTCGCTTGGCCTTTTTCTCCCAAGTACAGCATGTCGTGTTCTGAGAGCAACGCAATATTGATCTCTGGAATCACCGTGTTTTCGTAGCCTACAATCCCTGGGTAAAGTTCTTCACCGTTGGCAAGTTGCTGAAGGAAATTTTGCCGGATCTCCTGCTTTACGGTTTTTGATTGCCAGCCACTGTCAATCAATTGTTTCAAATTCTTTGGTTTCGTATCCGTATCTGACGTCATTAAAATTCCCATTGGTCCGCTGTTGACGAGGTATTATTTGATTCTATGGTAAGCATCACACATGCCTTCTCTCCCACGAAAATCATGATGGCATTATAATATTCTATCTGTTTGTGTTCTGCTTCGAATTGACCACTTACTACGTAAAAGCGGACGTCGCGGGGTCATTAGACACTTGAGCATCCCTTGTGAATTTAGGAAATTCAATGGCGATTAAATACCTATATTTTGATCTCGGCAAAGTGCTACTGGATTTCGATCACGAAATTGGTTGCCAGCAAATTGCTGCCATCAGTGACTGTTCCGCTGAAACGGCGCATTCAATTTTGTTCGACTCAGGGCTAGAAGATTCTTTCGAAACGGGACTACTGGACGCCGATCAATTTCATGAACAGTTTTGTCAGGCGAGTGGCGGGGCGCCGAACAAAGGAGACTTCCTGACTGCATGCAGCGATATTTTCTCCCTCAATACGTCGATGATGCCATTGGTGGGTCAACTTGCTGCCGTGGGGTTCCCAATGGGAATCCTATCCAATACCTGTTCGGCGCATTGGGAACACGTTTTCAATAAGTACTCATTTTTAAGCAACAATTTCCGCGACTTCATTGTCAGCTACGAATCCAAATCAATGAAGCCAGACCCCAAGATATATTCTGACGCGATCGAACTCGCGAACCATCCAGCCAACGAAATCTTCTTCATTGATGACAAACCGGAAAATGTAGCCGGCGCGATTGCCGCCGGAATGGACGCGGTTCTTTATACAACCGCCAGTCAAGCGATCGTCGATTTACAAAGCCGTGGCATACGATTCAACCTTTGATCGATAACAGAAACGAAACGCGAGTATTCTTTGTTTCGAAACACTTGTACAAGTCGCTCGTTTTTAAAATCCAACGCAACTGTTTCGGAAATATATCAGCCATTAAAACCCAACTGGCACTTCGTTACCATTGCGACTTCCTAAACCAGA
>CAZORR010000121.1:0-9036 GCA_964582115.1 uncultured Pirellulaceae bacterium
AGACGCGCACGCTCCCCTAAATCCCGTGTAGCGGACGCCCTAAGCACGCTAAGTTCTTTCCACCCCAACCGGTAATCTCAGCTCGCCAAAACCGCCTCAAGTTCCACTGCCCATCGATTACCCGTATCCAATTGGCCGTAGTTTTTCTAAAATGTCCGGTTGAAAATAACATTTTACAACGAATCGCATTTGAATCTGCCGGACCGTTCCTCTCCCCTTAGACGGCCCGATTTCAGACGGCGCTTTAAATATTCCCAATTTAAACTTTAACTACGACGAGGATTGCCGTGGCTAACACTCTTTCAACCAACATCGCACAATCGGACTTTAAACGAATTGCAATCTTGTTCGCTGGCGGCCCAGCCCCAGCGGCCAACGCAGTTATCTCTGCTGCCGCGACTTCGTTCGTGCGAGCGGGCGTTGAAGTCGTTGGTATCAAGCACGGCTACAGCAACTTGGCAGACTTCGATCCTTCGCAACCGCTTAAAGAAGGTAAGGACTACATCGTCTTGAATAGCGCCGTGTTGCGTCGTACGCGTAGTAGCCAAGGCATCATGATCGGTACTGCTCGCACCAATCCAGGCAAACACATCAGTTGCCCTGAAGACTTAAATGACGCAGACAAATGTGCTCCGATGGAACGAGTTTGCGAAGGCTTGCAATCCATCGGCGTGGACGCGTTGATTTCGATCGGTGGCGACGACACTCTTAAAACTGCGAACAAATTCAAATTGCACCAGCAACAGAACCGCAGCGACAAAAAAATCATGCCCGTTGTTCACCTGCCCAAAACAATCGACAACGATTATTTCGGTATCGATTTCACGTTCGGATTTTTCACTGCAGTCGATTTCTTAGCGACCGAAATTCGCACGCTGATGCACGACGCGGAAGCCACTCGAGCGTACTTCCTGTGTGAGACGATGGGCCGGTCCGCTGGCTGGTTGTCCTACGGTGCGGCCATCGCTGGAGAAGCCAGTCTGGTCATCAGCATCGAAGACGTAAAAGCGGGCTACTTGATCGACGAGCAATACACGGACTCTCAAGGAAACTCGAAAACTCGACAGTGCATGGACATGGACGCCGTCTCGGATCGGATCGTAAAAACCATGCTCGCTCGTGAAGCCGCTGGGAAACACTATGGCGTGATTGTGATCGCCGAAGGGTTGGCCGAGTACTTGCCGTACAACTATGTCGAAGGCATCTCGCGCGACGACCATGGCCACATCAACATCACCGCCGTTAGCCTGCACAACATCATGGCCAAAGCGGTCAAAGCCAAATACACCGAACGAACCGGTGGTCCAAGAGCAGTCAAAGGCCTGCAACTGGGCTACGAAGCCCGTTGCGCAAAACCACATGCGTTCGATGCGATGCTCGGTAGCCAACTAGGCGTTGGCGCTTTCCGAGCCCTTGTCGAAGAAGGCCTTAACGGTGTGATGGTCAGTGTTTCCGGTCAACTTGACTTACACTACGAACCATTCGAACGATTGGTCGATCCTGAAACGCTCGTCACACTTGTTCGCTACATTGACACCAACAGCGATTTCCATCGCTTGGCTCGTTTCCTAGAAACTCAAATCGACGAACAAGCCTAGCATTTTTTACGTGCTGTGTTCGTAGTAGTACCTTTAGGCTAATCTCGCCGAAGTGAACTTGCTAACCCAGTAAAGGCAAGCCGCAAGCCGAGTACCTTCGTAGGATGGACCCTTGCCCGTCACATAGGTTAGTACTAGGTTTGCCCCTACAAACACCGATATGACAATCCAGTCTGGGGCGGAAAACGGTCCTCCGCCGTCAAAAGCTTGCCGTGATAATCGGTGAGTCAGCAAAAGTCGCAGTTATTGACGTTTTAGATTTTTTGCAAAAACGCTAGAGTTTTGCTTAAAGAAAGAATTACGTTAATATTTTCCCTGCCAAGGACCGGCGGATGTACAAACTGTTGCTGTCTTGGAGATACCTCAAGACTCGTTTTATTGCGCTCGCCTCGATCGTCAGTGTGACACTGGGCGTTGCGACATTGATTGTCGTTAACAGCGTCATGGCTGGTTTCGTCGATCAAATGCAGAGCCGCATCCATGGGATCCTCTCGGATGTGGAGATTTCCGCTCCGTTGCTATCGGACATCCAAGAACCCAAAGCGTTTATCGAAGAAGTCCGCGAAGTAGTCGGTGACGACCTCAAAGAACTCACCTCCGTCGTTCGCAGCAACGCCTTGATTTCGTTCAACTTCAACGACCGACAATGGACTCAACACGTGATGTTACTGGGCATCGATGACGAAACCTTTGGCAAGGTCACCGATTTCGAACCGTACCTAACCAACGACATCAAAAAAGAAAAATTCTCGTTCGCATTGGAAGAAACTGGGTACTCTAAATTCAATAATGCTGGTTGGAAATATCGCCGCGAAAAATTCCGCCAGAAGCAAGAACTAGAGAAACTAAAACGTGAATACGAAAGCCTGTACGACCAAGAAGCTAAACGAGCCATGGCGGATCAAGCGTCGTCATCCGGTTATTCAGCAGATGGGCGATTGATCCAAGAGCCCCCACCCGAAAGCCCTGCGACTCCAACTAACAAATTTGCGGCATTGCCAAAAACCGCTCCAGACGTTGAGGCGCTGTACAACAACAAAACCGATGGCGACGCTCCCGATCATTTTGCGGCTAAGAATGACGGAACGGTCGAGCTCGCGCCTTTCGACCCTCACATGGGTCGTCGGAAAAAACTAACCGCTGACGAAATATTCAATCCGGCGCGAGACCAGTACACAGGAATCATTCTAGGGCTGGGCATCTCCGAACGGAAAATGCGAGAACACGACGGATCACTGACTGAAATCTACATGGTCAATCCAGGCGACGACGTACAAATGACATTTCTTTCCGGCGGTGCAGCCAAACCCGTGATCGAAAACTTCACCATCGCTGACTTTTATTCGTCCAACATGCACGAGTACGATTCAAGCTTTGCCTTTGTACCACTGTCAGAACTACAAAAACTACGTGGTATGGTTGATCCGTTAACCGGCGAAGGCGCCGTGTCCGCGATCCAAATCAAACTGAATGAAGGCGCGGACCTCGACGAAGTTCGCGACCGTTTGCTCGCACGCTTTCCGCCAACCCAATTCGCATTGAACATTCGTACTTGGCAAGACTCACAACGCCCATTGCTAAGTGCCATTCAAATGGAGCTAACGATCTTGAACATCTTGCTGTTCATGATCATCGCCGTCGCGGGGTTCGGCATTTTGGCAACGTTCTTCATGATCGTGGTAGAAAAAACCCGCGACATCGGAATCTTGAAAGCACTCGGCGCACCAAGCCGTGGAGTGATGTCAATCTTCCTTGGCTACGGAATGTCCCTAGGGGCAGTTGGAACAGGAGTCGGTATCGCGATCGGCCTGCTATTCGTGGCTTACATCAATGACATCGCCGAACTCGTCGGTTGGCTGACAGGCCAAGAGGTCTTTGATCCAGAATTTTATTACTTCAGCGAGATTCCAACGATGGTTAGTCCGACGATGGTAGCTTTAGTTGGCTTGGGCGCGATCCTGATTGCGGTTTTAGCCAGCGTGCTTCCGGCACTCCGGGCAGCTCGCCTACATCCAGTTGAGGCACTACGGTATGAATAAGTTAGCTGAATCAACCATCCCTCCCACAACATTGTCAACTGGGAGTACCAAGGTGCCCACACCTAATCACAAGTTTAAAAATACGAAACCTGTGATTACGGTCAGCGGTTTGCGAAAAAGTTACCGCAAAGGAAAACTGGAGGTCCCAGTCCTAAAAGGCGTTGATCTGTCGATTCCAGCGGGCGACTTTACCACGATCATTGGCACATCCGGTTCCGGCAAAAGCACACTGCTGCATCTACTGGGCACGTTAGACGCACCTGATCATGGGAAAATTTTCTACAATGACCAGCGAATTGACAATCTTCCATCTCGCGCTAAAGAACAAATTCGCAACCGTGAGTTTGGGATGATCTTTCAGTTCTATCACTTACTACCAGAACTAACGACGCTGGAAAACGTCTTGGTACCGAAGATGGTTCAAGACGGTTTTTGGACGTACCTGCGAAACAAAAAGGCCTACAAAGCCAGAGCGACCGAACTACTCGAGATGGTTGGCCTCGGGCACCGTATGCGACACAAACCAAGTGAACTTTCCGGCGGCGAGATGCAACGGACGGCGATTGCTCGCTCGTTGATTTCAGATCCGAAAGTGTTACTGGCTGACGAACCGACCGGAAACTTGGACGCGGAAAATGGTCGCGAAGTCTTGGATTGCTTGGCCGCACTTCGGAAGAACGAGAACCTGACCGTGATCATGGTGACCCATGATGATTCGCTGGCCGAAAAATCCGATCACACGATTCGGTTAGTCAACGGCGTCGTTGCGTAGCGCATAAAAAATGCCTCGGATAAAACCATCCGAGGCGTAATTGTTTGCCTGTATCAAACACTGAAACCAAAAGGTTTAATTGAAACCCAAAGGTTTAGTGATCCAGTGGCTCGTGAGCTTTGATCTGACCGGTCAATGTTTTTCCGTCCATCACAATTTCAATTTCCACGCCCAGTGGAATCGCGGTTCGTAGCAAAATTTCGTCCAGCATGAACGAATGAGCGGCGCCTTCAGGATCAACATTTTCTGGTTCAAGTTCGAACGGTTCGCCTTCACTTCCAACCAGTGGCTTAACCAAAAACTTTTCGACCACTAACGGCTTGGGCGACTGAGCCTTACCATCGAGCAAGTAGAAACGAATCACATTGTTGTCTTGGTACTGACACCATTCACAAGTGAATTCATCCGAATCCAAATCAAACAGATGCCCATGATTTGGACCATGCGGCGGATGGTCGTCATCTGCTTTGTCGCTGCTGCCATCACCATGGTCGTGGCCACAGTCGCAATCGGCATGGTCGTGATCATGGTCGCCGTGGCTATGACTGTGCCCATCGTGACTATGCCCATCCCCATCACTGACTGGCTCTTGGCAGCCGACAGCGAAAATGACACTTGCCATCATTGCGACGACAAAAGTTAACATTGATTTAGTACTCATCAGATATTCCTTGGCTAATTCGATTCAAATATATGTTTAGTTGTTTTTTGTTGGGAAAAGTCATTGTTGCCTAAAACAGCCATCAGGCAACGCCGAGACCATTTTTCTACGTCAAAAAAACGTGTTTGTTTGGTCGATTTGATGAGCAATCGACATATTCTGGCAATCAATGCAGCCCGCCGTCCAAGGCCTTCTGCAAACGCACCTCCTCAGCCGCACTAGGCCGAAAATACAGTGGCTCGACCTTCCAAAAATCATCTCGATGGCCCGCCGCGTACATTGCTGAACCGACTTGCCCCACAGACGCCGCCGAAAGCTCCCAACTTTCAGGGGGCACAATCCTTACCTCAGGCTCGGCGGCAGCGATTGTTTCCGTAATTGGTTTAAGCCCAGCACCGGTAACCCAATCATCTGTCCCAAGGCCTTCAACAAACTGACTTTGGTCGACAATTTGATCCGACACATGCTTTTCAATCCGCCACGGGCCAAAATGACGAAACTGTGCTGTAAATAACTGTTGTCGCTGAGCATTAATCGCCACGTGCAGAATTGACTCAGTCGCCTCCGGCAGGCCCGCAAAAGTCTGAGCTGCGATGGCATCGAGCGCGTCAACGGCAACTAAATCAACATTACCGGCATAAGCGAGAGCTTTTGCGGTTACAACACCAACTCGAAGCCCGGTAAACATACCTGGACCGTTGCATAGGCAAATCAGATCTAAGTCACCGGCCTGCAATTGATGTTGCTTGAACATCTGTTGCAACATCGGGGCCAGCATCACCGAGGCGCCCGGCGGAAAGACTCGACGAGTCGCTTGGCCACGTTTTGAGCGTTTTTTCGTGTAACCAGCAGGCAATTGATCATTTGCCCCGGCAGGAACACTAGTCGCAACAGCCCCCTGATTTGCGGACTTCGAACCCTCAAGCTGGAAGTCAGACCGCGAATCCAGTTCCAAAAGCACGTTTTTCCCGTCCAGCAATGCTAACGAAACGAAATTGGCGGATGTATTGATCGCGAGGGATGGCACCTGCGGTGGCCTCCTAAATAAACTGATTGAAAGATTAGATTGTTGACCAATGGATCAATTGCAAGGTTCCGCCGATATTTTTACACTATACGGACACATAAACAATTCTCACCCAAAGGCTTTTCAGTGAAGCGGGCAATTATAAGCGACATCCACGGCAACTTTGAAGCGTTGACCGCTGTTCTGAAAAAAATCGACGAACTGAAAATCGACCAAATTATATGCTTGGGGGACATCATCGGCTACGGCCCAAACCCGCTTGAGTGTTTGGACATGGTCATGAAACGCTGTCACGTGACAATCCTTGGTAACCACGATCAAGCAGCCATTTTCGATCCGCAAGGTTTCAACCCAGTCGCCTCCAAAGCAATCTACTGGACGCGTGAACAACTCGAAAAAGACACTTCGGTTTCCGAGCAAGCCGATGCTCGCTGGGACTTCTTGGGCGAGCTTCCTCGCCGTCACGATGAAGGCAAGTTCCTGTTCGTTCACGGTTCGCCACGCGATCCAACCAACGAATATGTTTTTCCAGAAACCGTTTACGAACGTGATCGCTTGGACCTGTTGATGGGACGCTTTGACCAGTACTGTTTTCAAGGTCACACTCACATCCCAGGCGTGTTCTATCCAAGCGGAACTTTTTTAACGCCAGAAGATCGCGACCATCATTTCGATTTGACAGACGAAAAGTGCATGGTCAATGTCGGAAGTGTCGGACAACCTCGTGATGGCAATCCCCGATCCTGCTTCGTTGTTGCTGATGACGATGCCAAAACTTTGATATACTATCGGGTCAGTTACGACATCGAAGGAACCCGCAGCAAAATTTATGGGATCCCCGACTTGGACAACATGCTGGGCGATCGCTTGATTTCGGGTCGTTAACTTTTCCTACCTCCAACAGCTTATCAAACCAATCTCTACGTGAACGCCGCTTGCTTCGGTTGGCGTTTACAGAGACACAAGGAATTCATCTCGTGGCCCGACTCGCAATCTTGAGCGACATTCATGGCAACTTAGACGCACTCAAAGAAGTCCTTCGAGACATCGAGGGACAGCAAGTTGACGACGTTTATTGTCTGGGCGACATCATCGGCTACGGCCCCAACCCTCGCGAGTGCATTGAACAATGCATGAAGTTTAAGCTCAACTTATTGGGCAACCACGACAACGGAGCCTTGTTTGACCCCGACGGCTTCAGTCGAGGCGCCGAATCCGCGGTCTTTTGGACTCGGCAACAAATCGAACACGAACACACCGATGCCGCACGTGCTCGCTGGGATTTTATCGCCAGACTACCTCGGACTCATCGCGAGGGTAACACGATGTTCGTTCACGGTTCACCACGCAGCCCATTGAACGAGTACGTATTCCCGGAGGACATCTACAACCAACGAAAAATCGAACGGATTTTCGGTTTCATCCAAGGGATCTGCTTTCAAGGACACACGCACGTTCCTGGTGTGTTCACAGAAAACCTCCGTTTCTACTCGCCAGAAGAAATTAGCAATCAATATAAGATCGGCGATCAAAAGTTGATGATCAACGTCGGCAGCGTCGGCCAACCTCGCGACGGCGACCCGCGAAGTAGCTACGTAATTTTTGATGGCGATGAAATCGAGTTCCGCCGTGTCACGTACGACCCGCAGCAAACACGCCAAAAGATTTTGGCCATCGCCGAACTAGAAGACTTCCTGGGCGACCGTTTGCTCGAAGGCAGATAAGCCACCAGTTTACGCCGATCCCTATGTCGACCGCTTAACAACTTTGCGGCGAATCAAATGTCGCCAGCAAAACCAGGCTGACCGTCTTCGACTTTGGCGGTCCGAAGATTCCCGCGATTGTTCGCTTGCCAAATCATGCCGGAATCGACATCCACCGCGGACAACCATTGGTCACCGTAACAGTAGGTATCGATCCCCAAAATGTGACCGAGATTCAACACGTCGCCGTCAGGCTGAGGTGTATGCCCGACAACAGCGATCTTGCCATTCGCATGAGGCGGTGGAACCGACACTTTTAAATGCTTCCAAAAGATCACTTCATCTGGCTGCTCGGCCAGCATAACGTTTGGTTCATAGTTCGCATGAACAAAGAAGTGCGTGTCGGTCTCGAAAAAGCGAACGCAGTGGCTCAGAAACGCAAGATGATGCTGCGGAATATTCTCGGTTCGCCCACCATAACTGGCCACAGTCGCATTCCCGCCATGCTGGTACCAGTACTCGAGATCGCTTTTTTCACCGTAGAGCCCGTGGTACATCATCAGTTCGTGATTGCCGATCAACGGAACAAATTTTGTCTTACTAACCAGATTGATCAAAACGTCAATCGTCCGCGCAGACTCCATACCGCGATCAACATAATCGCCGATTCCAATAACCGTGTCCTGTTGAGTTGGCTGTATTTCGGTTAACAGCGCATCCAAAGCCGTTGCACAACCGTGTATATCTCCGATGGCGATCGTTCGTGACATAGTTGAAAGCGGCTTTGGTGCAAAAAAGAATCGACTAGAGAACCCAACACACTACTTACTAGTAGCCCGTTAATAAACCCATACTCTCAATTCTCGGCAAATATGGGTCTAAACTTAAGTTTTACCTTCGAGAGCTGACGCCATTATTCGACTGTTCCGCACCAAAAATCAAGGCTTAATTTTGTTTGATTTGGCTTAGCCGTATGAACTTGTTTCAGAATTCGCTAGCGACGGCCAACCGCAACTTTTGCTTGAATCACAGCTTCCTTTTTCGTATGAATTCTCTCATTCCGGTCGATCTCAATTCGTTCGGATCGGACCAACACCGGAGCAACGTTTGACTGCAACAACATCGTTGACCCTCGAGCCCGCAAGGCATAGCGAGTTGCACCGTGGTAGTCCGAAAACAATCGATCCGTGACCTGAAATTCAACGACTCGATTGCCGAGTGGCTTGGATTCTGTAT
>CAZORR010000122.1:0-9009 GCA_964582115.1 uncultured Pirellulaceae bacterium
ACTCAACACCACGAAAAACGATCCCCACCAACGCAAGTACTCCCAGTAGTTTTACCCCGTGAGATTTATTTTTTTCGTGATGTTCAGCAATGTCTTTCCCGGCTGCCTGCCAAAATCCCGATTGCGTTTTGTGAAAGGGGTGAGTGTAAACATCAAATGCGTGAGTATGTCCCGCAGGAGTAACACCCTTTGGATAAAGTGGTTTGTCCATCGCATACGCCAAAGCCAACGTCATTGACAATAAAAGACCAAAAAACAACGCCACTCGTTTTAATCCGAACGCAGCCCCAAACCAGCAAAGCAGCCCGATGTTGACTCCTGCACCAAGAATCAACAGCGAGAACGCCGCGCCAACCGAATTGCCGTGCTGGAACATACCACCAATCTGGCTCATCGCCAAAAGCGGTGTCGAATAGACAGGCGTCACGTAGCAAGCCATAAATACGGGCGCAAGAATCTTGTCGGGTTCTGTTTCGCCTTGAAGCGCCCCATGCTCAAAAGCAACGGAGGTGGCAGCTGATGCCAATACGCCCATCACAATGAACACCAAAGACCAACTACTCAGCTCCGTTGAAGCGCTATGAATGACGGAGACTGATCTTCGAACGCCCGACGTTGCAATGGTGTTTACTTCATTGTCGGCGTCCACGACGTCTGTTGCGGCGTCGGAGGCAACGAATTTCCCCCAAACAATACCCAGTCCTGTCACCACCAACATTGCAGCAGCACTGAAAGCAATAATCGCGATCGGATCTGAAAGCGACAGTCCGTACAGGATCGAAAGCGGATTAAACAACGGCGCTGTCAAACCGAACGCAATAATCGTTCCCTGCTTGACACCAGATCGATGAAGCTCCCGAACGACTGGAATCACGCCCAGCGAACAGACGGGCAGCAACATACCGATCCCCCAGCCAATCAACAGACCATACCGGCTTTGGTTGCCAAACAACGCTCGGGTTTTCTCGGGACCAAGCATACTGCGAAAGATTGCCGCGATAAAACAACCAAACGCAATCCAAATCGCCGCATCCATCACAACCTGAGTGCCCCGCAGCGCGGCACCAGCAAGGTAGTATTCAATCACTTTGCTGCTCCCACGGAATCATTGATCGCTTGAACTTTGTCCAATGCGGTTTTTATTTCATCCGACTTTAATTTCCAAGCATCACGAAACGAAGCGTCCGGTAAGTCTGCTCCTATCTCACCAACAATCTTGGTCAGTTGACTCGAAATCGAATCAACCGACTTCCAATCCGCCTCACTAAGATTGGATTTGGCAGCAATTTTTGGCAACCAAACGATGACATCGGCCAGCTCTGTTCGCAAGCCAACCTCCATTGAATGATGTTTCACGCTTTCCTCTGCTTCACTGCGTCCATTCAAATACTCACCGTGTCCCTGGCCGTTTTCATTCGCCTGATAACTAGCGGCAGAATAGAAATGCGAATGGGCTGATGGACCATGGCCATGCACCACTTCGACGTATTCAACCTTAACTGGATCAGGAAAATCGCCATCCGCTATCAGCGACTCATGGATCTGCTTGAGCCGTTGAGTCGCCGCTGAAAACGTTTTTGGTTTGTACAACTTCGGATGTGAACTCGAAACTGCGTTTTTCAGGTTTGAATTCGCTTGTTTCGATTCACCTTCGCAACCAACCAATAGTGCAGTGACGACAAAGAGACCGATTGTCAAACTGTTAATAGACTTCATTTTACATTCCTGGTATTTCGACAGAATTAATAATTTCATCAATGATCGAATCGTTATTGCGAGAATTGTTCGCGATTCGCAACTGCAAGACCGGTTGAGCAACCGTCTTGATATCATCTGGTATAACGAATTGACGACCCTGCAAGTATGCCCAAGCTTGTGCCATTCGCTGCCAAATAATCACACCGCGCGGACTCAATCCAATTTCGACTTCCGAATGCTGCCTAGTTGCAGTTGCTAGATCGACAAAGTAACCACGGATCGATTCGGTGACTTCAATACTTTTAACGGCAGCTTGAAGCTGGCTTAGTTCATTCAAGCTAAGCACCGAATGTTGCGTATCGGCAAGCGACGCATTCCCAATGTTGCTTGCCAACATCGCCATTTCGTCAGTGCGAGAAGGATAACCGATGCTCAATTTAATTGCAAAACGGTCAAGTTGAGCTTCGGGTAAAGGATAAGCCCCGTGGCTTTCAATTGGGTTTTGAGTCGCAATCACAAAAAAGGTAGGCGACAGGGGCATCGTATGATTATCGATCGTGACTTGCCGCTCGGCCATGGCTTCGAACAAGGCACTTTGCGTTCTGGGCGTAGCACGATTGATCTCGTCGGCCAATAGAAGGTCGGAGAAAACGGGACCACGTCGAAACTCAAACTCTTGCGTTTTTTGATTGAACACATTGAAGCCAGAGATGTCCGTAGGAAGCAAGTCAGGTGTACACTGAACCCGTGCGAATTCTCCTCCAATGGATGCAGCCAGAGCTTTTGCCAACGTCGTTTTCCCAAGTCCCGGCAAGTCGTCAAACAATAAGTGTCCTTGAGCAAGCACGCACGCAATGACCATCTCGACAACATCGTCTTTGCCGACCAAGGCTGTATTGAGGCACTGGCGTAGCGATTGAATACTCGCTTGCGATTCTGCGACTGATTGAGAAGTGGATTCCGAACTATGCATCATTTTTGTTGTTTGTTGTAAAGTCATTTAATGGAGACTTGGTTGATTGCCGCTGCGAAAATCTTTAATGCGTTTAAGCGATAGAGAACTGATGGCGCTGCGGCATGTGAGCGCAAGTTCGTGATGTGAATCGGAAGCTGGTTTATCAGAGTAGTTTCTGGCATTCCAGTGCTTAAAAAAGGCATCCAACGCGTTGGATTCGACGCGTGTGTACCAAGCGTAAACTGTCTGCGAGGCCGGGCGTCGATCGCCTGCGAACCAGAATCGAAGGTCAATCAACTGTCGAGTCGTTTTCAACAACCGTTGCGGCCAAAATACTCGAATAAGCCACCACCACCCAAACACCAACGACGTAACCAATTCAGCTCGAAACAATACTGCACACAACACAGAACCGCTAAACAACGCTACCGTTATGGGGTTTCCCAGTATCCAATGCCAGAACATCAAGGCATTAGCAGTAACCCACTGCCATGTCGTTTGGGTACTGAAGGGAATGGGATAGCCAGGGGTCGGTTCCACAGGAATCCAGAATTCTCCGTCCAAGCATACCTCTGGCCACATGTGAAGGTTATCAGCAGCAACGATTGATTGCCTCGCGTTGGCATCATAGTCGTGCTTTTGAATTAGAAACCCACTGGCAATACGTGTTCGGTATCCGGCGGATCGCAACGCCATCGCGCAGGTTGTCGCGAACATGTAAGACGGTCCACCATCTTGATCGAGAAACAAACGGACCGAATCTTCTGCATGTTCGTCGGTTTCCCAATTTGGGTTCAAAGTAAAATCATTTCGCAGATGGTCGACAATTGTTTCGACTTGCATCCATCCGGGAGTGACGCCTTCGGTCCATTCGTTTGTCAAGTTTTGGATTGCAACTTGCGATTCGTTTTCAGGAACTTGGAGCAGCCAAGATTTTGCTAATTCGCTAGTTGACGCGACAGGCTGTAAACCCGCGGTATCACGCAGCAAGTGATAGTTGGGCACTAAACTCTGAATATCAATGATGGTGTGCGCCGGAATCGATTCGACATCCATTTCAATCAGATTGGCGTCGTTCCAAAAAAACATGTCCAATCTATCAAACAGCGGTATATGCCAACGCTGAATCAATGCCGGCGCTGGAACCGCACGCGAATCGAGTCTCATGACCTTGATCCGATGCATCCTTTGTTCGGTCAAATAGCTCGCGATATTGCGATTGATTTCAAATACAGGCAGCTCACCTTCATCGCTCCGAATGATTTTTAAAGGCTTTACAAGCTCAGGCCTACCGGACTCCGATTCGCTGGGCACCAAACTCCAATCCCAACCATCAAACTGATAATAGTTGTTAATCGAAAACCTCGCAGGCACTGAGCCTTCGACGAAAAACAGAGCCTTCGTAACTCGATCCTTGAGCTCGGCGTCCGTCTCTTGTTTCGAGTTTCGCATAGTACGGAACGTTCGGCCTGCTTGCTCAGATCGTTTCGGGTCGTGCATGTGCTTGGCGAGCCCGGTCAAAGAAACGGCCTTCCTACGACGCTGTTTTTTCATAATGGGCCCCTCATAGCGTTCGGACAAAATGTCGTACAGCGAAGGTTTGGCCCCCTCAATGAATTGGTCAGAGTCAACCGCTCCGGTCGTTGTCGCATTGTCACCAGCGGTCAGCATATTGCCATCACCGATTCCAGAAATTGCGAACTCGCTCATTGTCCCTTTCTTACCGCCCGAAAACGGCATGAACCCTGCCAGCGAAATTCCGTTTTTTGAAAAAGGAATCGCAGCCGACAGGCAAGCGACTAAGACTAAACACAGCATGGTTAAAGAAACTACCGAACCGTGCAATTTGAGTGACCGTGAATCCCCAGTGATCGCTTTGGCATCCAACCGATCCCAGTAATGCCCCAGTAGCCACCATAAACCCACAAAAGAAAACAAACCTGCAACCAGAAAAGTCTTCCACTCATTGGCAATGCAACACACGAAAAACACGATTGCTCCGCTAAAAATAGCGCTGGTCTTTTCGAACCCTGGCACCTTCGAGAAAACAGCCAAGTACCAACCAACGCTTTGCATGGTTATCAAAGCGGCAATCTCAGTGGCGTCCCCGTAGCCGAAAGGGCGAATTGCGACATGCCAAAGAATCACCAAAATCGCAACCAGGATCGCGCCCGATTGAAAACCGTAGGTGGTTGTTTTAGTAAATCGCCATTGAGAATGGGGCTTGTATCGGTGCCGCAAAACACCATAAACGATCCAAGGCAAAGCTGAAAAAATTACCACTTCAGCAACGAGAATCGTTATCGAAGTTGAATGTCCGCTACGGAACATTTGCACGATTACCATCGCCAAAAACGACATCACAAGCACGCCAGTGCGGGGCACAAGATCACTGCTAGTGCTGACAGCATTACTAGTGACAGGCACAGTCTTCACGGCGGCGGGCGTCGGTTTTACATTGACACTGGAACTAGTTTGCATCGCTGAAACTCCGATTCCAACCGCTAACCAATTCTTCAGTCGCTGCCTGCGGCGTTTCTAGCAAAATGGCATTACGGTTGCTCGCCCGACTTTCATGCGAAATCGACGCTTCTGAGGATCGTCCAAACAATGGAAGCTCGTCGTCGCTTTTGAACCTATTAACATCAACGATGACCGGTGTAATATTTGACGCACGCTCACGCAGGCCAGCCGACTGAATTTGCATTGACCGATTCGATCCAATTGCGAACAGATAACCGTAGTTTGAATTCGCATAAGCATCCACGGATTCACTGCATCGCCCATCCGAAAACTCGGATAATTTTATAGCGTCGGCGAACGTTGGCAGGTTCGCCAAGAAATCCATGACGGGACGAATTCCGTTTCGGTTGTCTTCACTTGTCTGCGTTTGTCTTGGTAAACCAAAGCTAACAACTTGCACGGGAGAATGTGTTTCATGCAGGTGCTTGCAGATACTTGCCGCGATTCGAATCGTCCACTCAAAACTGCTGCCGGTGCCTTGCCCTTCATGATCAGCCGGCGACAAGTCAATCAGCACGGTCGCTCCCGTGGAAGCAATTGACTGGCGTTCACGAACCATTAGCGTTTGCGAACGCACGGATTGAGCCCAATGAATATTCCGCAAGCGGTCACCGTTACGATAGGCTCTCACGCCAATCGAATCGCCCAAGTCGCCAGATCGATCACGCAATGCTCCTTGCAGTAAACACCGGGTTGATTCTGAAATCGGAAAACCGTCCAGCGGCACGCAGGTTGGCCAGACAACCGTCGACTGCAAGGCATCGACGGTTTTGGAAATGTCCATTAAACCAAAAGGAAAACCACTGGAGACAGTTACTTTCCCCGTTGGCAACTTGCCTCTTCGACTAGGAGTTATCGGGATTCGAAATTTAGATTCTGACCACGCTGCAACTCGTTTTAGCGAAAACGCAATCGGTTCTTCCCCTTCGTTTTCTTGCAAGAATTCCCCTTTAACCATCAGCCCAAAAACGGGCAACGGCCAATAATTCTTCACGTTAAAAATCATCTCCAGGTTTTGGTTCTCTTCCACTCGCTGATCAGGCAATAACAAATGGCAGCGAATACGTTTCATCGAAATCCATGGCCACGCCAACCCTAGAACAAGCAACGCCAGAAACGACAACGCCATGATGTAACCTTGTGGGCCGATCAACAAACCAACCAACAACGAAGCTGCGATCGCACTCACCACCCAGCCCAGTGGCTGCTTGAGCAGCCCCACCGCACCGTTCACACTAGGGCAGAAGTCGTAATTCGCAACTTGCACCAACCAGAACAAAAACTGTCGAACTTTCATGGATGTAGTTGGGGGGAATGAGATTGTTAAAAAAGCTGATTTTGAAAAGCCAAGCCAAATGCTTGGGAAATGCGCACACGCCAGCTATTGCGAAGCGGCGGTTTCAAAAAGCATTCCATCGAGCCGACAATAGCCCGAGGAGAAATAAATTCTCATCAACACGGATCATTGCCAGGCAGAACAGAATTCATCGCACACACGACATTGCATTGCATTGCATTGACTGCACGGTGACACGGAAGCGATAGAGCGGGGACGTTTGCCGAAAAAGTCGCCTTTCGCGCTACGAGAGTTTCATTCGATCTCAAAGCGAAAGACATCGTCTGGCTAAAAACCCCGGTCAACAATGAATCGAAATCGCAAACGTTCGTTGCAAAATTCAGACTTCTTGATTCATCGCCGTTTGGGCAAACATCACCGTTCAATGGTTGAATGCTGTCTAACTGCGCAACAACAGATCCCGGATGCAGAAAACGCACTGCAAGTGGTGCTACGCGGCGACAACAGGAGGGCCGCGAGCAGTCGGAATCAAGCAGGTCCTGACAGCAGAAACTGGTTGATCAGATGAACACGACAGAACAATGAGAGAAGGTTCTGGTGGGTAGTACACTGTGAGTGTAACGTGAAACTGATCAAAAAAGTTGCAAAACGCACAGTCATGATCGGCACGGATGGTTTGCGAATTCGATTCGGCGGGTAGATTCGGTGTCCAATGGTGGTGACCATGACAACAAGTCGAGCAACCGTGTGCTGCCGAATCTGATCCGTGCGAATGCAATCCTAAAAAATGAGCATGATGCATCGACGGCCCTAGGTTCAATAATAAAACCAGGTAACCAATGAAAAAGCAAATTGTTAATTGCTTGTAACGCATCTCTAATGGGAAACCATTCAAATGTTTCTAAGGGCCCGACAGCTATCCTACCAGCTTTGCCCCAAACGGTCAAAACCTAGGTAGCATTGAGTCCTACGTGCGTTCGACACCGATAGTTCTTGTTTTTTAAGAATTATACGGTTCTAAGGCTAGAGCTCGGAAATTAGGTCATTTAGCTAAACCCTTGGAACGGGCTTCCAGTTTTCCAATTCGTCGTTTTTGCCACATCACCAGCCGACTCTTTGCCAGTTCAGTGCTTCCAGCAACAATGTTGCCAAGTCACATTAGAAACAATCTTCAGAAATTATTTCGTCGCTTCTTCAACCGCATCTGTTTCCGCACCAGAGGGGCGAATAGATTCAAAGTAGCGACGAATGGTTTGGCGATGGCCCAGCGGAATGGCTTCTTCGGATAGTACCGACTCGCTTATTTGTTCGTACTTTTTGGCCTGCTTACGATACTCACGGACGGCTTCTTGCTTCTGCTCCGCCGATTCAATCGTTTCGACTTCCACTTCGCCCGAATCACCTTGCTGGCCTTTGATGTTCATTTTATGAGCGGACTTTAGTTTCGATGTTTTGTCACCGGGCTGGTTGTCGCTCTTGCCAAGCCCCCAGTTTTTTCCACCCTTTTTGTTGCAGCTGCTGTCTTTTTCGCATTCGGATTCGCACTCTCCCTTGCAATCACACATGCATCGACACTGCTTTTTGAGCAGATCAGCCAGCTTCTTTCTGCGTCCCTGTTTACATGACTCACAGGCAAGCCCTTCGACGCCTTCTTTGAATTTTGACCGTTTCTTACCGCCCATGCCTTCGGACAACTTCTTGATCGCCTCACCAAGTTTCTTGGAGCCATTCCCGCTGTCATTGTCGCCAAGTTTGTCGAGTTTCTCTTTGATCGCGGCTTCGGTTTTTCGATCGAGTTCCGGCATTTCCATTTTCTCAAGCTCCGCAGCGGCCTTGTCGAACTTGCCATTTGCCAAGTCGTTGCCGGCGGCCTCCATCGGTTTGGCCAACGCGATCGCTTTTCCGATTTCACGAAGCGTCTGTTCGGTGCTGCTGATGTCAAGCTGTTCCTGTTTCTGCTTTAAAGCGGCTTCCATTTCAGAAAATTTTGCAAGCGCTTCTTTGGGATCAAGCCCAGGTTTTTTCAAGTCAGCAATCTTTTCAGAAAGCTCCTTGATCATCTTCTCAAGCTCTGGATCAACTTCCTCTTGGTTGAACTCCTTCAATTCTTCTAGGGCCAATTCCGCCTTCGACGCTTGAGCAACCAACACGTTGTTGACGACCGGAGCTGCGACGACTGACTCCATGGGTGTTGCAACGATGCTCACGATAATGGCAATCATGGCTAAACCGATTCCTGGAATCAACGTCCGTGGCGCTTTAATCGGCGCCACAATGGCCGCATCGATGTCAGCTGCTTTTGCATTGGCGTCTTCGATCTGCAATTGGTGAAGCGCGTCAGCCTGTTTTCGACTGGAGAAACTGAGTGCCGTCGAGATGCGATCTTTAAGATTACAGCTCTGGTCGATATGCGCTGCAGCCATGGCTTCTTTTCGAGATGTCACCAATGACCACAGCCACCCTAAAACTGGACCGGCAATCATCACACCACCGATCCCTCGCAGGTGCCGCAGATCTTCGCCAAAGAAACGGTGAC
>CAZORR010000123.1:0-8729 GCA_964582115.1 uncultured Pirellulaceae bacterium
CTTTGATCTTGGCTTCGTCTTCTTTCTTCGCCACCAACGTCGCGTCAGGCGTATGAACGACAATGCAATCATCCATACCGACGGTTACGATCAAGTGACCATCGCAACTGCGAACGACTGAGTTCTTTGTATCGATGCCCAAAAATTCCCCATCAACACAATTGCCAGCATCGTCCTCGCCCAACAATCGCGGCACAGCGGTCCAGTTGCCCAAATCATCCCACTCAAACGGCGCCTCGACCACCATCACGTTTTCATAACGCTCCATGATTGCGTAATCCACCGACGTGCCCTCAATCGCCGTGAACTCACGTTCTAGTGTTTCCGCGTACTGGTCAGTGCCGATTGAATCGGCGATCGCTTTAATATGTGCGTACATCTCGGGGACAAAACGCTCCAGCGCCGCCAACACTGTCTTGGCTTTCCAAACAAAAATCCCGGCGTTCCAATAAAACGTGCCCGCATCACAAAACTGTTTCGCGGTCGCAGCATCCGGTTTCTCCCGAAAACGCTCGACCCCAAACGTCGGCACTGCGGCACCATCCACGGCTTGCCCAGCCTCGATATAACCAAACACTTCTGCTGGATAACTAGGCTTGATCCCAAAGGTTACGATCCGCGACGGATCGTCGTCCACCAATGACACCGCGTGCTGCAATGCATTTTGAAACACATCCATTGGCCCAATCACATGATCCGCAGGCATCACGATCATTGTCGCTTCGGGATCTTTCGCGGCAACCAAAGCCGCCGCCAACCCCACGCACGGAGCCGTATCACGCTTGGCCGGTTCGCCAATGATCGAAGAACGAGGCACGTCGGGCAGTTGCTGAGCAATCGAGTCGACCAGTACCTTGTTCGTCACGATCAACAGATTCTCGCCGCCGCACATTCCTTGCATTCGATCGGCAGTCGACTGGATCATTGAACGCTCGCCAGCCAAGTTGAGCAACTGCTTGGGAGTAAGCTTACGGCTGGCTGGCCAAAACCGAGTGCCAGCGCCGCCGGCCATAATTGTTGCGTAGATCATGCTTTTTTATTTAAGAGAAAAAGATCAAATAGAAATAGCAAACCAAAAATGCCCGCAACTGGCCAAACTTTGGCTGGCTGCGTTCGGGTTGCCAGTTGGACTATCCCACCTCAGGCTGGATCTTGTTAAACCCTACCACTCAATTACTCAGTTGGACTGAAGTAAGTATCTTCCGTCACGCTGCCCCCAGTTGCAAACCGCTCCTTGGTGGTATCAACGTCGACCGCGAACAACGGGCTTAGCTCTACTTTTACACCATCTGCAACTTCAACACCAGCGGCAGTCAACCAGCCCATGTGCAGATCACTAATCGCTTGACGCACATGAGCTTCGGTTTCTGCCGGAGCTGGCGGAGCATTTTTAAGCGCGCAAAAGCCATCGTTGGCGTCGACTTCACAAACGATCGCGTTTTCAGCGAACGGCAACAAATCAAAAATAAACCGTTCAAACTTTGTCGCATTAGGTTGGTCGGGCGCAACCAACGCCCCAGCAGCATCAAGGTACGGCACTTTCTTACGAGCCCGATGAAAGGGCAATGTTTCTGCACGGCCGCTGGACTGTTCTAGGAACGCCAAATCAAAAACATGAACGGCAATGCTACCTGCCCACAGTTTCAGGTTACCATCGGCATCGGTCAGTCGAGCTGCTGCTTCAGGCAAATCAGAGTATTCAATGATCTGGACTTTGCCATCAACTTCGACAACGTTACCAACCTTTTGCATGGGGTCGTTTTTGCGAACCACCTGCGAAGTCATCTGACTATTGCTCTGGATGTGATAACCCACCAAAGCAGGATCAGCGATTTGAACCAACGGATTATCAACTTGCCCGTAGAACAAATGCTTGACACCCAAATCACGAGCGTGCTTTAAGCAACCGCTGTCCACCAAACCTGCCAACGTTCCGCCATGCCCGTTCGGACTAACGAACACTTGGTCCTTGGCGGCCAACAACAACTTTCCGTCATCATCGACAGCCGGCATCACGCCTTGGCAAAAGATTCGCACTAAGTCGGGGTTCATGCCGAAGAATTTGTGCTCATTCAAAAACGCGGTCGTTTCCTTGTGAGTTGGTGGGCTGGTCATCACGTACATCGGAATCGGAGCACCAAACTGCTTGGCTCGAGCCATCACTTTTTCAAAGTGAATCTGATACAACGAAGCATTGCTAACCGGACCGACCGGGTACATTCCTTTCGGATGATCGAATCCCAAACGACTGCCCTGTCCACCGGCAACCAACACCATTCCGACTTCGCCGTTGGCCAAAGCTTTCCGACCGACCGCAGTTGCCGCTTCGCATGAATCACTATCAGCAAAATCACTCAACGTGATCGCGGGTGGTACTTCGGCTCGCATCGCGTCCGCTTCGGACGCTTGAGCGGCATCTTGTTTAGCAATCAATGACTGCACTAAATCAAAATCAATCGCATTGATTTGATCAGCCAATTGTTGCTGCTGGGCGGGCTGGAGTTCGTCCCAGAATTTCAGTAAATGAGTTTGGCCATACTGAGCCATTTTGGAATCGAGTTGAGCTTTCACGGTAAGGGCCGTTGATTGGTAGGAGTAGTGGAAATGCAGGCAGAAACTTTAGACAAACAACCGAATTTCCGACAGACCTAAATTTAGCTAAGACGGTTTCGATTCGACGCTTATTGTAATTAGAACCGAGCCATTGCTATCACTCGATTTTGAAAGAATCACTTCCGCTCGCGCACCAAACTTTTGCACGTTGGTAAACCGAATCCGCACATCAGATCCGTCGACTGGATCGGCAGTGCACTCCGGCACGGACGGCATTGGCGGCACAAACGGAACGTGCCAAGAAACGCGTTGCTGGCCAGCTTCAACCGGTAAACGATAATACCCGGTGATTAATTCAACACCGTCCTGCTGGCGGCGGATCAACAACTGAGTCAGCGCTGGGTCGTCAAGCAATGCTTCAACGGCCATTTCAGGGTCGATTTCAGGTGTCTGTTCTGAGGTTGTTTGGTCAGCCATTCCTAGCATCGCTACCAGACTCGCTTCATTGGCAAGTGGGTGCGAGTTTTGAGGATTATCGACTTCTGAAAACATGGGCCTAGCTTTCAAATTACGTTGCTGACAGCCGGTGCCTAACCGACGCCAAATTCCACGTGGGCGCAGCAAAGGCAGCTTAAGTTAGCCACCGGTCAGCTTAAATTAGCCGAATTGCCTTAGTTCTCCAATGTCAATCCTGCAGCGAGATATCAACTCAGCCGAAGTCACCTTTCTCTCCGAGGTATGTTCGTAGTAATGCCTTTAGGCTTTTCAGGGTCGATCGATTGCGGGCGCGCTACTCTTGCGGAGCAAAAGACGGATTTGCCTGTTGACTATACCAACGCAGGGTCGCGCTACACAATCGTGCAGCCGCCATTCCGGGCACCACGAGGTACAGGTACATTCTCAAGCCGATAAAAGACATGGATGCAATCGACGTTATCATCGGAGTGTTCTTGCCTGACGCGGTCAACACGGCAAACGCATTGCTACCATCCATCCAACACAATAACGCGTAGTGAACGGCGACCAACAGGATGACCGTAATGATGGTGCGACGGTACGATTGACCGAGTGCTATTTCTTTCTTTTTCTTACTCATCAGTTTACCCCTTCTTCGCCATTAAAAACCTCGGCAGGCACAGCCGTCAGCATGGCAAACATGATTGCATTTCCGAGGGGTCCGCCAGTGACGTACTCCCAATCATTACCCGATTTCAAAGGGGCTCCGAATAAAACAGACGTCCGGTAAAGCTGCTTAAAGTAATCGCGATCACCAAAGATACGCGTCCCAGCGATCATGAATCCAGTTGGCGAGACGCCGTAGTTCATAATGACCGGGCCCGAATCAACGTCGCCGAATCCTCCGCGGCTGGACGCTGGATACTCCTGCATCAAACCGAATCCAATCACATTCCCAGCCAATTCTTGGCGAGCCGCCTGGTACAACTCGGAAGCCAATTCCTGATCAACGAAGCTCAAAAAGTACAACCCAAACGTTGTCCCCGAACCACGAGGTTCGTCAATTGGGGTTCCTGTAAAGTTATTGATCGACTGAAACATCAGGCCCGATTCTTTATCAATGCAGACCTCACGAAAATTGCCAATGATTCTGTCCAAAAGCTGGCTGTGGTCATTGCCGGTTGCTTTACCGTGCAAGCCGATCGATGCGATGGCGAGGCAATTGTCTGCCGGATAAACTTCGTTGCGATAGGTTTGCAACAACATGTACTTGCTGTTTTCATACCGACGCATCAGTGTTTCAGTGATACGGTCGTTTGTTTCCGCAAATCGCGATTCTGGTTTTAATGAACGATGCAGGCTGAGCGCGAAATTCAGGTAAGCGAGATAGGCACCATGGTCTGCGGTGTCATCGTCAAGCGTCTCCATGGCTTTGCTGCGCCAGAGCTTTTCGTCGAACTGCTGCATTTCTTCTTCCAGCAACTTGTCGAGACAGTCTTCCATCCGCAGCACGTAATGTTCTTTGTTTTGGGGGTGCTGAATCGCCATTTGTGCAAACCCAGCTGCACCAAGAACATGCGTGCAGAAAAGCCATTCACCGTTAAATTGATCGTTGGCGGTTCCAAAATCGCCCAGTACAATTTCCGATCGAATTTGTTTTTCAAACGCACAAGCGAACGCGATTTGTTGCTGTGGATCGTCAAACCATTTTCCAGCGCCCACCCCGCACCACCACGACGGAAACGTCGCAGTCACGATTGCAAACGTGACGAGTGCTAATGGAAAACAAAGCCATTTGAGTTTTTTCATGTCAAATTCTTATTTGTTGTGTGGCAAATTAGGCCGATGATCTCGAAATTCGGCGCATACGTATCCTCAAACTGTGGGATTGTATTACTTCAGTTCAGGCAAGAAGTCCTGAAGTCCGTTTGAAAAGAAGGGCCAGCCTTCGGCTAATTCCGGTCATGCGGATTTTCATGACAGACCAGTGATCAAATGAAAAATGGTCCACTGGCGCCCCATGAAGCGGAGGAGGTGAACGTTTTTTAGCTTGTATTAGCTAGTTCATAGTATTGGCTTTAGAACAACACTACTCAATTGAGATTTGCGAAGAAACGAAAACGCGAGAAGCTACTCATCCTCACTAGCTCCCCTCCCCCCGAAAATTCGGACGAAAAAACTATTTACCAGGATCAAACTCACTCCGAATTTTTGGGGAGAGAGGCTGGGGGTGCGGGGCTTTTAATTGTCAACTTTTCAAGGGTACATCTATGCTTTCTAACGCAAAACTACAGCTTGCTTCTTTCGATAAATTCAGGCATTTGCCGCAATGTCATTGCATCCAGATCTCTACGAATTTGTTTGTTATAAGTAGAGAGACAGATCCGCTTTATCATTTTCGACTAATACGTGTGTTGCTCCTCCCCCCCAGGCCGGTCTTTTCATTCGCTAGATGATCGAAATTTTTCGTGCTGTTGAAAGCACTACTAATTGATACCCACTGGCGTGACACCATGAATCGTTCCACGCGGCACCAACCCGGACACATCAACTGGTTGGCTGAGCACATGCGTACCAATGTTGCCGGCTCGATCGACGGCTTCGATCTTCAAAAAGATTTGCTCGGGAACCTCGCGACTGACCTTCCAAGCAAGCCGACTTTCGTTGCGAGCCCCTTCTTTGACGATCTCCCATGGCCCTGCTGGATTGGCAGCGTAAGAAATCGTAATCGGTCGCAGGGTAAGCAACGGATCGGCGACCTTGTAATTGATCACTAGCTTGCCCGCCTCGGCACCTCGACCGTAAGGCACGGAAGTGATCTGAGCCAGCGGCGCGGTTGTGTCGACCACGATCCAAATATCGGCATCGTCACCACTGGATGGCCCCTGCCCTGTCAGCCCATCTTTAGACTGCACCACGATACGAAAACCATATCGACCCTGCTCGGTCACTTCTACTGGAAACGGACTTCTTCGATCTGGGTCGGTGCCCCAAGTCTTCCATGTCTGACCGTCGTCGCGAGTCATCCACAAAACCACCTTGCCCACGCCCGAGGGATCGATCGAATCAATCCCATAGTTCAAACGAAAGCGATTGCTGCCAATGATCTGCACTGGTGCTCGCGTCGAACGATTGGGTTTGGCAATCCCACCACTAACACTTGTTCCATGGTTGCTAGGTTGCTTTAAAACGTTTTGTCGAGATCCAGATCCAGGAGAACGCTGGTTATCTGGAAGCTTAGCGGTCGATTCGGAACGCCGTTTGAAACCTGCCCCCGTAAAGTTCTTAGCAGGCAAACGCTGCATCGAACCCAATTGTGGATTCTCCCGAAAAGGAGCGAGGTCGGTTTGTGGCAAGCGATTATCATTGCCCACGAGACGACGATCCTGATTCGTTGTGGCGCCTTCGGTATTCGGTAGCAATGTTGGCGAAGGAAGCGAACGGACGGTAGCTCGCTGGCCTCGGTACTGGTTCGTACGTCCCATCGTGGACGACTGACCGATTACTTTGTTGCCCTCAAAAAACATCTTGCCAGGATTGGACGGCACATTCGTTGCTGATGGTGGTACAGGTGACTGACGTGTTGGTAACGGCGTGATCGTTGCGTCGAATTTACTCGCGGGTGATGCTCCCGAGGTTTCCATCCGCCCCTTGGGTTTCCAATTTTCGGTTTCACTTTCCCAGTTAATCGAAGAAGGCGCTTGCAGGTTGGAAGCACTTGCCGTTCTGGTAGGTACCGGCGGAGTTACTGGCGATTGCTGAACAACTGGTTGTCGACGCGCCACGTAACCAGCGGGGACTGGAGGTGCAACAAGCTCTTCCGGTGATCCAACCAGCGGCATTGGTGGTTTGGCACTGGCAAACCGCTGACGCTGTGGCAAGGTTGAGCGATTCGGCTGCTGTGCCAATGCCCCCGATGTTCGCGGCGAATCCTGTTTCCTTGGAGACGAAGCAACAGGCGGCGCCGGTTTATCGACTCGACTGGGCATGTCCTTTTTAGCAGCCAATCGACAGACACCATTTTCACAAACCACTCCGCTTGGTTTGCCACTACTTTGTTTGGCCGTTTTGTTGGGGCTTGCTGGATTGGTAGGAACTGCAGGCGGGACCGGCGACTTACTGTTTCCTTGCCTCAACTCCTGTGGCGGCTTCCAACCTGGATAAGCCCAATCAGGTTGCTGCGGCAGACCTTTAGAACCGGACCCCGAGGTGGCTGGCTTTAATGTGGTTTGCTGGTTCGCGTCAGCGGCCAAGTTCGGCAAGGCAGTTGCAACGCTACGGCTTCGCCAACCTGTTGCTGGCAGATTAACTTTCCTCGCCTGCCGAACGGTGTTGCCCGCACTGTCCATGATTTCAATCGCAACGTTGACGGTTGCTTCGGTTGTCTCCGGCCACCAACCCACTTGGTCCGTATAAACTCCATTGCGAGCCACGCCGCCTAAGTTAACAGGCACCGTCTGCCACTGCATGACCGTTCCATCGGACAGCACGGGTTGGTAAAGCAACTTAACGGTGCTGGGGGCTAAGTTGAGATCTGTGGCTTGCCAACGACAGACGACTCGCCCTGCCTGATCGGCTTCGATGCGAACGTCGAGTTTTGGTTTGACGGTATCGACTAAAATTTTAAGTTCTGGTTGCGGATCACCTTCGGGCAGCAAACGCCGATCGCGGCTGAGTGTTTTCAACGAAAACCAATACTCGCCGTCTTGATCGGCCTGAAACGGAAACTCTTGTTCGTCGGTGCCTTTGCGTCCATAGAAAGTCCACGTTTTCCCAGCATCGCGAGACAAGTAAAGCTGCACTTCGATGAACGACGAATCATCGGCGTCAATTTGAAAGGGAACCCCGAAACCGCTCAGCTTTGTCGGAATAACTTTGGCGCTGGCGGCAGGTGCATTATCAGTCGTTTGAGCCGCACACACACTGGCTAGGCACGTGGCAACAAGCAGCACAACACAAAACTTCAAATCAATTTGCAATCTATACACGGTACCAACCTGAGGACAAAACCAGTTCTCTTCCGTGTTCATCGTCGCTTGAGGGCCGCACGAGTGACGGATTCGAATTTTCGCCGAGTGTCTGGTTTTTATTGATCGGTACGTTTCGCACGGGCATGCGTTTGAGTCTTGAAGTTCGGGTTGGCCGGATAAATGGCCGCCCCAACAAACGACAAGGTTAATCTGTACACAATTAGTTCGACAAAACACGCATTTGCGAAGCCAACTGACAGTTTTTCCACCAGCTAAACATCGACAAACACCGTTAAACAACCATGAAAAACTGAACTAAACCTAAAACGGCCCAGGGCGTATAATTAACACGTTCAAAAATTGTTCCTTTCTTATTACTTTGCCGTCGCGTCGTTAACTCTTTCATTCCTTCCATGCAGAAACCAAACGTTCCTGTTCAGGTCCAAGGGCCTTTCGCTGAACTACTAAAAGAAAACCCTGTATTGGGCTGGGTCGCTGGTGGAGTAGCGATCCTGATCCTTGTCGCGATCGGTTATTACTTGATCGACATTTTTCGAAGACAAATCACCGAAGACCCCAATAACGAACCAGCCCAGAAACTGAGCGAACTGGAACAACTCAAATCAACTGCCTACATGACGGACGAAGAAAAAAAGCGACTCAACAAGGTTGCTGACTTTGGAAAACTCAGCCCCTCGGGGCCACTAGACCCTGAACTCGCCGAATTCCGCAAAATCAAACAAATGCGAA
>CAZORR010000124.1:0-1600 GCA_964582115.1 uncultured Pirellulaceae bacterium
GGTTTCCGTAAAGCAGTTACTGATCCACCCAAAACAGTGGCGATGGAACTTTGATGGCCAGCCGTGTTGGGCAACTTCACTTCCAACCGTCTTGTTGATTTCGTTGGCTACTTTGTTGCGACTAAAATCGTTATGGCTTAAACGTAGTGGACGAGGGCAATGAGCCCTGAAGCTTCGTAGCCTCACCCCTTCGTAGCCTCACCCACTACGCAAGACTGATTACTAACGCTGCACGGGTTGCTGCCCCGTATCGCGAAAATAAGCCAAGTCCTGCTGTCGCTCCTCCGACCAACGATTGAAAAACTGGTTGATGACCGCCTCTAAATCGGGAACCTTACGCAGCACCGTTAAGAACATTTCCGCGTCTCCGCCTTGACGCAAATCTCGATCCGTTTTGTTGACGATCGCGACTTGGCAATGGATATGAAAGCGTTCCTCTGGCAAACTTTCAAGAATCTCGACATAAGTCAACCTGGCCAAATCGGACTCAGCACTTTTCTCAAACCAAAACCGGCTCCGACGTACAAGTTCATCGATCCCCGCAAACCGACGCTCAAAAAGCACTTGGCAAGCAAACAAGCTTTCTTCTTCGTTACTACTGCTTAAACTCCGAACAAGTGCACCCTTGGAATCCGGTGTCAAAGGAATGTTGCCGTCAGTAAACAACCGGATTGCTGCCACCCGGATTTCTTCAACCGGATCGTCCAGAAACTGCACCACTTGTCCCGCAACTTGATCGATCGGTTGCGACTCCAGTTGCCATTGTATCAGCGTTGCCAGCCGAACCGAGGGTGATTGGGATACTAAATCTTCAGTTCGCCTTGGTTTGGAAAACTGATCCGTACGGAAATTAGAATCAGGCTGTACGAAAGCATCGCCAGTTTTCATCAAATAGCGAATCGCATTTCGACAAGAAACCTTAGCATCCGGGCGAAGCTGATTGATCCATTTCGGCGAGCGTTCGTTCCTCATCCACGCCATCAGACCAAGAGCGTACCCGAATTGGATGGATGACAAGTAACCCGATTTCGAAATATGAAAATGGCTCATTTGGCCATCCGTATATGAGTGGTCCTGTACCGTGCAGTTGGCAGTGAACAAGCCAAACCCTGTAAACACGGATACCAAGTCCGTTAGGTATTCATGATCGTATTCGTCAGCAGCAAACAGCTTCCCAGACCCAACTAGCAACAGGTGATGGCCGAGTTCATGGGCCATCGTTGATACCATTTCAGCGGGACGTTGAAGTAACGAAGTCGCAATTACGACTCTACTACCGCGTAAATCGTTGGCCGGTTCATAAAACCCAAGTGCAGAACTACCATCGTCGTACTCGCCAGCGTCTTCTGAGTCGTCAAGAAACTCTAACGCCACCGAGTTCGCAGGAAATTTCAACTGAGCAGAAATTCGTTGAAACAATCGAAGTGCGCTTTGTTCCGTCAGGTCACTGAGTTCGGGAAAGTCCGCCAACGTCAGCATCGGAGCATTCCGCATCACCTCTGCCCCCAGGTTCCTACACAGCCAACTCCAGCGGTATTCGATCCAAGCTTTGTCGGTTAAGTCAATTGGCAGCTTGGTTTTGAAAAAGTTAAACACGTTG
>CAZORR010000124.1:1700-8615 GCA_964582115.1 uncultured Pirellulaceae bacterium
CTCACGCAGAAATTTACTGATCTCGATGGCAGTGGCCCAAGTTTAGTCATTTCGCGTCGTCATCGGTGTCTTCGGTTTTCGATTCATTACTGGGCACCCCGTTTACCGAACTCCGCAAATAAAAGTTGCGGTCGACGACCAACTCTTTAATCTCCGTTTCGGTCTCGACCGATTGCGCCGCGACAGTCGGCTTGATCCAGATTGCTTTGCCATCGACGTTTAGCTTGACGGGGAAACACAGACCGTCGATACAGTCTTCGAATTGATAAGTGATTTTTTTACCTTCGAAGTTGATCACCAGATTAGGAATTTGCGTGTGTCGCAAGTACTGATCGAACAAGCTGCTTAAATCGACGCCCGATTGCTTGCTGATATAATCTTCCACTTGCGCGGTATTGATAATTTGGTGGAAAAATGTTTTGTTCAGCCCGCGCAGGATGCCTCGAAACTTTTCATCATCGTTAACGATTTGCCGAATCGTGTGCAACATGTTCCCGCCTTTGTAATACATGTCGCTTGAGGATCCCTTTTGATGCAAATTGTATTTGCCAATGATCGGCTTATCATTCTCGATTAGGTCGCGGCAACCGATGACGTAATCGTTGGCTTCTTTCTGAGTGAAGTGGTAGCCGATGAACAATGTCTCCGAATAATTCGTGAAGCTCTCGTGGATCCACATGTCGGCGATGTCTTGCGAGGTCAAGCTGTTGCCAAACCATTCGTGGCCCGATTCATGGACGATGATAAAATCAAACTTTAAACCGACGCCTGTTTTACTCAGGTCACGACCCCGGTAACCGTTGGCAAAAAAGTTCCCATAGGTCACGGCGCTTTGATGCTCCATACCGGTGTACGGCACGACCACAAGCTTGTAGCTGTCCTCATAAAAGGGATACTTCCCAAACCAATGTTCGAACGCCTTGATCGTGCGCGGTACTTCTTTAAAGTGAGCCTTGGCCCGTTCGCCTTGTCCTTTAAGCACCCAATAATCAACGTCCAAAGCCCCCGCTTCGCCATCGAATTTGTCAGCAAAATGAACGTAGTTGCCAATGTTCAAACTGATCGCGTAGTTATTGATCGGATTTTTGACTTCCCATTGAAACGTTCGCGTTTTGTTTTGCTTCGAGTGAGATTGGCTGGTCAAGCGACCATTGGAAACGGCTTTTAGATTCTCGGGGACGGTCGCGCGAATCCGCACGCCTTGCTCGGGTTCATCGCTACCGTGGTCTTTGCACGGCCACCAACTACTAGCGCCGAGACCTTGGCAGGCGGTGGCGATGAAATGGTTTCCTTGTTCGTCCTTTTTCCAAGTGACGCCGCCCTCCCAAGGTGGATTGATTGCTTCCACAGGCAGGCCGCCGTATTTGATTTCGATCACTTCGGTCGATCCAACGGGCAACGCGTTCGGAAAGTCGATCCAATAAACATTGCCGTCGCGAGTAAACTTGAGCGTCTGCTGTTTGTGCGTGACGGACTGAATTTCTAACGGCGGTTGCAAATCAATTTGCATCCGAGTGGCCTCGGCGAGCACCTTGAATTTGACTTGATTCTCGCCTTTGATGGATTTTGATTCCGGAAACACTTCGACCGCTAAGTCGTAGTGCAACAAGTCCCACCATGCACGCTCGGGAGTGATTTCACCACGCAACTGTTCCGGACTTCGCTTGGCAGGTTCTTGTGTGATAGCAGTTTGAGTAAAAGCTAAATCGGTGGTCAGGAATGACTGCAGAACAACCACACACAGAAAAAATCGAATAACGAGGTTCATAGACGCTGATCTGCAATGAAAAAATTAACGAAAGCATTACCTTAGCATTCGGAATGCGGTCGCATTTTACACCATGATCGTGGCCAAAGAAATGAATTTTCACTAGCCGCTGTGGCAAGATTACCCGTAGTTTGATACCGTAAAAATTAGGGAGACAGTTCGTTTCCCAATTTAACTCGCGAGTTGGAACTGATTTGCCAACTCCGCCCCTTCCTATCCACTCTGTCTTTCGGAGCCACCTATGTCACACTCACTCGAAAGTGTTCAGCGTTTTGACGCCGATGCAAAACAATCAACCGTCGACAACATCGAAAAGCATCTCGGCATTGCCATGCAATCCGCCGATGGCCGAACCGTATCCGCGTCCGACCAAAAAGAACTCGATCTGATTCGCGATGGTTTTTGCAAAAAGCACTTGGAACTTGAACCCGCTAAAGCGGAAACCATGATCGGCGAAGTCATGGAGTTGCTTAGGCACGACAGTGCCAAATCTCGCATTACGGTGTACTACTTATTGGCTCAAAAGGCTAACAAACTGGACAAGTTTGCTTAGGCTGTCAGCAAAATAAATATTTGAAGAATTACACGCACCACTGGGATTTTATGCCGGTGGTGTTTTTTTAATGGCGGCGTAGAATACGCTCCGCATTTTCTCGTGTGAAACGTCCAAGCTGTTTTGGCGAAACTCACAGGCTTTTGCGACCTTACAAGAACGGCGACATGCAAGAAAAGATATTTCACCATACCTTCGACAACGGCCTGACCGTGTTGGCTCAGCCGATGCCGTGGCTCGAATCCGCCGCGTTTTCAATCGCAACGCCAGCTGGCTTTCGTTACGACCCAAGCGACAAACTGGGACTCGCCAATCTTTGCTGCGAAATGGTCCAGCGGGGCAGTGGGGACCTAAGTAGCCGCGAGTGGGTCGAAGCACTCGACATGCTGGGCGTGGACTACTCTTCATCCGTTTCCCTGTACAACACCAACTTCGGCGGCGCGATGCAAGCCAGCCAGTTGCACGACGCATTGGCAATTTACGCCGACGTGCTCAGACGGCCGACGCTTCCCGAATCACAGTTCGAAGACGGCCGGCAAGTTTGCTTTCAAGAAATCGCATCGCTAGAAGACGATTTGGCTCAGCGATCGATTTTGCAATTGCGACAAAATATTTATGGCAATGTCGACGGACGCTACTCTGAAGGATCGCTGGAGACCGTCGCCAACTTAACGCTCCAAGATGTACAAGAGTTTTTCAAAGCTCACTATCGACCCAACGGAATGATCATCGCCTGCGCCGGCAAGATCGACTTTGACTCACTCCGCGACCACGTAGGAAATCTGTTTGCGGATTGGCAGCCCAATGAAATTTCGCCTGACAACAATGTGATCGCCGCCAACAACTACCAACACATCGAACACGACAGTGAACAAACCCATATCGCGTTGGCTTATCCCGGATTCACTTATTCAGCACCCGAGTTTTATTTAAACCGAGGAGCCGTCGGCGTACTAAGCGGCGGCATGAGTTCTCGATTGTTCACCGAGGTGCGAGAAAAACGTGGCCTGTGCTACACCGTGTTTGCCACTTGCCATACGTTGGCCGACAAGGCGTCCGTGATTTGCTACAGCGGGACTTCAAGCGATCGAGCCCAAGAAACATTAGACGTGATAATCGAGCAATTGGAGTTAATGTCCGATGGCATTCACGAAGACGAATTACGCCGCTTGAAGGTTCAAATTCGTAGCGGCATGATCATGCAACAAGAATCCTGTCGGGCTCGTGCCAGTTCAATTGCCCGCGACTGGTTACATTTGGGACGAGTTCGATTGTTGGACGAAATCAATGATGCAATCAATTCGTTGACGGTGGAATCGATCAACGAATTCTTACGTGAGCAGCCGCCAGCTAATTTTAACGTCGTCACTCTGGGGCCCAGCCCACTAAAGTTTGAAGGGTAAACCATGGAATACCGACAACATCGACTCGACAACGGCCTTGAGATTTTGGCCGAATGTAACCCGCAAGCTTATACTTCGGCGTTTGGCTACTTTGTTCGCACCGGCTCCCGCGACGAAACGGCAGCCATCGGCGGCGTGAGCCATTTTTTGGAACACATGGTTTTCAAAGGCACACCCAATCGCTCTGCCGCTCAAGTGAATCTCGAGCTGGACGAAATGGGGTCCTCCAGCAACGCTCGCACCAGCGAAGAAAGTACGATCTACCATTCACTGGTACTACCTGAGTTTCAAACGCCGATGGTTGAGTTGCTCAGCGACATCATGCGACCATCGCTTCGCGAAGAGGATTTCGAAACGGAAAAGCAAGTCATCATCGAAGAGATCAAGATGTATGACGACCAGCCTCCGTACGGCGGCTACGAACGAATCATGCGGGAGTTTTACGGCGATCACCCGCTGGGCAATTCCGTCTTGGGCACCACCGAAACAGTCGGCGCGTTGACTGCCGACCAGATGATGGAGTATTTCAAAGGCCAGTACAGCCCGTCGAACATTTGCATCGCGGCCGCTGGTAAAATTGATTTTGATGCTTTGATCGCTGATGTCCAACGATGCTGCGGCAACTGGGAATCTTTTGACGCCGTCCGCCCCAACCCAAAACCAGAATACCGGCAGGGATTCACGACGATGCACAAGCCGCAGTCGAGCCAGCAGTATATTCTGCAGATGGCTCCAGGCTGTGCGACCGAAGACGAACTCCGCTACGCGACTTCGATCATGACGTCGATTTTGGGTGACGATAGTGGCAGCCGGTTGTATTGGGAGTTTTTAGATTCCGGCTTGGCCGAATCTGCTGGCATGGGCAGTTACGATCACCTTGGGTGCGGCGGGATCATGACCTACCTGTGCTGTGCCCCCGATCAAGCTCAGTCAAACATGCACCGCTTGAAGGCCCTCCAGCAAAAGATTTCCGCCGAAGGGGTGACGCAAAAGGAACTCGACCTGGCCAAGCGAAAAATTGCCTCGCATATCGTGCTGGCTAGCGAACGAACCAATACGCGAATGTTTTCGATAGGATCGCAGTGGCTGGCCGGACAAAAATTCAAGACCGTCAAAGAGATTGCCGAGATCTACGAATCGATGACGCTGGCACAAGTGAACGAGGCGATTGCCGCGTTCCCGTTGGACAACAACATGACCATCGTGGTCGGTCCGAAAGAAGATCTACAGCCTGCCTAACCAAAAGGGCCTCAAGCTCCACTGACTTGACAACCGCTCTCAACGGTGGAATTTAAGCGTTTCCTAAGCCAAATTACTAGTTTTTATTATTGGAATTCAGCCTAAAATGTGCACCCGCTTGGGGCTAATACGGCGTTTTACGCTTGATGGTCCTAGCCGTTTTATGTGATAGTAGTCAAAATAGTCGCCATGAACCAATGATCGGTTTTAGCGGTTGATCCATGACCAAGTAGATGGCTCACCAACCGGCCATCATATAAATGACGAACCGAACGATTACAGTTCGTCACGGAACAAAAACATGTCTCAAACTCGGACGCCCGTGTCAGCCCGCAAAAAAATCAACATCCCTGAAGGCACTTGGATTCAGTGCCCCGACTGCAAACAACCAGTCTGGCATAAGGACCTGAAAAAGAACCGTCGAGTCTGCCCGCTGTGTGAACATCACATGTATGTTTCCGCGATGCAGCGGATTGACCAAGTCTTGGACGAAGGCACGTTCGAAGAATGGGATGGCAATCTGCTGTCCGGCGATCCACTTGAGTTCCAAGACAGCCGCGCCTACACCGACCGGCTAAAAGCCGAACGTAAAAAAACAGGCCTGTCCGATGCGGCGATCACTGGCACCGGAATGATTCGGGCTCGTCGAGTGGCAATCGGAATCACGGACTCCCAATTCATCATGGGCAGTATGGGATCAGTCGTCGGTGAACGGCTGACGCGATTGGTTGAAAAAGCGACCGAACAAAATCTACCGTTGATCATCATCAGCGGCTCGGGCGGTGGTGCTCGAATGCACGAAGGCATTTTGTCGTTGATGCAAATGGCGAAAGTATCGGCCGCATTGGCTCGTTACGATCAAGCCGGCGGGTTGTTTATCTCGGTACTGACCAACCCGACAATGGGCGGGGTGGCGGCGAGCTTCGCTTCGTTGGGCGATGTTGTGTTTGCTGAACCAAAAGCACTGATCGGATTTGCAGGTCCACGTACGATCAAAGCGACCATTCGCATCGAACTGCCAGAAGGTTTTCAAACCAGCGAATTTTTACTGGAACACGGTTTCATTGACCGCATCGTCGATCGCTCAAAACTGAAATCTGAAATCGCACGCACGATTGACTACTGCGGCAAGTAACTTCGACTTGAGTACTTCACGCGTTGTGTTAGCTCAACGTTGCGTTAGCTCAAGGGCCCCAGACGGTCATGGGTCATTTGGATCGCTCGCAATAACCCTTTGGCTTTGTTGAGCGTCTCTTCGTACTCGCTGGTTGGATTTGAGTCGGCAACAATACCGGCACCGGCTTGAACGTAAGCCCGATCACCTTTGATCACCATAGTCCGCAGCGCGATACACGTATCCATGTTGTCCGAATAGTCGATGTACCCAACGGCACCCGCATAAGGTCCGCGGCGATGAGGTTCAAATTCGTCGATGATTTCCATCGCTCGAACCTTCGGTGCTCCCGAAACCGTCCCCGCCGGCAGGCTCGCCATCAACGCATCAAAGGCATCCGCGTCTGGCCGCAATTGCCCCGTGACCGTCGACGAAATGTGCATCACGTGACTGTACCGTTCGATCACCATCATGTCCGGAATTTCAATCGATCCATACTCCGCAACTCGGCCAACATCGTTGCGGCCAAGGTCAACCAACATCACGTGCTCGGCTCGCTCTTTTTCATCGGCTAACAGTTCTTGCTCAAGTTGCAAATCTTCGGCGGGCGTAGCACCACGTGGCCGAGTCCCAGCCAGTGGGCGAACGGTCATCTCGTTATCCACCACGCGGCACATGATCTCGGGCGAACTTCCCACCAACGTCGTCTCGCCCGTTCGCAAGAAAAACATAAACGGGCTTGGGTTCATCACTCGCAGGCTACGATAAATTTCAAACGGATCGCAACTGATTTCCAACTCCAACCGCTGGCTCAGCACGACCTGGAAAATATCCCCCG
>CAZORR010000125.1:0-8607 GCA_964582115.1 uncultured Pirellulaceae bacterium
ATTTTCAGGCTTTTATCGATCGTCATGATATTGAATCTGAGTTAACTTTGCTTGTTTAAGGCCGGGGATTGTATGTCAGGTGATGTTAAGCATCAATAGCTAAAATCGACCCAAAATCCCGATTCCTTCAGTAAAAACAAGCCTGGACAAAAAACAACCGCCGGCGCTGTTGCCGAATCTCGCCAGAGTTCAGGCCTTTTGTGGCAACATCTAGAAGTCTGGTGACTCCGGCTACGCCTACTTCTTTCCACTCCAGTTGTCCCACCAGTTACGGAACAGCTGCCATTGCTGGGTAAGGTGGGCTCGTTGGCTGTCGCTAAGCTGGTCGGAGGCGTACAGTTGATGTTCGTATTCTTTGTGCCCTTCAAGAACCATCAGTTGCTTGTAGTAAAGCACCAAGTCCGGGCCTTCGTCGAATGTCGAAAGCACCTTCAGCGCTTCGTTTAGCTCTTGGGCAAGCGTTCGCGCCTCGGCGTCGCCAGCAGCAGCTTGCTGGCAGAGTTCGACCAATCGAAGGACTTCTGTCGGTAGTGCATTGCCAACACCCGTGATCGCTCCGCCGGCTCCACAGTTGATGAAGCCGTGAAAGACTTGGGTGTCCACGCCAACCATCAAGATCAGGTTATCGCTGCCACTGGTGATGTGTTCTGCGGCGTAGCTAAGCGAGTCACTGCCACCGAATTCTTTGAACCCAACTAACGTTGAGAACTCAGTTTGCAGGTCGAAAAACAAATCTGCTTTGGTTTCAAAGCCATAGTAGGGGCTGTTGTAAATCACTGCTGGCAAGCTGGGAGCGGCTTTGAGGATGGCTGCAAAGTGATTTCGCTGAGCCGCTGGCGAGATACCGCGCGATAGGACTCGAGGGATCACCATCAGCCCAGCCGCGCCAACTTCTTGGGCGTGAGTCGCATGGTCGACCGCGTCGGCAGAGTTCTTGGCGCCGGTGCCGACAACCACTGGAATGCCAGCATCGACCAATCGAGCCACACCAGTTTTTCGTTGCTGGTCAGTCAGCAGCGGCCAGTCGCCCATCGATCCGCAGTACACCACACCCCGCATACCTGCGTCGATCAGGCTCTTGCCGGTCGCTACCAATGCGTCGAAGTCCGGGGTGCCGTCTGCTGAGCAGGGAGTCATGAGGGCAGGAATACAGCCTGAGAAAATCGAATCGTTCTGAGCCATTATTGGCCTTTCGGGCACAAAGTTAAAATTGTTTTGAGGGGTATCCAAGCGAGCATGAAATCTGCTTCAGAGCTTACCAAAAAGCCAGCGTCGATACTGCGCTTCAACTAAGCTGCATTATCATTTGCCGCCAAGATATTGCTTGTCGATCCAAGCCACAGACGGTTGTTTTTTGCGCATAAGTAACCGTGGTTACAATTGCTAGGCTTGGTTGTCCGTCCGCCAAGATAAAAACCTTATTGTGTTCTACTTTTCAGTTGTCTGATTGTTAAGCGGCGCTTGTTATTGACGGTATTTCGTGGATAATCCTCGCTCGCACACGGCGATGTCTGTTTCGCTGTGGGTTGGAGGATTTGCTAGGGCGATCGCTTACAACCGCAACGAACTTTCTTTCATGGGACTCTAGACTTGTCTGAACGAACATTACCATTTGACAGTGCTTTGATTGCAAGCATCCGGGAGCGTTTCCCGACTCCGTTTTACATCTACGACGAAGCAGCGATTCGCAAGTGTGCTCGTGATTTGCTCGCGGCGTTTTCATGGTGCCCAGATTTCAAAGAGTACTTTGCTGTCAAAGCCACACCGACGCCGGCGATTATGAAGATTTTGGCCGAAGAAGGTTTCGGTGCCGACTGCTCAAGCTTGGCTGAATTGATCATCAGTGATCATTGCGGTGTGACCGGCGAAAATATCATGTTCACGTCCAATAACACGATGGCCAAGGACTATGCCAAGGCGAAAGAACTGGGCGCGGTCATTAACTTGGACGATCTTTCTCATGTGGATTACTTGGCCGAAACCGTCGGCATGCCTGAGTTAATTTGTTTCCGCTACAACCCAGGTCCATTGCGAACTGGCAACGCAATCATCGGTGAGCCACAAGAAGCCAAGTACGGTTTTACTCGTGAGCAACTGTTCGAAGGCTACGCAAAGGCTCAAAAGTTAGGTGCAACGCGTTTTGGTTTGCACACCATGGTCGCCTCAAACGAATTGAACCCAAAGTTCTTCGTTGAAACGGCAGAGATGTTGTTTGAGTTGGTTTTGGAATTGCATGAGAAGCTTGGCATTCGTATCGAGTTCGTGAATCTCGGCGGCGGTATGGGGATTCCTTATCGCCCGGGCGAAATCGCCTTGCCGCTTGATCAAGTTGCTGCGGGGATCAAAGAATCGTACGAGCGTATGATCGCTGGTACTGCTGCTGATCCGCTCAAGATCTTTCTAGAAAACGGACGGATCATTACTGGGCCGTATGGTTACTTGGTCACTGAAGTGGTTCACAAAAAAGACATCTATAAACAGTACGTCGGCGTCGATGCTTGCATGGCAAATCTAATGCGTCCGGGCATGTACGGCGCTTATCATCACATTTCGATTTTGGGTAAAGAAGACGCCCCCGCGACTCAAGTGGTTGATCTTGTTGGTTCGCTTTGTGAAAACAACGACAAGTTTGCGATCAACAGAAAGTTGCCGGAAATTGAAATCGGTGACGTGGCTGTGATCCATGACGCGGGTGCTCATGGACATTCGATGGGTTTCCAATACAACGGAAAGCTCAGAAGTGCCGAGCTATTGCTCAAAGAAGACGGTACTGTCGAGCAAATCCGACGAGCCGAAACGTTGGAAGATTACTTTGCCACGATTGAAGTGACTCCGTAGTGGAGAGCGTGACATTTAATCGTACAGGTGGTTTGTCGCGTTCACTTCGGAGAGTAAAGCCTAAAGGCATTACTACGAACAGGCATTACTACGAACATTCCACGTAAAAACTGTCGGCCTCGGAGCGTCTGCTTGAGGCTGTGAGTTGCTGGTCGATTAATCGGCCAGCACACTTTCTTTAAAAGTTCATCTCGGGCATGGCCGCGACTTTATCCCGAGGAACCTCGACGGCTTGGCCAGTGCGAACGTCGAACACGCGACCGGTCTTACGATCAAGTGATCCCAGCCGCGAAATCAAATCATCGATCGCGGCCAGTTTTTGTTGGACTGTCGCTTCGTCGCCAGTTTGACTGTCGGGTTCGATCCCCCAGATAATCCGAGTGCCTTTGGCGCACTGGCTGCTCCACAATTCAAACGGGTGTTCCTGCTCTAGCTGGTCTGGTTTTTGAGCCGTAACCACAAACTTAACGCCCAGCCTACGTTCAGGGAAATATTGGCTGATTTTTGCTGCTGCCCGCACTCTTGCGTCTGGCCAATCTGCCCACGTGTTTAATTGTGTTTGGCGTTTGACTGGATAGAGCATACTGATGATTGGTAGGTGTGGCGTTTGGCTCAATTGCTTCGGCATCACGACTCCGTTGCGATCGACAGCAAGTTTGATTTCCACGCCCTTTTCGATCACCCCAGGCATTGTGTTGGCGTCGACCGTCACTACTGCCACCGGTCGGCGATAGGCCAGATCGATTTCCACGCCCGATTTCGATTTCGAAATCGAATGAACCTGGTCGACGAACAGCATTCCTTCGACTTTTTCAGCCGTATCAGCAATCAACATTGGATTCAAAATCGACGGTGAATCCTCGGTCCCCAAAATCAATTCACGCGGGTCAAGGTCCACCCAAGGTGGTGGCTCGGGCATCACAATTTTATTGGCCGTTAGTTGATACGCATCGATATCGACGATCGTCGACTGGTTGTTTTTCCACAGGAAAATCACGCCCCCGATTACCAAGCAGGATGCCGCGATAAACAAGGTCGCTTGGTGCAACAAAATGCCTCGCAGCGAAAAGCTCTGCACCAATCGGTCGAGGATATCGAGTTGTTTTTTTTTGCGTCGAGCCATTTTGGTATCCGGTGCGAACCTAAAATATTGAACCCAGCTGAGACCAAGAGCGTATCAAAGTCCATTTCTTGTGATCGTGCGTTCCAGCAAAGATCTTTGGGGCAAGTTATCTGACCATTGCAATCGTTGTTGATGGTAGAACTGTTCGCGTCGGCAGTCTGGGAATTTATTGCTACAATGCATGGTCTGTCGCCTGCGGGGAGTCGCGGGCTATCGCCCTGCGGCTTAACTCACACACTAGACATCGCATTACCACTGGTAATTAACAAACGCTGGTAATCAACAGACACTGGTAATCAACAAAACATGAATTGTTTTCAACACAGCACCCAAGTAACTGCCACCAGTCGACTCGCAGGGGCCCTCAGGAGCCTGCTGCTTGTGAGCCTGTTGATCGGATTGACTGGTTGCCCGGTCGCTGACGATGGTCCGGCAAAGCAGAAGCCCCTCACAGTCGCTCCGCCGGACGCGATCAAGTTACTGGTCATCGGCGACACGGAAATCGGGCCAAAGTTGGTCCGGCAATGGAAGGCTCATCAGGACGGACAGCTTTCGGTTGAAAACCAGTCTCAGGCTGAATGGATCAAAGCTGGTTTCCCAATCAGCGATGGTACGGACTTGATCGTCTATCCAACGTTGTTGTTGGGCGAGCTGGCCGAAGCAAAGAAAATATCCAAGCTCGAATACGCGGTCTGGAATTCCGACGAAATCGACAAAGACTCTTGGCTGAACCACTACCGCCGCACGCTGACTCGCTATGGCAATGAACCTTACGCGGTGCCGCTGGGCAATCCGCACTTCGTCATGATGTACAACGGGGCCAAGTTTAGTTCGCTGGGGCAAGCAGACAGCGAGTCTTCGGATGACCAGGCACCCGACAACTTTGAATTGCCGCAGACTTGGGAACAACTTGAATCGACGTTGAACGAATTAGACGCCAAACTAGATTTGCCGCTCGCCGAAGGTTGGGCCGGCCACACTTTCATTAGCCGCGTTGCCAGCAATGTTCGTACTCGTGGTAGTTTTTCGTTCTTGTTCGATCGTTCGACGATGGAGCCTTTGGTTGAGCAAGCACCGTTCATTGAGGCATTGGAGTATCTCAAACGAACCGCCACCAAGCGGTCGTCTGAACTGAATCCTGCGGACGTGTTCAAGCTTGCCGCCAATGGCGAGGCGATCGCAGCGATGGGCTGGCCTACTAGAGAAGCTGAATTTCAAATGGCCGAACGAGATGCTTTGGTCGTCGGCAAAGTCCCGGGTTCGAAACGGGTTTATGATTTTCGACGATCGACTTGGAAAGAGCGTTTTGAGGACGAAGAAGTTTGCGTTGACGGCATTGGTTTTGGCGGGTTGATGGCATCGCGGGTGGCTGGGAGTCGGCATGAAGACACCGCGACGAATTTCATTAAGTGGGTTAGCGGCAAGCGAATTATTTTGAAAACCTCTGGTCAATCGCCACTAACGGGGCCAGTAAGATTCAGTCACTTGGGGGACTTGTCCGGTTGGGCAGGCGAGGCAGTTCCGTTGGAAGTGCTGGACGATTACGCGGCAGTGATCCGCAGCCTACATAAGCGAACGTTAGTGGTCGTGTTTCCTCGGATTCCCGGCAGCGATCGTTATTACGCAGCTTTTGACCAAGGTGTGCGAGCGGCATTGGCGGGGGCAAAGACGCCGGAGCAGGCGATGGCTGAGGTTGCCAAAGAATGGAATCAAATCACCGACTCACTGGGCCGGCGAAAACAAATCGTCGCGATGCAGCGAGAGTCCGGTTATTAAACTCAAACGGCACAAACTACCGTTTGCAACTGGCATCCTCGCTCTGGGCACGTCGAGGACTCTCGTCGCGGATTTAGCGTCGAATTGAATCTGCAAACTATTTCGAGACCGAATGCTAACGTCCTTTAGAAACCAACGAGCAACAGCTATGATGTCGGCTCTTCAAACTCATAACGCTGAGTCCCTTCGAACCAACTGAGCCCTGCGAACTCAATGCTGCCATTCGTCTTCAACTTGTTTGCCCAAGCCGCAGATGCACCGCCAATGCAGGCTCAGACTCCGTTGCTAAACGGCCGCGCGTTGATCTTGGTAGCGTTTGTGCTGGTGGCGCTTTCTTGCTTGGTCGCGATCGGACGCTACATCAAACGCCAGCCCGAAGCCAGTGTCGACCAAGCGATCATTCGCAATTTTAACAAACGTGTGACTTCTTGGTTGATCATCTTCGTTTTGTTGGTGGTTTCAGTGTTGCTGAACAACGTCATCATTCCTGTCGTTTTGTTTGGGCTAGTTTCGTTTTGGGCGTTGAGAGAATTCATTACGATGACCCCAACGCGTAGTGGGGACCATCGAACCTTGTTCTGGGTGATCCTCGGGTTTACACCGCTGCAGTACGTTTTGGTCGGTTTGAACGCTTACGAATTGTTTACCGTCGTCATTCCGGTTTATGCGTCGTTGTTTATTCCCGCACGGATTGCGTTCACTAGTGATCACAAAGGATTTTTGGAACGAGCGGCTAAGATCCAATTTGGTTTGCTGATTTGTGTCTACGCACTCAGTCATACACCGGCACTGTTGTATTTGAATTTGTACACCTGGGATTCAGCGCTGGAACAAAAGGTGCCTTGGCAAGGATCAACGGCTGGGCTGTTGTTTTTCTTTATCATGGTCGTCCAGTTCAGTGACATGCTGCACTTCGTTTGGGATCGGACGTTTGGCAAGCACGTGATTGCGCCAACGGTCAACGCAACGAAAACTTGGGAAGGCCTAATCGGTACCGCTTGCTGCACGGCGCTAACGGGCATGCTAGTCCAGCGTGTGCTGCCGGTGACTCCTTTTACTTGGTACGGTGCGGGTTTCATGGCATTGCTGATTAGCGTGATGGCGTCGTCGGGGTCGATGACCATGTCAGCAATCAAACGCGATCGAGGTGTCACCGATTATGGAACGTTAGTTCAGGGGCATGCTGGCGTGCTGGACCGAATCGATTCGATTTGCTTTGCTGCTCCGATCTTCTTTCATGCCACGCGATTTTTTCTGGGCAGCAACTAAGGACAACCGTCTTGCCTCAAGAAAAATACGTAAGACTCGCCGAGTTCAATAATCCTATGCCAGCGCACTCGATGAGAATCTTGTTGGAGGCCAATGGCATCGACGCTCAGGTGCATGGTGATTTTTCGGCAGAGATCGCAGGCATCGACTGTGTTTCGGTCGTCGTGCGAGAATCAGAATTGGCGATCGCCCAACGGATTATCACCGAGGTCCCAGCGGCAGCAGAGGTTTTAGTGCCAGAGTGGACCTGCGATTGTGGTGCAACGGTGGATGAAGGGTTTCAGGTCTGCTGGTCTTGTGGCCAAGCATGCCCAGACGACGAATGATTTCGTTGAGAAAGGTGACGACAGTGTCTGTTTGTGTTTCTTCTGGGAATTTAGTGGGTGATTCAATCGACGGAAAGCCTTTAGCTGATGGAATGCAATTTGTGATACGCCCAGGCAGCTGATATCATTTGAGACCATCGAATGGGCCAGACGCAATGCGGAGAATCGCTGGCGAGAGATTGTTGTCGCTGCTTAAAATTATTGACGCTGATTTTCATACTTCGGTCGAAACTAGAAATACTAAAGTATGGATATTTTAAATGGCCTTCAATTCTCGCCATTTGAATGGACAATGTCGAGGGCTTGTAGTTCCTCGCCGATGGAGTTCTCGATACGGCTGATCTGCGCTGGCACTCTGTCTCGTGAAAAATTCGAACGGGTAATCACGACCGCTTTGAAGATGCAGCCAATGCTTCAAGCCAATGCGGTAATTGGAGACACGTACCGGCTAAGTCGTTGGCGACCGGCTGAAAATCTCCAACCAAAAATCTTCTGGATGGAAACGAGTTCCGCTTTAGAGAATAAGATCCCAGATGACTTTGAGTCGATTGATTTGTCTACGGAGATTGGTTTTCGGCTGTATGGTTATCGATACTTGGATCGTCAAAAGCAAGAATGTAATGAGTTGAATTTTCTTTTCCATCACGCGTGTTGTGATGGAAAAGGAGCAATCAGTTTCATTACGCAAGTACTACATGCCTATGAAAGATTGTCGAATCAACCAAATCACACCGATCCGCCTCACGTACGGGTGGACGACATTTTGTTACGGAACCTGAAACGGCCAAAGACGCTGCGTTTCGTAGAGCGTCTTCGGAAATCATTCCTGATTTCCCCAAAGCGGTTCTTGAGGGCAACGTTTAGAAAACCAGCTGCCATCTCGATCGACTATCAGGACGCCTCGGAATCCAACTTCTACAACAAACCGCCGAAGCAATGTTCGCTATCATTGGATATTGAAACAACACGCCAACTAGGACAGTTTGCCAGTCATCAGCAAACCACGACAAACAATGTGCTGGTCAGCGAACTTTTTCGGACGATCGATTGTTTCCTGCGTGGTTCGTGCCGCGACAAATCAAACCGGCAACGCCCCATTCGAATCCTTGTCCCCTTTTCATTGCGAGATTCGAAACAGCAACACATGCCAGCTGCCAATTGTGTTTCAATGACGTTTTTAGAAGCCAACGCAGAAGAACTAGCGTCAAAGTACCTGCTGAAACACGTGACTTGTCGAATTGGTTTGATCCGTAAGTGGCAGCTTCATTATGGTTG
>CAZORR010000126.1:0-8574 GCA_964582115.1 uncultured Pirellulaceae bacterium
AGAAAGTCAAGCCGGGCGAGTTTATGGTGATTGGAACGACACCGATCTCAGAGGTTGAAAAGGCGCTTAATTTGAATTTGGACGAAGCGGATGTCGACACGGTTGCGGGAGTGCTCATGAATCGCTCCAACAAAGTCCCCGAGGTCGGCGACATTGTCCAGTTCGAGGGTGCGATGGCAGAAATCGTTGAGGTCAAGCATGACCATGCCGAGCGAATCTTATTCCGGCTTGAAGAAGACTAGCACCTGCTGGTACACGGACGGAAGAGGGAACACTAATCATCACTAATTCAGCACGCAGCGCGAAACTGCACCATTTCAATTAGTGTCGATTAGTGAAAATTAGTGTTCTTAAAAAAACAACTCTAGCCGGTCTTCCATCGTTTAACGACGAGACGGCAGGCGACAGCGGCCAAAAAACAACGCCCCGATAAACTCTTAAAAAGTCCTCACGCAAAGACGCAAAAAACTGGCAATCCCCCTTGCGACTTTGCGTGAGACAAGATTCTTCAAATTCGTTGCGACCGCCTTAAGGCGGAATCGAGTCTAAAGTCTCTACTACAAACACAAACTAACCAGCCACAAAAAAACGCTGGCCTTTGTCTCGCAACAAAAGCCAGCGTCATTGTGTTTGACACTGGAACAGCTTGCCATCCCAGTGTCGACTCGTGCTCAATCGTGAGCTTCTTAAAAGCTGGTTGACCCAGAAACCTAACTTTTAAGACTGAATGCTCTGCCCCCAGGAGGGAGGGAATCTGTAGAAGTCCCGCGATTTCTACACCACGACTGATCAAAAGTGTTGGAGATCATAAAAATTTAATCTCTGGCGTCCTAATTACAGGAGCAATGCACTGGCTTCAAGACCAGATTTAATTCCCGCCACTCAATTGCAAGCAGGGATGCTAACACACCAACTCTCTATTTTCGTTAATCTGCCAATTCGCCCCCGTGAACTACCTAGATCCTCAAATTGTGGATTTGTGGCATCGCTAAAATTAAGAAATTCAACTAAAAATTTGGCATGAACAGGCAAATCACAATCATCGGCACTGGGCTCATTGGCGGCTCTTTGGCAAAAGCACTGCGAAAATCCGGCTTTGCGGACACCATTGTCGGAGTTGACCAAGATGAATCGGCTCTCCAAGCTGCGGTGGAACTAGGAGTGATCGATCGTTACTCAAACGACTTGGTTGAATCGGTTGCCGGATCAGACATTATTGTTTTGTCAGTTCCTGTTCGACAAACTGAGGCGGTTTTAACTGCGGTGCTGCCCGGGCTGACGACCGACTCAATCATCACCGATGTCGGCAGCTCCAAAGCCCATGTTGTAGGAGCTGCTGAAAGAGCGTTGGGACCGATGATAGGTCAGTTTGTTCCTGGGCATCCGATCGCGGGCAGAGAAAAAAGTGGCGTTGAGGCAGCCGAAACGGAATTGTTTCGCGACCATCGAGTCATCCTGACGCCGCTCGAATCGACACGCCAAGAAGCCATCGACTTGGTTTCGGAAATGTGGAATTCGATTGGCGCACACACAAGTTGCTTGAGTGTTCAACAACACGACTTGGTGCTGGCTGCTACCAGCCACCTGCCACATGTTTTGGCCTACGCAACAGTCGACACGTTAGCAGATACAGACTACGTCGAAGAGATCTTTGAATTTGCAGCGGGAGGATTTCGAGATTTTTCGCGAATTGCATCTAGTGATCCCGTAATGTGGCGTGACGTTTGCTTGACCAATAAATCCGCGATCTTAGATGTTTTGAGCCACTTCGAATCGCAACTGTCGAAAATCCGACACGCGATTGAAACGGACGACTCTGAAAAACTAACTTCCGTCTTTGCGAATTCGAAAAAAATCCGAGACAACTTTCTCCGCTAAAGAAATGACTCGTGGCGAGTGGGTACCATGCTTCACGGATTTAGACGCCAAGAGTATCTAATGAGTATTGGCATGCTTTCGCGTCCGATGCGATTTTGGAACAGTCACGTGAGCATGTTTTTTGAGGAGCCTTGTAAAACCAATTTATTTTGGATCGCGTGAACATGGCACCCTCGCTTGCCAAAGCCAAGTCGATAAAAGACGATGCGATTCAACTGACTGATTTAGAGACGCCATTTTCAGGCAGCATATCAGAGAACAATTGCTCGACGAGTTGCCATTTGCTCCAATCCGCTCTCAGTAATCGTGTTCCAACATCCAAACGCCCGTCGGCCAGCCAGTCTCGTAAAATTCCGAAATGGACCGGACCGTAGTCTTTACCGTCGAGGGTTTGTATTACCCAAGTGTTGAATGGTGACTCATTGTGAAGGCGTTCGATGGTGACATCATCCAAGACGGTCCCTTGTCGGACCACGGGAGGACGCAAGGGTGCTTTGAGCCGAACCTCTGGACCCAAAATTGCCGGACGCGGCAAATTGGGATCCAATTCCACTCGCTCTAGCCAATCAAAAATCTGATCGATGTAGGTTGATCGATCTGACATTTTGGCTAACGCTGAATCTTCAGCAATCAATTTTTTGATCCGTTTAAATTCCTTGGCAGCTACTTCGTAACGACCTAAATGGATATTGGCCAAACCACGAGCCTGCCTCGCGGTCAAAAGCATTTGAGGGCGATGCCGGACCAAATCGATGGCCGCCGTAAAATCGCTGACCGCTGGAATCCAACGCCCCATTTGAGCAAACACTTTTCCTCGCGAGATCAACATGTCAGCCAAATCCTCGTTATCGAAACGATGCAGTGCTTTTGTCAACCAAATCAATACGTGCTCATGCTTTCCTCGGCTCACCAGTATGGTCGCACGCCCGCGATATGCGTTAACGGCCCGAGCATCCAAGGCCAGGGCTGATTCGAAATCTTCCAACGCCAAATCCGGCTGTCCGTCTTCTAGATACACTTGCCCCCGTTGCTCGATGAGGTTCGCTTTTCCGGGGGCAAGTTCGATTGCGGTTGAAAAATCGCGAAGCGCTCGCCGATACCGCTTGATCGATAAATAAACTTTAGCCCGTTGGTGGTAGCTGTCGGCATCGGTGGAATCTCGAATAATCGCGCTGTCGAAGGCGCGAGTGGCCTTTTTTGTTTGTCCGGCCCGCAAATAAAGTTGAGCTAACAGCAGGTAGTACTTGGCACAATTGGGATCAATCTCGATTGCTTTTTTAACATCCGAACAAGCTTCCGCTTCTAATCCTAACGCCGATAGTACAACGGCACGACCGTACCAAGCTGCGTCGTGACGCGGAGAACTGTTTATTACTTCTGTCAAATCAGCTCTTGCCAATTCATGGTCTTCCAACTCCGACAGTGATTGAGATCGTGCAACGAGGATTTCCAAGCTGTCAGGGTTTCGCTGACGCGCGGCCGTGAAATCACGAACCGCATCCTCATGATTGCCAAGGAATTGATGCGCCAGCGCGCGGTAGAGATAAATGCGAGGTGTATCGGGCGCCTTTTGTATTGTTTTGTCGAATCGTTTAATCGCTTTCAGCGCAATCGGATGACCAATCTTTCGATACGCATCGGCCGCGGTAGGCCGAGCATCGATTGCAAACTTCAAGGCGATAATCGAGGCATGCCACTTTTCAAGTTTTGCACTTGCAGCAGACTTCCAAACCCAGCTCCCCGCGTGGTGAGGGCGTAACTCGCAGGATGTTTTAAAATCATCATAAGCATCCTGGAAATTATTAAGCTCGTATAACGAAGTACCTCGGCGATACAAGTACTCCGCCTTCTGATCACTTTCGCGTGCCAACTCAATTGCTCGGCTATATTCTTCAAACGAATCCGAGAAGTTGCAAAGCTTATGATAGATTTCCGCTTTAACGGCAAATCCCTCTGGCAACGTTTCCAGTCGAGTTGCCCGTTGGCAAGACGTTAAGGCTTGCTCAAGTTGCTCCTGAGCTAAGAACGTTTTAGCTTGCAATAACACTGCCTCGTATTTATCAGGCGCCAATTTTAATACGCGTTCAAGATCTCGATGCGCAAGTAGAAAGCGTTGCATCCCCAACAACGCTTTGGCTCGTCCAACCATCGCATCAACGTGGTCTGAATGCACCGTTAAAAAACGAGTAAAATCTTTAATCGCGTGGCTATAGTTTTTAACGGCCGTGTAACACTCACCACGTACCAACCACGCGATTGTCGCTTCCGGAGACTTCTTAGTGATTTTCGTCAACATATTGATGGAGCGAATTGGAAAACCCAATTCAGCTCGCAGTCGACAGCTTTGAATTTTCCGACGACCATCCTTCCCGGCCAAACGATACAACTGGTGCAAATCCGAATCCGTCGCTGAAATCAAACCGGCTTGGTGATTGATCCGCGCACTCAACTCGTAAGCGGATCGGCGACACGCAACTTCCGCCTCAGGACTGGCCGCTGCAACCAACAGCGCCTCAAGGTGTTGGCTAACACCTGCCTGGTAGTGGGTTTTGGCTAATCCTAACGCTGACCAGCGGTGATCGATGTCGATCGAAAGCGCGAGCTTAAAGTCTCGCTCGGCTTTTCGCAAACTCCCTTGTCGTAAGTACATCCATCCTCGGTCGCAAAAAATATCGGCCGACGGGGATGGCAATTTTGCCTGCTCATGAAAATACTCCTTTGCGACCGCTGAGTACTGTTCCATCAACGCTAGGTACTGGTCGCTATTGGGAGCCGTCAATTCACAGGCGCGGTGCAAATCATTAAACGCCAACCGCCATTTATTTTGCTCGCCGCGACTGGCAGCTCGCCATGCAAACGTATCCGGGTTTTCCCAGTTTCCTTCAATCGCCGCCGAACAAGCCTGCTCAGCTTTTTCCAATTCCCCAAGCTGGTAGTGCGAGAACCCCTTGAGCGACATGCATTCGGCGATCCGTTCGGCAGGGGCATCCGCAATGGCCTGATCAAGATAGGCAAGCGCCTCAGCAAACGCATTCTTGGCGATCGCTTCTTTTACTTTCGCGAGGCGCAAATCTATCGACAGCAACGATGATTCGTCAGATTTCGTTTTGGGTGTTTGCCGATTCAAAGCTTCTGTCTTCCCGCTGTTGGAGTGAACTGCTTCTGAAACGATAATCGTCCTGAAACGGGCCGATTATCGACCGGTTAGCTCAGCACATTTGATGGCCGCTACTACAAATGCAACGCTTTGATTCTTCAAGCAATCGCCAATACCCAGCAATGGGATTCGGGTTTTATTCACTAGATGTTACAGCTCAGGAAGTGCCACCAAATCTTCGATGAGACAAACAAACCAATGCGTTACCATTATCTATACTAAGAAGGTGAGTGTCAAATTTTATACGGCAAATACTAGTGATTTCGATTGCCGTTTAGGAAAACTTTAAGGCGGTAATGGCTGGAAATCCGTGCCAACCCACCGTAATTCATTGAATGTAAGAAACAATCTAGTTAAATTCCGATTCAAGTGAATGTTGGCCAAATAACCTTCTTAAGTTGTCTGCTGGGGTTCAACGAAACTCAATCGCAGTTTTCGTGTTATAAACAAGGCATTCCTCGTTGACCAGTCGCGCATTCCTGAAGCGGACCGTAAGCTAAAATCCGTTGCAAGACGCAACCTAAGTCAAAATCAAACATGATCAAAATCTCTCATTATGCTCGACGGATTATTGGAGCGATCACTGTCATCTCTTTAACGGCCTGCTTGCCAAGCCAAGCCATCGGACAAAAATCTTTGAAATCAGCCGGTTTAAAGGTTCCGAAATTTGGCGTTGAGGCTTCTGAAAAAACCGGCGTTCGAACATTTGCGCCTGAGACCATTCAATACTCTGAAGAAGTCATTGCAAAGGCTCAAAGAATACTCAGAAAATACGACCGCGACGGAAGCAATTTCTTAGAACCACAGGAAATTTCGCGTGGGTCTTGGCGAGGCCCCGAAATCTATTCGCATGATAAAAATGGCGACCGGCGGTTGTCTCTTGCTGAACTGCAAGATCGCTACCACCAAAAGAACATCATTCGGCTAAAAGAGCAACAGATGCAGGAAGAACGGTCAAAAAGTATCAGTATCAGCAGCGAAGGTGGTGGATCCAGAGGCAAGGCTGGTAAACAAATACTCGAAAGCGAAGCGTCTGACAGTAACCGATTTAAACAGCACGTCCAAACCAATGACTACGTAACGCAGTATATCAAAAGAAAAGATACAAACAAAAATGGAATGATTGATGGGGACGAAATGGATAAAGTTCGTTCGCGATCAAAATACGACATTAACGACGATGGCAAGATAGAGCGGTATGAAATGCTCGCCGTGCTTGATAAAACATCGACTGGATCTTCAGCATCGAAATGGAAATCGTCGAAAACTAGTAACTCTCGAAGCAGAAGATCTTCCAGTTCATTCGAAAAACTAGATGTTAATAATGACCACTTAATACAAATGCATGAGTTTTCCAAAAAGTGGACCGCGAAAAAGCTTGATGAATTCCTCGCCAAAGATGCAAACGGCGACGGAGTGATCGCGCCTGATGAATGGTAGTTGTTCGTCGTCTTTCGGAATTGAGTTTGCATAAAGACTAACCGGAGGCACTGTCGCCCCCTTTTGTTTTTACGGCGAGATCCTAAACCGTCGCCACGTCTTGTCGGCCTGCAATTCATAGACGATTCGGTCGTGCAACCGATTCGAGCGTCCCTGCCAAAATTCGATACGGTCGGGCACGATCTTGTAGCCACCCCAATTGTCAGGTAACGGAATCTCCAGGTCCGCGAATTGATTTTCCAGTTCAGCCTTCCGCTGTCCAAGTACTTCCCACGATTCAACTTCCGAAGACTGGGTCGACGCACACGCGCCCAACTGAGATCCTCGTGGCCGTGAGTGAAAGTACTGTTCTGAATCCTCGCGAGACGTCTTCGCGATCGATCCCTCAAACCGTACCTGTTGGCCCAAGTACGCCCACAGAAACGCCGCCGCAGCCCGAGCGTTATCGGCGATTTGGCGACCTTTATTCGAGTCGTAATTCGAGTAAAAACGTATTCCGTCGTCGTCCACTCCTTTGAGCAACACATACCGATTGGAGACTCTCCCATTCTTGCCAGCGGTCGCCAGTGACATCGCATTGGCCTCCACCCAATCGCCGGGTTGGTTCTGTTCAGCAACCGCATACCACTGCCGAAACAGCCCCATTGGGTCTTTAGGCAAGCTGGATTCGTCAATGCCTTGGTCAGCGTACTCTTTGCGAATTTGATCAAAGGTTATTTTTTCGGGCATCCGGCGACATTCTGGGCAAATTGAGTTTTGAAAGAAGTTGGACAACCCTTATCATACCGTTTCAAAATTACTCCATTAAACCCGATTTGGCTAAGTTTTGGACTAAAGCTGCAATAAAATCGGCATCGATGTTCGCTTGATCGTTGGTGCCGGTGATTCGTTCAGCCAATCCATGCCCCCATAAATATAATGACCGACTCAAAAGACCAAGCAACTCGTGTCGAGACCGACAGCATGGGCGACGTCCATGTCCCCGCTCAAGCCTACTACGGTGCTCAAACTCAGCGCGCCGTCGAAAACTTTCCGGTCTCTGGCTGGCAACTTCCAACGGCGATGATCCGAGCGATGGGACGAGTCAAACTAGCTTGCGGGATCGCCAACCGGGATCTCGGCAAACTAAGCGGCACGGGAAAAAATCCTTTGGACGATGCTCAAGTCAAAGCCATGCTGGACGCTTGCCAAGATGTTGTCGACGGCAAGCTAGACGGCGAGTTCCCGATTGATGTTTTTCAAACGGGATCCGGAACCTCCAGCAACATGAACGTCAACGAAGTGATCAGCAATCGAGCGATCGAGATTGCTGGTGGCGACCGGTTTGCAGCAGAGAAGCCCATCCATCCGAACGATCACGTGAACATGGGGCAGAGCACCAACGATACGTTTCCGACGGCGATTCATGTTGCCGCTGGGGTTGAACTCACCAACCAGTTGATTCCCGCATTGCAGCGGTTTGCTGACACGTTGAATGAAAAGGCCAAAGCTTGGGACCAAGTCATCAAGATCGGTCGCACTCACCTGATGGACGCGACACCGCTACGTTTGGGCCAAGAAATCGGCGGCATGGCCAGACAAATTGAACTCGCCATCGAGCGTGCCAAACAAGCCGTCGCAGATGTGTCTGAATTGCCCGTCGGTGGTACCGCCGTTGGTTCGGGCATCAACACTCATCCCGAATTCGGGCACCGAGTATCGGCAGAACTAGCCAAAGCAACCGGCGTCTCGTTTGTGGAAGCCGTCAATCATTTCGAAGCCAACGCTCAGCGGGACGGTTTGGTGTCTTGCCATGGGCATTTGAAATCGATCGCCACGACACTGTTCAACGTCGCCAACAACATCCGTTGGCTCGGATCGGGACCGCGATGTGGTTTTTACGAAATCGCGTTACCTTCTCGTCAGCCAGGCAGCTCAATCATGCCGGGGAAAGTTAACCCGGTGATGTGTGAGAGCATGATGCAGTTCACTGCTCGCGTGATCGGCAACGACCAAACCATCACCGTCAGCGGCGCCGCGGGTGGTCAGTTCCAGTTGAACATCATGATGCCGGTCATGTGCCAAACGACTTTGGAGAGCATCATGTTGCTGGCCAATGG
>CAZORR010000127.1:0-8478 GCA_964582115.1 uncultured Pirellulaceae bacterium
TAGCATCGGTGGGCGGGTGGCTTTGCTCAGGTAGTTGGGCTTGCCTGTTTTTACCGTCGATTTTGTGAAAACGGGCAAGAGTGCCCATCTTACGGAGGTGTTCGTTGACGCCTTACCGTTTCTAGTAAAAGGCGACTTTGGTGGTCGCTATTTGCCGCGCCGCCGTTCACGCATTTTTTTCTCGCGTTCGCGTTTGGCCTTTTTCTTTTGAGCGGGCGAAAGACGCTTGCCGGTTGTCTTTTTGGTTTTGGGCCCCATGGCACCGGGGTTCATCAGCTGAGCTTGCATTTCACGCATCGACTCCATCCGTCCCTTGCCACCTTTACCGGCCATCGAGGTAAGCATGGGCTTCATCATGTTGTACTGCTTGAGTAGATCGTTGACCTGTTTGGTCTGAACGCCAGCACCTTTGGCAATCCGCTGCTTACGGCTACCATCGATCACCTTTGGGTCACGACGCTCTTGTTTGGTCATGCTGTCGATGATGCCAACCATCTTATTGACCTGCTTGGACGTATCGGTGTTGCCCATCATCTGCTTGACTTCTTGGGGGATGCCGGGCATTAAGCCCATCATCTTTTGCATCAAGCCAGGTTTAGCGACTTTCATCATGTGGTTACGAAAGTCCTCAAGCGTAAACTGGCCTTTTTCCAGTTGAGCTTCCAGTTTTAAGCGTTCTTCCTCGGACACCAAATCTTGGGCTTGCTGAGCCAAAGCTACGATGTCGCCCATGCCCAAAATTCGACTGGCCATTCCGTCAGGACGGAACAATTCAAAGTCTTCGAGGTGTTCACCGGTACCGATAAAACGAACTGGCACTCCGGTAACCTGCCGGACCGATAGCAATGCACCACCGCGAGCGTCACCGTCGAGTTTGGTCATCACGACGCCGTTGAGCTCCAAGGCTTCGTGGAACGCCCCAGCACTTTTGACGGCGTCTTGTCCAGTCATGCCGTCAACAACCAAGAACACGTGTTGCGGCTGGACTTCACGGTCGATCGTTTGCAACTGTTGCATCAAGGCTTCGTCGATCGCCAAGCGACCAGCGGTGTCCAAGATCAAGACTTTGTTCCCGTCGGCTTTCGCTTTGGCAACCGCCGCTTTACAAACTTTAACTGGGTCTTGTTCTTCACGGTCGCTGTAGACCGGCACGTTCAGGGAGTCTCCCAAAACGTGCAACTGATCGATCGCAGCTGGACGTTGCAAGTCTGCTGCACACAGCAAAGGTGTGATGCCGGCTTGTTTTTGCAGCAATCGCGCGAGCTTACCGCAGGTGGTTGTTTTACCAGCACCTTGTAGACCGCACATCATGATGATGCTCAGGTCTCTGTCGAACGTAAGCTCGGATTGAACCGGACCAAGCAATTCGATGAGTTCATCGTTGACGACTTTGACCAGCTGTTCGGATGGATCCAGAGCCAACAAAACTTTTTCGCCGAGCGCTTTTTCGGTGACGCTGGCCATGAAGCTGCGGATCACGTCGATGCTCACGTCCGCTTCGAGCAACGAGTTTTCGACCATTTTCAGGCCGTCTCGCATGTTGCCTTCGGTAAGTTTGCCCTTACCACGGAGCGTTTTAAAGGCACCTTTTAAACCGTCTTGCAGTGAATCAAACATCGATAATTAGCTTGGATCTAAATGAACTGGGGATATTTTGGCAAAATCAAGTCGATCAGGCGACAAATCGACCGAAGTCTGCGTCACTCCTACGGCGACGTGTTACTACGATGATCGGTCGGCATTTTTCAGTTTTGGGTAGCTTAGCCGATTTTCATCAATCCGTTAAGCAGCGTTATCTAAGCTTAAGCTCGATGGAAACGATTTTCTCCGAACAAAATAAAAGCCCCGGCATGTACACGCCGAGGCTCTTGATAGATTCATCAAAATGAGTGTCTATTCGCTTATTGACGGAAAACCGACAGCGTGCCGTTATCAGCGACGTCAAACAGCGGGCGATCGTAACTGCGGTAATAACTGCGACCCAGTGGGCGGAGCGAAAGTCCAACATAAATATTAAACGAATCGTTCGGTTCGCCACCAATGAACCCTTGGTTGGCTGGGACTTCTTCGTCGCTCAAGAAGTAGGTAAACCCTGCTTCCATCGCAATTCGCTCTCTAACCGGGAAATCGAAATCCAAGCCGATGATGCCTTGTTCGTTATCGGTCCAACCACCAAAGATTTCACCGTATCCGCCGTGAGCGGATTCGTGACGTAAAAAGAATCGATACCAGTCGTTGGTGGTAACAAAGTTGTTGGCAAAGGCGACATTGTTAAATTCACCATCAGTGGTTTCGTCTTGAGCGTTAGTCGCGAAACGGAAACCGAACGAAGTGCCGTTTTGCCAAACGTACCCTAGTTCGCCTCTGATTTGAACCAAGTCCACGTCTGAGAACCATTCTTCGCGAAGAACGTCAGCCACGACACCGCCTTGAAGACCGTAGTCCACTCGGCGAAACAGACCTGCTGTAATGAAAATTTGATTGCGATCGTCATCAGTGAATTGTGCACCACCGAAGTTTGTATTGACGGTGCGAACACCGAACTGTCCTGAAAACAGACCGCCACTAATGCGGCACAACGGCAAACCTAAATTGAAACCGGCAAACCCGCCATGGCTGCTGTCATCAACCAACGAACCTGAGCCATCGGGGGCATTAAACAAATTTCCACGGAACGAATTGAAACCACCAAAGTATTCTGCATTTCGCAAGATACCTCCAAAGCGGTTAACCAAACACGGGCCGTCGGTCGGACAACCACCACGACCGCAGCAACCGTCTGAGAAATAGCTTTCACCAACATCGCCGCAGCTACCGTCAGAGCAGCCTTCGGTCACAACTCCCGAATATGGATCATCGATGATTACTTCTTCGCCTACGATTGACGAACCGATAGGAGCGTCAACGATGTGGCTTTCGATGATTGGAGATTGATGGATGATTTGGCCGTCATGAACAATCGGAGAACCACCGTCAATGATGGTCTCACCGAACTGTTGACTGCTTTGCAAGTGGTTAGGTGTGAAGCCGCCGGACGGAATCGACCGAGTGGATGAGCCACCGGAAAATGGCACCGATCGAGTCGACGAACCCGCTGAAAACGGCACCGATCGCGAGGATGATCCTTGTGGGATTGCCCGGGCGACTCGTGGAGCAGCCACTTGAGCGGCAGTTTGCTGAATCTCTGGGGCAGCGGCAGGTGTTCGTTGCCGAGCTTGTTGCAGAGCAGCGATACGCCGAGCGTATTCGGAATTGTTCGATTGAGATTGGGCATTCGCCGTGACGCTGGCAAGCAAGCAAGCAGCCGCAGCGCAGATTGTGATCGCGTTTTTAGGATGCAAAAACATTTTCGATCTTCCTGTCTAGTAATTTGAACGAGTGGGGGTTCTCGCGCTATCTGTCGCGCATGTGTTTCGCTGACAAACTCTTCGGCATCCGGAAAGTCGATACTTTCGTTAAACTTTAAATAATCAGAAATTCTTCGTCATGCCTCCTATTTTAACATGCATGAGTGATATCAAAGACGGCTAGCAGTCCTGTGCCAATTTCAACTCTTCGTGGTCAACCGCAGCTGGAGCCAGTTACGAGTTACGACCGCAACAAAGTACCTAAACCGTCTATTTCGGTCACCGGGCACTGGTTTTTAATGCCTTTAGCACGGTTTGGTGCTGCGCACGTTGACATCTAAACAACAAACGCAGATAATCTTGATTCGTAGCATGTGCTACAAATCAAGACCGTTCTTTCCTTACCTAAGCTACCAACGTGTTTCTTCCAATCACCGTTCGTCAAATGGCCCATCGCGGTCGTTCTTGGCCTCGTTTTGCCCACGTATTTTTATCCATCGCGCTGCTAGTCGTCAGTAGCGTAACTAAACCTGTTGCGGCTCAAGAAACCCAGCCAAAGAAAAGGTTAGTGTGCTCGACCACTCAGATCGCAGATTTTGCAAGGCAAGTCGTTGGCGATCGCTGGGAAGTCGATTGCATTTTATCGGCGGCTCAAGACCCGCATACTCACGAAGTGACCAGCAACGACATTGCATTGATCAAGCGAGCAGACTTGTGTTTGCAGAATGGTTGGAATTTGGAAGGTCACGACTGGATGGGAACCCAGGCTCGCAATCAAGGCAAACCGATTGTCACTTGTGTGACCGGAGTGAAGCCGTTGATGATCCAAGAAGACGAAAATGCTCAGGCGGTTCAAGACCCTCACGCTTGGTTTGATATTGAAAATGCAATCATCTACGTGACGAACATCCGCAACGCCGTTCGCGACATCGATCCCGAACACGCCGAAGAATACAATGCTCGCGCGAAGTTGTATTTTTACCAGCTGCGAGGGCTTCGTCAGTGGGTGTCTCAGCAAGTCAACCTGATCCCCAAGCAAAAACGGATTTTGATCACACACCATGACGCGTTTGGTTATTTTGCGCAGGCCAATGGCTTTCGCGCGGTAAGCCCGCTGGGTTGGACCACGGGCGAGATGGCGGGGATTTCGTTAGGTCAGCGTCAGCAAGTAGTCGATCAAATTCGCGAATTGGGCGTTAAGAGTATTTTTGTGGAGACTTCTACCGAAACGGATACACTTCGCGCAATCGCCAAAGAAACCGGCGTCAAGATTGGCGGATCGTTGTACTCCGACGCCATGGGACCGCCCGGAAGTGCTGGTGAAACGTACATTGGCATGATTCGCGAAAATGTGATTACGATCGTTAATAGTCTTAAGTAAAGTAAGCGATTAGTAGTGCACTGGCACAGCTACAATCCGGAGAGCGACTTCTTTGTAGCTGGCCTCGGCAGCGTTCATGCCTTGGGTGATCACATCCCGAAGTCGGGCGACTCCGGCTAACAACGTTTCAAGTTTAAATCGAGATTGCGATGCGGCCATTTTGGACGTTGTTATTAATTTGTTCGCTGGTAGGCGGGATGGCGAGTTACATTCGTTTTGCCAACAGTGTGCAATATCCCTCCGCAGATTTTTCGGTCGATTACGCCCAAGGCAAACTCGAACTGGTGATCGAGCGTAGCTTTGAGTGCGTGCCTTATGAATTGACTGAAACCAAAGCGTTGGAAGTCAGTCTCAAAGGCGAAGTCGTTTATTCGGCGGGTGAAGTTCTACCGGTTGACCAGGAGGTGCGGTTTTTGATCGAATCAGGTGTTGAAGTCGGTGACAATGAATTGTCGATTGTGGCCAATCGACCGTGGTTGGACGCTGGCCTAGGAGCATTGCAGGCAACCGTGCTCTGGAACGACATTCCGATCGCCGAACAAACGATCACGGTAGCAAAAGACGTTGAACTATGCAGCGGAACGTTGCTGTTCCATGTCGACGATGCGGCAGGCATTCAGGAGCACCAACACTGATGAATACAGGCATGAATAAAACAACTTCAACGGCGATCGAAGTTAGCAACTTGACGGTCAGCTATGGTCCGGTGCCGGCACTGCTGGATATCTCGGTTCAAATTCCCGCCGGCAAGTTGATCGGAATCATCGGCCCCAACGGGTCGGGGAAGTCGACGTTAATTAAAAGCATGTTGGGATTCGTCAAACCCGATGTAGGTTCTGTCGAAGTGTTCGGGCAGGACGTCGCTTCAGTCAAAGGGCGGATCGCTTACGTTCCTCAGCGCGGCTCGGTCGATTGGGATTTTCCGGTCACGGTTCGTGAAGTCGCAGCCATGGGCCGCTATGGAAAACGTCGTTGGTGGCAGGATCTGACCAAGGAAGACTATCACTTGGCCGGCGAAGCGTTGGAAAAAGTTCGCATGAGTGAGTTTGCGAATCGACAGATCGGACAATTGTCCGGAGGGCAACAACAACGAGTTTTCATGGCTCGGGCGCTGGCTCAAAACGCAGATATTTTACTACTGGACGAACCCTTTGCAGGCGTGGACGCAGCAACCGAAAGTGCGATCCTTGAAGTGCTGCAAGACACGAAGGCATCGGGGAAAACCGTCGTCGTCGTGCATCACGATTTGGCAACGGCGGCCGAGTACTTTGATTTGCTGCTGTTGCTGAAGCAACGATTGTTTGGTTTTGGTGCGCCGGCCCAAGTTTTGGATCCGACGTTGCTGGCTGACGTTTACGAAGGCAACATGAAGGTCTTCGCCGAACTCACTCAACTGCCAAACAAGCAAACTAACGACAGCGGTCCAGATAAATCCGGTCAAGCTAAGGAGACTGGCAGCTGATGTACGAGATCCTCGAAAACATTCAGTTGAACCACGGCCACCTCATCAGGCCGTTGATCGCGGGAACGTTGGTGTCGATCACCTGTAGCGTGATCGGCTGCTTTATCATTCTCCGACGGATGGCGTTTTTGGCCGACGCGATCGCACACTCGATGCTGGCCGGCGTAATCGCCGGTTACTTGCTGACCAAAATGTTATTTGGCGGCGAGGCTCCCTTGGCGGCGATGCTGGTTGGTGCGCTGCTGGCGGGCATCACGACGGTTGCGTTGGTCGGGTTTGTGACGCGGTTCTCCCGAGTCAAACAAGATACGGCGATCGGTATCATGTACACCGGGATATTTGCGTTGGGGGCGTTCATCATTTCGTTGAAATACTTCAGCCAGCAAATTCACATCGACATCTATCACTACGTCGTCGGCGATGTGCTGACAGTTCCGGATGAACAATTATGGTTGCTGGCGATCGTGACTTCGGTGGTGTTGGGAGTCGTGATCTTGTTTTTCCGGCCGTTGCAACTGACCAGCTTTGATCCGATCATGGCTGCGTCGATCGGGATTCCAGTTTTGGCAGTCGAGTACTTGTTGACGATTTGCACTTCGTTGGTGGTGGTTAGTGGTGTGCAGATCGCGGGCGTGATCTTAGTCGTCGCTTTGATCATTACGCCTGCTGCAACCGCCTACCTGCTGACTGACCGATTGAGCCGCATGATTTGGAATGCAGTTGGTGTGTCCGTGTTAGGATTTTGGGGCGGATTCGCACTGTCGGTTTATACCGGTGGTTCGCCTGGATCAGGGGTCGTGGTGATGATGACATTTTTGTTCGTGACCGCGCTGGTGTTTGCCCCTCGTTACGGACTGGTCGCGGACTGGATCAGAAAGTCCAGCACCGTGCCACAAGAAATCATGGAAGACGTGCTCGGAGCCGTACTGCGTTCGCCGGGCCTACGAGTTGCGATTTCGAAAATTGAAAAGAACGTGACTTCGCCCAATATGAAGATCCGCCGAGCGGTCACGATGTTGGTGCGGCAGGAGTTACTGTCGATCGATGACGGTCATGTGTTGTTGACCGACGATGGACGCATCGAGGCCAATCGTTTGGTAAGGGCCCACCGTCTTTGGGAAACGTATCTGGAGCAAACGGGAGTGCCACCGGTTGAACTTCACAAAAAGGCTCATCAGCTAGAGCACATTAGCGATCAAGCGACGGTCGAGTACTTGGACGACAAACTGGGGCACCCTTTGGCCGACCCTCACGGAACGATCATTCCGGCCGATCGTAAAACGGACGAGGTGCTTTGTAGTGTGTTGCGTGACGGCGACGGAGCGGTGGTGGTTCGAGTTGCAGGCCCAGCAAGCGGGCAAGGCATTGAAGCTGGCATGACAATCACGATGGGCCCGCGTTTGGATAACGGAAAGGTTTGGACATTGACTCTGCCCGACGGCACCAATTGCCAGCTAAATCACGATCAAGCCGATGCCGTGGTGGTGAAGGTAACTTAAGCTGCCACTGAGAATCCAACGCCTCTCTGTCTGTTCCGTAATCGCCGCACTATTTGAACGGACAACTACTGTCTGGCAGTGGATTGATAAACCGTCAAAAATGCTTTATTCTCTTCGCCTGACAACCAACGCATTTCACTGCTAAAACACGCTTTTAAACTATGCCAAAAGACTTTCTCAAAGGTGCCGCTGACCATTACGATGTCGTTGTGATCGGAAGTGGACTGGGTGGGTTAACCGCCGCAAACATTTTGGCTCGCGAAGGTCGCAGCGTCCTGTTGCTGGAACAGCACTACAAGCTCGGTGGACTGGCAACCTGGTTCAAACGACCCGGCGGCCATATTTTTGATATCTCATTGCATGGCTTCCCCTACGGCATGGTCAAAAGCTGTCGGCGGTACTGGTCCAAAGAAATTGCGGAATCCATCGTTCAACTAGAAGGCGTGCGGTTCGACAACCCGATGTTCTCGTTGACGACCTCCTTTGACCGTAAAGACTTCACGAAACTGCTGACCACTCAATTTGATGTCAAACAGGAAACCGTCGACAAGTTTTTTGACACCGCTCGTGGCATGAACTTTTACGACGATCAAGCCAAGACAACCGGTGATTTGTTTGAAGAGTTTTTCCCCGGTCGCGAAGACATCGTTCGGTTGTTGATGGAGCCGATCACCTATGCGAATGGTTCGACCTTGGAAGACCCCGCGATCACATACGGGATTGTGTTTTCCAACTTCATGTCCAAAGGCGTTTTTGTTTTCCAAGGCGGCACTGACAAATTGGTCAAGT
>CAZORR010000128.1:0-4172 GCA_964582115.1 uncultured Pirellulaceae bacterium
TCGCGGGCATGTCAAATTTTCGTTGGATTAGAACATCTTTTGAAGTTCGTCGGTGTCGATGATCGGGATCTCTAGTTTTTCGGCTTTGGCGGATTTTGAACCAGATCCGGGACCTGCGACCAAGTAATTCGTTTTTTTGGAAACCGAACTACTGCATTTGCCACCACGCGATTCCACTTCTTTTTCCCAGTGCTTTTTGCCGTCGGGGAAACCGCCGCTAAAGCAAAACACTTTTCCTTCAAGAACGCCGCCACTGGCTGCCACCGTAGGTTCGACAAACTCCAACAGTCGGTCGATGTTAGCAGCCTCCCGGTCCAGATAGCTGCGAATCGCTTCGGCGGTGATTTCTCCCACGTCGTCGACCGCTTCAAGATCCTCTTGCGCCGCCTTGCGGATTTTCTCAAAGGAACCAAAGTGATCTGAGAGGGCTTTGCCAGCTGCTTTACCCGCGGCTCCGATTCCAAAGGACGCAAACAATTGCCATAGCGGAATTTGCTTTTTCGATTTGAAAGCTGTTTCGATCGCCGCTGATAACTCCTGTTCGTTCATTTTGTCCGGAGACGGGATCATTTGAATCGTTGCCACGGCCAAAGATGACTGCCGGACGGTCAACCCGCTGGTCATCGTCGATTCGACATCCAGTGTGTAGAAATCCGCTGGCACGTTTACCAAGTCCGCTTCTACCAATTGGGCGACTCGGCTTTCCCCGAGACCAAGCGCGCCGATCGTGGCCAAGTAATGGCACAGACCGCTGACGTTTTGCGCGGGGCATTCGGTGTTGGGGCAAACCAGTTCAAGCATGTCGTCGGTGTTGCCAGTACGCAAGTCGGTAGGCTGTTCGCAAGAGGGGCAGGTTTTAGGGAATTCGGGATCGCCCTGCCCTGCTATCACGCCGGTGACTTTGGGGATGATCTTTCCGGCTTTGCGAACTGCGATTTTCGAACCGATCGTAATTTGGTTGCGGCTCATGAACCCCGCGTTGTGCAAGGTCGCTCGGGAAACGTTTGTGCCGGCCAGTCGTACTGCATCGAAAATCGCGACTGCGGTTAGTTTGCCAGTACGACCGGTTTGCCACTGGATCTCTTTGACCACCGGCGTCGCTTCTTCTTCACGAAACTTCCAAGCAATTTTGCCTTTGGGGTTTCCGGTCAAACGATCGCCGTGTCGGCCGAGTTGTTCTTGGTCTTCGAGCGAGTTGACGCCAATGATCACACCATCGACTTCGAAATTCAGTTTTGGAATGTTCTTTTCAAGCTCGGCTAAATCTTCGAAACAAAACGGCGTCGTCTTCGTATAGGGAACCCCTAAAACATCCGAGCAATACATGTAACGCTCGACTTCGGTTTTGTACGGTGGGTTGGCGAGGCCTTCAATTGAATAGGCGACGAAGCTGAGTCGCATGAGTTTTGTTTTGAGCGGGTTTTTGAATTGACGAATCCCGCCAGCGGTATGGTTCCGTGGGTTGGCACGAAGTTTTTCACCGGCGGCTTTTAGGTCGGCTTGAACTTCTTCGAAGTCAGACAACGTACAAATAAGCTCGCCGCGAATCGAGCACGTGATCTTTTCGGGTAGTTGGTCTGGTACGCCGGCGACATATTTGACTTGAGCGGTTACGTCTTCCCCGTTGATGCCGTCGCGTGGCCGCAAGCCGGCTTGTTTCAGTTTCCCGTCGACGTAGTAGATCGCTAACGCGACACCATCGAGTTTATAGGCTTGGTAGAAGTAGTCTCGGGGGTAAGCGACGGGTTGATCATCGAATGTCTGGTCTTTGGCTTGGAGTTGGGGCCCAGATAAAACTTCTTCGTTAGCGGCGTCGGTTGCTTTGGATAGCCACTTGAATAGTTGTTGGTGTTGGTTTGCAATGTCTTCGTGACTGGCTTTTTCGATCGACGTCATGGGTGGATCGTGAACGACTTTGGCGACGGTCGAGTTGACATTCGATGCGGTTGCGGTGGCAAATAGTTTGGAATCCGGTCGTAGTTCGGCTAACTTTCGTCGCAACGCGTCGTACTCGCCGTCGGTGACAAGGATCTTAGTCGTTGGATGTCGACACTCGACGCCCTGCTCGTAAGCGGTATCCAAGTGTGCGATGACTTGCTCTAGAACGTCCGCTTCGGCTTGCAAGCTTGTTTTCGTTTGGGCGGTGCTTGCAGCAGAATTTTTTTTAGGGCGTTTTGGCATGGATTCGATTAACAAATAATGTTTAGTTGGAGAACTCAACGAGCGGTCCCGAACGCGACGATTTCGGTTATGATGGTAGGGATGAGTTGGCCGTCTTGTATGCGGTAATGTCAAGTTTTTGGAAACCGCCATTGGCGTTTTATTTTAAAAGATGACGCGAAATTGTCGACGGTTTGCAATGCAATAAATTTTAGGTTTGCTGGCTCAGCTGTAACTGCCTTAAGCGAAGATTGATCAATGAATACAAACTATCGAAATTCGATCCTGTTGTTGCTCGTCGGATTGTTGGCGTTGGGGCACGTGCCGGCGGGGGCGTTTGGTTTTGCAGTTTGCATTCAGGTTAAGAAAGAGGATGCCCCGGCTTCACAAGGTCGTTTTGCTGCTGAACCAAACTCGGTGTTTTTACCTCCGTCGCGGGAGCTTATTCGACCGCTGGTTCGCGCGATGCGAATCCAAAAAGAAGGTGATGTTGTAGGGGCCGCTGAGTTGATTGGCCAGTTTCTTGCGGATGCCGGAGATGAAGATTTTTTGATCTTCGACGACAAAGATAAAGGTACAGCCGTAAGTGTCAGTAGTATCGCGACTGAAATGCTTGGTGATCTGCCAAAGTCGGCGTTGGATGCATATCGTGTTCGGTTTGGTATCCCGGCACAGCAGCGTTTGAATCTGGCGATTGCTGAATCAAATTATTTTGAAATCGCGCAGGTGAAGCAACGTTATTTGCTCACCGATGCGGGGTATGAGGCTGCGTTGTTATTGGGACATCATCATTTTGATGAAGGACGAGTCTTGTTGGCTGCGGATTGTTTTCAAACAGCACTCGATCTTAACAATCGACGGAGCAAGAAGGATTCCAAACTATCGATTTTGACGGCGGTTAGCTGGTCACTTGCGCGCCGCCGAGATCTCGCCGGAATCGTTATGAAGAACCTAGCAAAATCAAACGGCGGAACGTTTCGGATCGGTGACCGAGATGTCTCGATCGATGAAAGTAGTCCCTTGGCCGCCATCGATGAACTTGTCGGTACGGTGCAGTTGGATTCAACGTCGACAGTTCAACAGTGGCTGTTAGTAGGCGGGAATGCGAAACGAAACGTCACAACAGTCGATGGGTTTCCGGTCGGCGAACCGCTATGGGAAGTTGATTTGATAGGCAGTCTCGAAGATCGACAGAAAATCAAAAGTGCGCGCAAGAGAATTTCGAATGACGCTAACGTTTCAAAAGCGAATAGCTTTATTCCTGCCAATGTTCCGTTGATTGTCGATGGGTTGGTGTTGGCTGGAACTAAAAACAGCATTCAAGCGGTCGACTTCAGTTCTGGTAAACGCGTTTGGGACGTAAAAACGACGTCCGTATCGAGTAAATCCAATGTGACCGGAATCCTCCCTCGTGTTCGCCTAGTAAGGAATTTTCAGGGAAGAAGTTATTCGTCCAATCGTTTAAGCGACGACACGACGTGGAGTGATTTTTTGCAGGGGCATGCCAGCAGCGATGGCGAGTTTGTTTTTCGGGTGGTTCATGCTACCGATCAAGGTACGAATCAGGTCAATGCGAGGGGGTTTGGTGGAAGAGTTCCCATAAACGTTAAGTCGACCAACGTGTTGCAAGCCATTAATGTTGCGAATGAGGGCGAATTGGCTTGGGAGGTTGGTGGCGGAAGGACCACCGGCGACCCGCGGCTGACAGAGCTGAGTTTTCTTGGGGCGCCCTTGCCGGTTGACGGGATGTTGTATGCGATCGGTAGACGACTGGAAGAGATTGTATTGGTGGCTTTGAACTCCGACGATGGGAAAATGATTTGGTTGCAGTCATTAGCGTCCAACGAGGATTTTTCGTTTAATAGGTATTCTCGCAACGGAAATTCCAAAGATAACTATTCGCTCACACCTTCGTATTCCGATGGGATTTTGGTTTGTCCAACTGGAAGAAATGCCTTGGTGGCGATCGATACGGTCGGGCGCCGTCTGATGTGGGGCATACAGGCGACGAT
>CAZORR010000128.1:4272-8456 GCA_964582115.1 uncultured Pirellulaceae bacterium
CCTTGGCTAAATTACAAAACCCTCAAGTGTTTGTTGAAAATTCGCGAGTGGTGGCGTTTGATGTGGGAAGCAACACGCGGCTACTGGCGATGGATCTGTTGACTGGTTCTCCGCTAATGAAGATTGGAAAGGCGGGTGTGAAAGTCCCAGACGTATTGCACGTCGCGAGAGTGGATGAAAGTATGGTAGTACTGGTTGAAAAAACTCGGGTGCGGGCAATTTCGCATGATACTGGCCGACAACTTTGGCAAGCTTCGCTCGCAAATTACGGACAGCCCACAGGACGCGGTTACGTTTCCCAGGTCGGTACCGGACCAGATCGGAAGTCCTTTTTGTATTTGCCCACCGAAGGCAATGCGATTGTCAAAATTTCCCTCGACGCCGAGCGTGGAAAGGTTGTTGATGGCATTCGAAGCAATCGTTCTTTTGGGAATTTGATTGTCCATCAAGGCCGCATTATCTCTCGTGGGGATACCTCGGTGGCTTGCTTTGAGATTGATTCAAACGCGTTTGTTGACGACGTTGACGCGTCAGCCACACCGGAATTGAAAATCAAACGCGCGGCTTTACTGCGAAATCGAGGCAGGGTTCAGGAGGCGATTGAACTGTTGGAAACGATCGACCAACGCGATCGATCAGATCGTTTTCGTACGGAGTTTGTACAGAACGTGGCGTTGATGTTTGAGTTCGATCCGGATTATGCACTGAATGCGTGTCGAGACTATGAAGACTGGTTTCAGTTTGACACGAACCCTCAGTTGTTCCTCAAGTACGTCGAGTTGCTTGTTGAAAATGATCTTCCGGAAAATGTAATAAAGAAACTTTTTCGAGGCGACGCGTTTTTTGCGCCAAATGATTCAGCCGCACAACCGGATACGGTGCAACGACCGCTCGCCGCTTACAGCGAGCAACAGCCTGAGAAAGAAAAGGAAGAAAAGAAAGAGAGTGGAAACGAACAGACCGATGATGGCACGTCGTTGTTTTTGAAAAACCAAAGAAAGTTTACCAAGGGGCGAATCACGTTTGAGAAAAACCAGTGGGCCAAGGCACAGTTGATTCGTCTGACCCGTAATTCTCCAGAGTCGAAAAAGCAAGTTGAAGCCGCGATCAATCAAAGAGTTGCTGCTGCTGAATTGATCAATGTGGTTCAGCGACACCAGTTCCTGCGGCAGTTCCCGCTCGAATTGGTCTCTCCACAATTGAGGTTCGAGTTGGCTGAGGAATTGATTGCAGGTCGGCATGTTGCCGAAGCTGAAAATCTCTTGGCTTCGCTGGTCGGTTTTCTGCCAACAAAACCAGAGCAAATTGAAGCGATTGAGGGACTGGCGATAAATTCTTTGGTTGAACTTTGGGCTAAAGTTCGCGACGCTCAATACGGTTCAAAGGTAGCGTCTTCAGAGCGTGTCGATGGGGGTGAGCTTGCTAGTGCGCGACCGTGTGATCGAGTCGATGTCAAAGTGACTCGTGTGCCCACTCGACTGACCAACGATTATCCGGCTCATGTTGAACCACGAGGAGGTTTGGCCAATCGCTTGTTCAAAAATAAACGGCTATCAATTTTGGGGCGGGGTAAGGAATTTCAAATCTTGAGTCCTGACGGTAACTCTGAGCATCGTTTTAATATGTTTAGTTCGTTTAACAACAATGTTAATGTTCATTTACGGGCCGGAAGTGGTTGGCTTCAAGCCAATCACTCGCTGGCTGTGCTGCGACAGACGAATGTCATTTTGACAATGGATTTATCCAAAATGGGGCTCGGTCAATCGTCAGTGCGTTGGCACAAGACCCTTACAGCACCAAAAGTTTCGTCATCGGATTATGTCGGTGAAATGGATTTGAAAGTAAATAAAAAGGCTGCAATTGAAGATGTTACGGCTTCGTTTCCGACGACTGGTTGTTGCTGCTTCATTGACCAGAATAAATTGACTTGCGTTGATGCATTTACGGGCGCGACGCTTTGGACGCGGACAACCGACTCAGGACATCTAAAGTTGTTGAGCAATGGAAAGGAAGTGGTAACACTTAACGGAAAACAGAGCGAGTGTAGCGTTTTCGATATTCGAACGGGTGAGCGATTGCGAACGAATGAAATTTCGAAACTGACGCAAGCATTGTTTAGTGTCGATGGAACGAGCTTTGTTTCATCTAGCGTAGCTTCACCGACTCACCTTCGGACTGAAAGAGAAAGCGGTCGGCTGACAGGGGCGATTGATTATCGTCTTGCTGGCGGGGGAAATCCGAAAGAAAAAAATCGATCGAGTTTGAAAAAAACAGGTCGATTTATGTCCCGGTACAACGTTGACAGAAGCGATTTTGTCTGGCAAAAAGTTTTCAGTCTTGATTCCAAAATCTGTCACCTTCCAGAGGATCGTTTTTTAGTCTTGTCAGGGGACAATTTGATCTATGTTTTCGATATGAAATCGGGCGAGCAATTGGCGAAGATACCCAGTGGGTTGACGGCAGACCAGCGTAAGCAAGTTAGATCAATAGGAGCGACTTCGCATGCGGGGAAAGACCTAGTTGTTTTGGCATCTAGTAAACCCGGTAGTATCACGACGTACGGAATTCAGTTGCGTTCTTCGCAACCGCAGAGTGCATTTTTTTCCGGGCATTTGTTGTTGTTGGATCGCGATAAGGTTGAAACGGTTTGGAAACGTCCGGCCGAACTGTCAGGGTTTCACTTGTTGCCGTTTTTACCTGCTGACAGTCCGCTGTTGATTTTTAATCGCACCGTTCGAGTATCTGGCGGCGGCCGAGCGTCTAGTGCTTCATTAGCCAGTCAGTTGCCCGTCGGTAACTTATTTCAGTTCGTGGCGCTTGACATGACGGATGGGCATGTCGTGGTGAATAAAGTTATTGGACCGATAAATTCGGTTCGGTTTTATCCTCCGAAGGTTGATTCAGCCGCAGGTACGATTGATATGAAATTTAGCGACTGGGCGGTCAGGCTCAATATGAAAGAGGCATTGGACGAACCGCCGTCACCTGTTGCATCAATAACAATATACAATCCAGTTCCAGAAAACCACAGAGTTTCGCAGGCCGATCCCGTAGTGGCCACGAAGAAGTTTGACATCGACGAAGTCAACCAACGGTTGGTTCGGCAGGCCGAAGAATATGAGGCCTCGTTAAAAGAAAAACGAGCGAAAGAACGGGCTCAGCTGAAATCCGAGGCGGGCCAAATGGAATAGTGGCGAAGGGGCGGATTGCTGCTGAGCGAAGCGAGGATTGTCCCAAAAGCGGGTATTTAAGGGGATTGTCCTATGGCTTGATGGGCACCGCATGCGGCATGTGGAAAAAGTCGGAAATCGGGGTAAGGTTTCGCTGGTTTTTTACCGAACTTCTGTTTAGAATCCGCCCTTCGATTTTGGTCGGACAAGCAGTCCAATACCACGGTGGATTCCGTCCAGATGGTCTGACGAGTTCCACAGCGGGTGTCAGGTTGATTTGGGGCCTTGCTGAAAAGCGTTAAAAACACAATAAATAGTTATTCGGCGATGTAGCTCAGTTGGTTAGAGCAGCGGAATCATAATCCGCGTGTCGGGGGTTCGAATCCCTCCATCGCTACTTCAAAAAAGCCCTTTGATGTTGGTGTTCACCGCATCAAAGGGCTTTTTTTATGCACCGCTCGTAGCAGCACCAAGCCGAGGCGGAAGCAGGATGCAGAGCACTTGGTCATCCACGCCAACCCTGAATGGACTGCCAATCATTGGGAGCATGATCCCCAAGAAGTTGCTCAAGCAATGCTGGCCGAATTTAGAAGAGTTTCGGGGCTATCGCAAGTTGGTCACAACCATTTGCAGTCCCACCGTTAGAAGTACGCGATTCCCGTCCAGTCGTCCGAAGAGCGTTGCTTCGTGGACGATTTCGAAATTGCGGTCGCATGCGGTGACTGACTGGGCCAGTGGTTCGCGCGTCGAGGGCGCATTTCTCAGCGGTATGGCAGCCGCAGTTCGAATCCTTGGAGACGCATCGGACTAAACTTTTGCGAAGGAAGATGATTCATGATCGTTAATCGGTTGGCGTGGATTGCGTTGTTTTCACTGATCAACTTCGCTAACAAACAGACGAGCCGGCGATTGCTGCCGAGACCGAACTTGGAATTGAACGAGAGAAGTGGGGTGATGAGCTAGTGTGATTCACGCTAACAACTTGAAAAGTTTAGCGATCGCCTGTTCTTCGAA
>CAZORR010000129.1:0-8338 GCA_964582115.1 uncultured Pirellulaceae bacterium
TCAGCCATTAAAACCCAACTGGCACTTCGTTACCATTGCGACTTCCTAAACCAGACCAGATAGACGCATCGATCGAACTGGAAATGAACTGGATGTGCCCATCAACGAAGCCGACATTGACACCTGCAATATGTCGACTACCAAAAGAAAGTTCTTTTTCGTCGATCGTGGTTCGGTCGCCCATCATCAGCGAGTTAATGGGGCAAGCAGTCGAACCGAGGCACTCTGAATTATCGGTCGTAAAATCCATCTCAGCGACAACGTCGGCCATCGTTTCCAATTCTCGAGAACCGATGTACCAATGGTCAACCTTTTGTTGACGTCCAATTGAATCAATCCCAACAACATCTTGATCTGGCAACGACTCACCAACCATCATAGTGAACGCAGTGCCGTCGGAGATCGACGCCATCGATGTCTCACTGTTCACATAAAGCACCCCGTCAGAGGCATCATAAGGATCGAAGGCATCCATGCCCGCCCATGGAAAATCACCTGATTCGCTGTTTAATAGTCCACTCGAGCACGCAAGGTAACAACTTGGCGACCGGTCGACACCAACAATCAAATCAAATTGTCGGTCAGGGACATTTGCGGAAGGGCAACGCATAAACGGCAATCCAACACTCAACGTTTGAAGGTTGCTCGAATTGTCTGACGAAACAACACTGAAGCCTGCTTCAAAATCAATTGAATCGAACAGGTTTTGTTGTTCGATGAAGGGCAAGATGAATGCTGACCACATCGAATGACTAGGAATGCTAATGCCCGGCGGAAACTCTTTGTGGGTGTTTTCGTAATTCAACATCGCCAAAGACTGTTGCCGCACATTGTTAGCACACTGTGTCCGTCGGGCTGCTTCTCGCACCGCTTGCACGGCAGGCAACAACATCCCAATCAGGATACCAATGATCGCAATCACAACTAACAATTCGACCAGCGTGAACGCCGGTCTTGTTGGCTTAATGGAATCATTCATGACAATTTCACCGAGGTAAGTTTTACTAATTGCCTTTGCTGCCAACCTATCGAAAAAACACCTCATTTGCAAACGATTTATACAACGCCAACGCACAGATGCCTCGTTTATCGAGATTGGACCATTCCCACATCACACCATGAGGTATCTTTCTATCTAGCCAGCGCCTAAACTTTTTTTGATCAAGGCAAGGCAAACCACAACCTAGGCAAGCCAAAATCAGCTAAACTATGCTCCACAAGCCAACTCTCAAACGTCACCATGCTTCCTCAGCAAGGCAACCCCATCGACAGCGCTAACGGACGAAGTGACTCGCAAACTGCCACCTCTCTTATGAAAGCAGAAAGCTTGCCTACTAAAACCTCGACACTTGTCGGATTCATCAAAACAAAACCGCTTGCACTAATTCTTTTCAGTGCAAGCTTGGGAGTCTTCGTTTCGATTCTGATGACGCCTGGCCCTTGGCCGTCTTCTGCTGAAAAATCGACGTCAACAGCTGGCCCTGCCGTAACCACAACTCCTGCAATACAACTGACATCGCTTTCGGCAACCGAACAACCTAGTACCACAGACAAAACCGCAACTGCTAAGCCCTCATCTGCTTCGGCCGCCGGCATAGCTAAACGGGAGATGACACCAGAAGAAGCCGAAGCATTCTTGCGGGGCTCCGACGCTTCTTTAGCAAAGCCAACCGCCAAACCTATCCGCTTGATCGACCACTTTCCCAAAGCTGCCAAATCCGGGTGCATGAAATGCCATTCGGAAATGGCTCCGATCCGCGAGATCGGATCGGAAATGCTCAACCAGATCATGGCCAAGGGCGAATCGCTGGGAGATCCAGCAGGCTGCATTGTTTGTCACAACGGCGACCCGAACGAAACCGAAAACGCCGAAATCGCGCACGGCAAAAACCAAGGTTCAACATTCTATCCCGACCCCGGCAGCCCGTGGATTAACGAACACACTTGTGGGCAATGCCACGAGGAACAAGTTCGCGTGCAATGGAATTCGTTGATGATGACCGAAGCCGGAAAAATCCAAGGCGTCTGCTGGTCATTTGGATCATTAACCGGCTACGAACATCGCTATGGCAACTACGCCACCGAAAACCCAAAAGACCCAAAAGATCGATTAGGTACTGACACCTACCGTAAATACATGCAAAAACTAACGGCCCTTGAGCCGGACGTTTTTGTTGAACGTCACCTGCCGCTACCAGAGGCACTGAAAAAGGACGAACTACACAAACTAAAAGAAGACCCGACTCTCGCCGCATTCACTTACATCCGTCAAGAATGCCAGCGCTGCCATCACGCGGTCAAAGGTCGGCAAAAACGAGGCGACTATCGCGGCATGGGCTGTTCGTCCTGCCACATTCCTTATGGTAACGAGGGTTTGTACGAAGGGGCTGATCCCTCGATCGCCAAAGACGAACCCGGTCACCTACTCGTCCACTCAATCCAAGGTACACGAGAGACAGCCGTTACCGTCAACGGCACTACTTACCACGGCATGCCCGTGGAAACTTGCACCACCTGCCATGACCGAGGAAAACGAATCGGGGTGTCCTTCCAAGGCTTAATGGAAACACCTTACCACTCGCCTTACGACGAAGACGGTTCCGATCAACCTGCTCTGCACTCAAAACACTATCTCGCAATGGAGCAAGACATTCACTACCAAAAAGGAATGACTTGCCAAGACTGTCACACGTCCACCGACGTCCATGGTGACGGTTTCCTTGCTGCTGCCAACCTCGCGTCTGTGCAAATTGAATGCGCTGATTGCCACGGCACACCAAATCGGCACCCATGGGATCTACCGCTCGGCTTCATGGATGAATTCGCCGAATCTCCCGCCGACGGCGCAGCGAGAGGTATTGCCACCAAGCAGCTACCACACACTTGGGCTGGCACTCAGTTTGATCCCAAAGACGGATTTTTACTAACCGCGAGAGGCAATCCGTACGAGAACGTGGTCCGCGACGGCAATGATGTGATTGTCCACACCGCCGCCGGCGCCGACATCCGCATGAAAACTCTCAAAACACTGATCGATGAAAAAGTCGTCAGCCCACGTGGAGTCGTGGCGATGAAAGGCGTGGCCTCACATATCGAAAAAATGGAGTGCTACAGTTGTCATGCTTCTTGGACGCCGCAGTGTTATGGCTGTCACGTCAAAATTGACTACTCACGCAAAGACGAATGCCCGGAAGTCAACAAGGACCAAGAGAACTTTGACTGGGTCGCTGCTGGACGAAAGCACGCTAACCCTAAACACGCGGCTGATCGCGGCGAGTCCAAATACGACACGGTCATTCCAGGGAAAATCACTGAACAGCGCAGTTACCTCCGCTGGGAAGAGCCCATGCTGGGCATTAACGGCGAAGGCCGAGTAACCCCATTGGCACCAGGTTGCCAACCGTCAGTGACCATCATCGGCCCCGATGGGAAGCCATTGATGTTAAACCATATTTTCAAAACACAGGCCGATGCTGAAGGTGGTGGCGCAGACGGGCAGCTCGCGATCGACATGAGCCCCACTCAGCCACACACAATGACCAAAAACGCCAGAACTTGCGAATCCTGTCACGCGTCCGGCAAAGCGCTAGGTTTGGGGATTGGCTCGACGCGCCCTTGGAACGAAGACCATATCGTGGACATCGAAACCGTCGACGGGACCATTCTGTCCAAACACGCTCGACCTCAGATCAAGAAAGTCGATAACCTCGATCATGATTGGTCACGAATCGTCGATGAAGAAGGCAAGCAACTGGCGACGGTCGGTCACCACTTTAAACTTTCGCGGGCATTCAACAAAGAAGAAATTGACCACATCAATCGAGAGGGAACTTGTTTGGCCTGCCATCAAGAAATCCCAGAAAACTCGTCGGCGATTAATTTGTTACATCACGTTGCCAAGTACACCGGCCAGCTTCCACACACCCAAGACCAGCACAACGATTTGATTCATAAAATCGTACTCGTGTCCGCTTGGGCTCAAGTGCTTACCGTGGTCTGCATCGTCGGCATCACGATTTTTGGTTTACGCTGGTTCCGCCGCCGTCGAAAGAAATCGTCCCCATAAAGAACCAAAGGTTCAAAGTCTACTCTTCCAACGACAAACTAATTACCGGCACCATTGATTTTAGCTGCGATTCTGGCAACTGAATCACGGTTGCTTCGGGCGTTTGCGACACTTCCAAAACGGCGCCTTTTTGCCCCAGCAAAACGGCGCTCTTTATTTTCGACTTCAGTTTCGGCAGAGTAAGTTGTTTACCCGGCCATTCGAACAAGTGAATAAAAACCTTACCTTGTTTCGTCGTTGCTCGCCAAGGAAGCTTGTCGACGACTTTCTTCTTGCCGCTTTTATCTTTGATTTTCCGACCAAGTTCAATTCCGAATGGCGTCGGACCACAGCCATGGATCGCTTCGCCGTTAATGTCCATCCAATCGCCGATCAAAGCTAGACGCTCCAAACTTGGAGCAGGAATAACTCCATCGCCAGTCGGGCCAACATTCAACAATAGGTTTCCACCTTTGCTAACAATATCTACCAAGCTCTCGATCATTTTTTCTGGGCTTTTCCAGTTCGCGTCAGCTTTGTTGTAGCCCCAGTGCTTGTTCATCGTAATGCAAGACTCCCAAGGATCATAAGATCCATCTGCGGGGATTTCTTGTTCGGAAACTTTGTAATCACCCAGTTTATGGCCAATGCGTTGATTGATGATGCACTCCGGCTGAAGTTCGCGAATCAACGCCTTTAATTCTTGACTCTCTTGTTTGCTGATCAACCCATAGGTATCAAACCACAGGATGCCAATCGGACCATAATTAGTCAGCAGTTCGCGAACCTGAGGCTTGACCTTGCGTTTGAAGTAATTCGCAAACACCTTTTCACTTTCGTTCGGGTAGTCGATCAAATTACTGCGAAAACCAACCTTATCGCCCCGCCCTGTCGGCACATCAGGATCTTCCCAATCGCGACCTAACGAATAGTAAACGCAAAATTGAAGGCCATGTGTTTTGCAGGCTTCCGCCAATTCCTTCAACGGGTCTCGACCAAACTTAGTCAGATCGGCGATGTCGTGTTTGCTACAAGCCGAATCGTAAATGGCAAAACCGTCATGATGCTTGGCAGTAATCACCAAGTACTTCATGCCAGCGTTTTTGGCGACCTTCACCCACTGGTTCGCGTCAAACTGCTGCGGATTAAACTTCTTTGCAAATTCGGTATACTCCGCCAAAGGAATTTTAGCCGTCAACTGAAGCCATTCATGATGGTTCGTTTCACCATTCCACTCGCCAGCCGCTTGAGAGTATACGCCCCAGTGAACAAACATGCCGAACTTGGCGTCTCGAAACCATTCCATCCGCGATTCCTGAGAAACCGGCTGGTTGCGATCGGTGCTTTGTCCCCAAGCAATACTCGTCAAACAAATCAATACAAACACAAAGCTGGAAATTCTTAGCATGGTTTAAACTCGGTACGCGTAAATGGTTAATGACGAACAGCGGAAAAATATCGCTTTGGTAGCAATCACAATATTTCTCTGTGCCAGACGAAGAAATGATTATACTCCTAATCCATGGTATCGCTGAAGGAGTCGCTTCCTTGTTTTTTGCTGCTCAAATGGGGCGGCCAAAGCGCTTCTGGCGATCAATCGCTACGTAATCTTATGACTGCAATTCTGTTTTATATTCTCGCCTTCGTATTTGTCGCGGCCCTAGTCGGAAGCTGGGTTTCCAATTTGTTTGGCTTGCCGGGAAACTGGTTCATAGTTGCTTTAGCTGCGGTTTGGTTCTACTTCACCGACGCCGCCAGCACCTACCATATCGGTATCGGATTGATCATTTTGCTTGCGGTGTTGGCTGGCATTGGAGAACTGATCGAATTTGGAGCATCGATATTGGGAAACAAAAAAGTCGGCGGAAGTCGTCGTGCTGGATTCGGGGGGCTGGCGGGTTCGTTGATTGGTGGAGTTGTGGGAATATTCGTCGGCTTGCCGATTCTCAATCCGCTCTTGGGGATGGTAGTTGGCACGGTTCTATTCGCTTGCGTGGGTGCATTGGTCGGAGCAACGCTTGGCGAAAAATCCGATGGCGCGGAACTCGGCCAGAGCCTCAAAGTCGGGAGCGTCGCGGCGGCCAGTCGATTGGTAGGAACCTTGGGAAAAGTCGCGTTTGGCGCCGCGATGCTGGTACTGGCTATCTTGGACCTGTTTATTTAACAGCGCACCAAGTGTAGTGGATGAGGCTACGAATCCGTCCAAGCTAAATACGCCCGAATGCCTAAGAAAAGCTAATTGAGATACAAGCTCGAAGCGCAAGCAAGTGCACTTACAAAAAGCTGGTCGACTACTTACGGTGCCAGTCGTTCACATTGATGTAGCGAAATGTACCACCGTTTTGTGCGGCCAACTCACCCATGAAATTTTCTGCTACCGGTTGCGTGCCGATTCCAAATTGAACGCAATGAATTTGCGTTTTCCCCCGACTGGCGGATCGAACCTTCTTAAGTTGTTGCTCATTCAATTCCGGCGATCCTCCATCGGTCAACAAAACAAGCACATCCGGGCGATAGCTAATCGCTGTCATGATCCCAGTAATATGATCAGTGGGGCCAAACGCTGTCAGGTGACCGATAAACTGTGGGACTTCCAACTTATTTTCTTTACTGGCTCTCAGTAATCGCGCCGCCTTCATAGGCGTTGTGGTATTGTTGTAACCAAGGACTTGAAACTGATGATGAGGATCCAATTTCTCAACCGCTGCGGTTAGTTCTTTTCTAGCAACTTGAACGACTCCCAAGCCTTTGCTGCCCATGCTGGTCGACCGATCCAGCAAAAACAAAAACGAGCGACCTTCCATCTGCCCGGACCCGAACACCGACAAACTTGTTGCTGGCCCGGCAGGTTTCAAGGCATTACGCCGCTCCTGCTCTGCCGCAATCAGATCTCGTGTAGTCTGCGACAGTTCGGTGGAAGCTTGAAAGCCCTGTGCCCCCGGCGTCGTCATTTGAGCCGCGTCGTTGCTAGAATTCGATTCGAAACCCGGCAATTCGATTTCCCTAAGCGACTGCATCGATTCGATTTCCGGTGCAGCCTCTTGCGTGGGCTGATTGGAGGCACTCGACGAAACCGTTTCCGCGAACGCCTCGGAATCTTCAAATGTTTCTTGATCAAGGTACTCTTGTTCTTGGGTTACGGTTGATTCAACCGTCAACACGATTCCCGCCGAACGATCCGCTTCGGTCGAATCGCCACCACCGCCACTCGAGTAAGTGAACCAAAAGAAAAAACTCAACAATAACAAATGCAAACCAAACGAAAACACCATCGAACGCCACTGGCCCGATTCGGGCTGGCTTCCCGGCAACGGAACAGGCAGTTGAGATGTCGACGTCGCTTTATCCATCGAATTGATGTAGCCGTTTGCTGTTAAAGTTGAACTTACTTACAAGGCGAACTTGCTGGCAAGGCAAGTAAACCGAATCACTTGTCGCCTCTTTCGAAACGCTTCCACTGTCCGTCGATCAAACGATCCTGCGGAGCAAATCGAGCCTTGTATCGCATGTGCGGCGAATCGGCAACGTAGTAGCCCAAGTAGAGGTGTTCGAGACCGTGTTTTTGGCAGTATTGAATTTGCTTCAATATAGAATACGTCCCGATGCTGTTATCGGCAAATTCTGGGTCATAAAACGTATAAACTGCCGACAAGGACGTTTTTCCAAGGTCACACAGCGCTACACAGACAAGTCGTTGATCCTGCCAATAAGCAATCTCAAACGAATTCATGCACGATCGTACAAAACCCCACTCATAACCCTCATGATCGATATCCGAGTCGTTAACAGACAGGCCGCGTGCCTTGCGATGCAGATTGAATAAGTTAATTCGAGCCGGATTACTACGAGGCGCAGAGAACTTTTGGTCGAACTGCCGATCGTTTTTTGATAGAACACGTTTTGCGTTTTTGGAAAACACGTAATCACTACAAACGACCCTCGCGGGTTGGCAAGCATTGCAACTGGGACACTTAGTCTGATAAATGAACTCGCCCGTTCTTCGATGCCCCGCAGCCAATCGCCAATCTGTCTGCCACAACGAGACTCGACCCATCGGCATGCGCATCGGCATCCTCGCCACCTCGCCATCCAAATAAGGACAGGGCTCGGTACGATCAAAGACAACGATATCGCCAAATTCTGATCGAGTCATCGATTGATTTTGATCCTAACAGGCATGAGATTACGAATTCAAAAAGGAGCGGGCGCGGCCGGATTCACACGACTCATTGGTTGTCTGGGAGGTGCTCTGAAAATCTTTCGATAGCATACAAAGGTACTTCCCATAAACAA
>CAZORR010000130.1:0-8327 GCA_964582115.1 uncultured Pirellulaceae bacterium
ACGAATTGTTGTATTTTGCCGCCATTTCGGTTCTGGTTGATTGGGTTGTGAAACGCTGGCTTGTGGTGGGGATTGTCAATCTTTGCGGATTGTACGGCCATTTCGCCAAGCGCATTAAAATGGATCAGCCGAGAGGTTCCAACGCTGGGATGAAGGTTGCACAATGCTTCGTCTTTCAATCTCGGTGGGCGTGGCATTTTAATTCAGGTCGCGAGGGCTGAACGCGTTACAGGCTGCCGCCGACGGTTGGTGATTCGTCTTCCGAGATAAAAACAGTTGATTCACTTGTACTGGTTCGGTGCCAATTGTTTTAAAGAACTCCCGTCGAGGGTAAAGCTACTTTTGCGCGCAAAAGGCGACTTTGGGCTTACTTGAATCCTAGTTCGGTTAGGACGCGTTCGCTGTTGGCAAATTGCCTTGTGTCTACCCCGACGTGGCGGAGCATCGATAACCAGAGGTTGGCTAGTGGAGTGACTTTTGACTTGTAGACTACGTTCTGACCTTGTTTTAGGCCACCACCGCCATGCCCGGCTAAGATTAACGGCACGTCGCTTGTATTGTGGCCTGCACGGATCGACGATCCGTAGGCGACGAGTGAGTGATCCAAAAGCGAACTTCCATCGGCCTCTTTGGTATTCTTAAGTTTGCGAACAAACCCTGACACCAATTCGGCCAGCATTCGATCACGTTGCTGGTGAGGGGCCTTAGGGTCAAGCTCGCCACTGGCACGATGGCTCATCTGGTGAGGATTGGGCCTCGCGTTGAGTGTCTTGAGCACCAAGTTGGTTGGCATCATGTAGGTCAGCACGCGAGTGGAGTCGGTCTGAATCGCGGCGACCATCATGTCCAACATCAGTTCAATCTGTTCTTTGCCACTGATTCGGTCATTGGGTCTTGGGAACGGTGATTCGGGGAACGGCGTTTCAACCCAATCTTTTGCTTTGCTGAGTCTTTTTTCGATGTTGCGAATCGACGTGAAGTACTCATCGACACGGTGACGATCGGTTGCGCTGATTTCCCCGTTGAGGCGTTTGGCATTTCCCAAAATCGCGTCCAAGCTACTTTTCTGGCGTTCAATCCTAGCGATGGCTTGGCTGGCTTTTTCCCCAGTTCCAAATAGTGCGCCGTAGACGGCGGACATCTTTTCATACGTACCGACCGGTTTACCATCATGAGCCCAGGAGGCAAAGGTGCCGTGCCCGTCAACTCGCCAGCGACCACCGGCAATTGACATTGAGCTATGCCGAGTATCATTCCCCAACGCTGCTGCGGCAAGCTGGTCACAGGAAACCGAGTTGGTGCTGTTGGGCTTACCAAGATTAGCGCAGGTTAAAAAGTTCTGTGAACCGGCGTGCGGGCCCGCCAAGCGTTGGTTCGTCAGATTCTGCACGACCGAAAAGTCAGGTTTTAGATCCTTAAAGGATTCTAACAGTGGCGGGAGATCGTACTTCTTTCCTGTTTGGTTTGTTGACGGGAACCAATTTGCTGCGTTGACCCCGTAACCCATGGCCAGGAACACCAATCGTTTCGGGATTACTGGCGCTGTGCCGGACGCACCGCCTGCAAACAGGTTTGCTTCCAAGTTCGGAAGCATCAGCGCGGTGGCGCCTGAGATTAGCATGCGTCTGCGGTTTATGTTCATTGGTTTTCCAGGATGTTATTGGGCAGTAGCTGAGCTCGCCAGAGTTCAGGTCGTTTAAGTTGGATTCCCGCTATCTGGCGACATCGGCTACGGAACTGTTAGTGGGTTTTGAATGCGTCTGACTTTAACAATGCGATCAGGATGGTTAGGGCTGGCAGATCTGACTTTTTTGCTTTGGTGATAATGTCTTGCACGATCGCTTCGTCAGCGACGCCAGATTTCCTTCCGTTTGCCATCGACAGCAAGGCTTGGATGTATGCTTCGGCGAGTTTGGTATCCTTTGCCAAGAGTATTTTCTTCAGGCCAACCACGCCGGTGAAGCGTTTGCCAGCAGCTTGACCCTTGGTTGATAGTGGGAGCTCAAACGTCCTGTTTTTCCGATTTCTCCTTTGTCTTTTAGTGAGATTTTTTCGGACTCGAATGTCCTTGGTTCGGAATAGTCCAACCGCATCAAGCTCTTCTAACCCAATTCCAATCGAATCAATTTTAGTGTGGCATGACGCGCATTGTGGAGCTTTCCGGTGCAGCGCAACCAGCTGGGCTGCGGATAGGCTTTCGGCGGCTTTACCTGATTCGGGTAGTTCATCAACCAGCGGTGGTGGTGGGCCTGGCGGGTCGTTCAGTAGCTTTCTTAATACAAAGGCTCCACGTTCAACAATGGAAGTGCGTTCTCCGGTCCCTGTCTGTAGCATAATTCCCGCATGAGTCAGGATTCCGCCTCGCCTGGAGTTTTTGGGGACGGAGATGACTTTAAATTCCTCGCCTTCTACTCGGGGAAGTCCATAGTGTTCGGTCATGAAATTGTTGACCAGCATGAAGTCCGAATCGATCAGGTTGCGAAGTGAAAGGTTCTCACGAATCACATGTGACACGAACTGTATCGTTTCTTGTTTGATGGATGCTTTGGCACCGACATTAAACTCAGGGAATTGTTTCTGGTCGACGGCGATTTCATCCTGTCGGTCAAGCTCTAACCACTGAACTGCGAAGTCATTCAGAAATCGCTCGAACTTTTCGTCTTTAATCATCCGGCGGAGTTGTTCCGTCCTAGTCTCTGGGTCGTACCATTTTTTGGATTGGGCCAACTGGATTAGCTGGTCATCAGGGGCGGATCTCCACAGGAAGTACGAGGTTCGGTTGATCATTTCGATGGGCGAGATGTAGCGACTGTTATTAGCTTCGCCGCGTGTTTCAAAGTGAAACATTACTTCGATGCTACACATGGCCAGCGCCATCGGTTGTACCATTGCGTCCCAGAACCGCTCGCCTTGCTTGCGTCCGGTACGAAAATTGCTGACTAGGTCCTTCACAAAGCCTTTGTCGATTTCACGCCCGCGACTCATTAATGTGACGAAGTCTTCGAGGATTTCCTTGGCGGCGGTGTCAGGAACTTGGTCGCCGTAGCGGTTTCGGAACTTGCTAAAAAACTGAAAGGGCTGTGGATTTATGACATCGATATATTGAATGTCGCCGAATTCGATGCCGGGCCTGCTTTGCCACATTTCTTCGTCAGGTTCATAGAAAATTCTGTCGATGTGCTGCGGCGAACGTTGTGTGCCGGTGACTTCAAATTTCGTTATGTTGTTGGGACCAACAAAGATTGGTTCCGAATTTTTTGAGTCGGTCTTCCAGCAAGTGACGCGTGCCATTTTGAACCCTGCAGAAGGAACCTTGGCCGCTTTAACGACGAGTATCTCTCTTGCTACTCCCTTGATTTTCCTTTTGCGGGTTTTTGTGCGGATCTTTAGTTTTTTACGTGAGGGTCGGAGGTTGCGACTGGCAATGAATCGCTTGGCAGCATCTTCGGCCACGGTAAGACATTTTTGGATATACATGTCGGTGGTGTACAACAGGGTGGCTTCGGTGTCGAAGCTGCCAACGTTGCGGTCTTCGGGAAGCTCTTCAGCGTCTACGTGCACGCCAAGCAAATCATAGAGCGTGTTGACGTACTCGGTCCTAGTCAGCCGGCGGATTGGCTTGCCGCCACCGGAGCTATGTTTTGCCTTGGCAGCGGCAATGTGCTTGGTCAACGCAAGCGTGACTTCTTTCAATGCTTGCTCGCTGGGTTTAGACTCGCTTGCCGGTGGCATTGAACCGACCGTGATTTCGTCAAGCATGTTTTGGATGTTGTCGATGCTGTTCAGGGCATCTAGACTGCTCGAAACTTGGTCGACTCGAACGCCGCCCTCTTCTCGGTCGGGACCATGGCAGCGAAGGCAGTGCTGTTTTAAGAACGGTCGGATCTTCGAATTGAAGTTTTTGTCAGTCGCCATTGCATGTTCGCTAGAAACAAGAACGCTTCCGCAAGAGAGCAGCAGTGCAATGAACGGCAGGAGATAGTGTTTCGAAGTTCCCATTAAGTTTTGCTTTACCAAGTCCATCGATTTCCGGTACGTAACTTCCAAGCGTGCTAGCTCGTAGTAAGTTAAAGATGCGAGACCGCGGCCATTTATTGAGTGGAATCTTAGGAAAGACAGTTTTGCTTCAAAATCAGTCGAATGTTTGAACAACCCATGTGGCAGCCAAGACAAACAAGGAAGTTTGGCTCGTGTGGAGCCGATAATTAGCAGTAGCCAAACGCCCGATCGCGTGTGATGCAGGTTGGGTCATGGGTGTCACGGAGGAACCAAATGGCAAAGATTATCGGTTTATTTACATTCTGCTTGCTGCTGCCTGTGTTTGCTGCAACGGCACCCGCTCAAATTGCGTATTCATTTTCTGACGCACGCGATACAGCTAGCACTCGTGGCTTTGCTGGCCAGTGCGATGAGTGTGCTAGGGATGAAGAGCTCAATTTTGATTTTGAAAATGAATCCGAAGGCGAATCCGAACGAGAGCGGATTGAAACCGAGCGTCATGACTTTACTCAATCGACAACGGTTGTTGGGCGTGGTGTAAAGCAAGTCGAATTTGGCTACACCTTTTTTCAGGGATCAGGCGAAACGGAAGTCGAAGATTCGCATGCGACGCCTGAGTTGTTGATCCGATTTGGACTCACTGAAAAAATCGAATTTCGATTGCGTTATAACGAAGTCTGGCAGTTCGGTGAACAGGATCTATCGGGTTCCGAAGATATACATTGGGCGTTCAAAGTTCGCACTTCTGATCAAGACGGCTGGCGTCCTGAAAGCGCACTTGAAATTCGTGCCACTGCACCCACAGGCGGAATCGACTGGTCAACTGACGAAGTCGAATTTGGTTTGGACTATATCTACGGTTGGAAGATCAGTCCTCGTGTCGAAATTTATGGATCGTCAGGGTTCTCAACCAACGCTCTTGGTGAGTTTGCATTTCGACCGTCGGCGCCGGCGGACGAGGAATTTATTTTATACACCCAATCCGTTGCCATCGGCGCGGAACTGACTGACCGCTGCACCGTTTACACCGAATTCTTTGGGTTATTCACTGACGGTTTTGAGCGAGATGAAGAACGACCTGTCTTTTTCAATGTTGGATTAGATTACTATTTGTCGGATAATGTTGTGCTGGATGTTCGCGCCGGCACAGGGCTCAATGGAGATGCCGAGGATCTGTTCTTTGGGATGGGTGGCGCGTTTCGATTTTGAGCAGTAGCTGGATTGGCCACCATTCAGGCAACGGTCGGAGGGTCCTGAACTCTGGCGAGTCCGGCTACGTTCCAAAACGAATCAAACAATCATGAACAACGCAACGAATCAACTTCAAGATCCAGGCGGGCCATGGGATGTCGGCATGGAACGAATTCCGCTGGTAACCTTTGATGGCGATTGCGTCACCATCGAAAACTATCGCAATTTTCGTTACGAGTGCGATGGAACCCATGAAGAAAACTATGAAACCCGAACGATCGATACCTCGGCTTTGGTTCGTGCTGACTTCATCGTCGTACCCTTTGCCACGCAGCCAGATCTCGCCCATACGATGATGAGCTTTGGTTTAGATGATGGCCAGCATGTTGTCGTTTCAGTGGAGGCTCGTCGGCGTTTGAATCAGAAGTATGGAATTATCAAAGGTATTTTTGGAGCGTTTCCTTTGATGTACGCCATTGCCGATGAACGTGATGCGATTGGTCAACGAACTGAAATACGGGGTGACGATGTTTATCTTTATCCCAGCAGCGCGACGCCTGAAGAAATTCAGTCGTTCTTCCGGTGTGTCATGCATCGCGTGCATAAGTTGTCGCAGTCGCCAGAGACATACAACACGATCACTAACAATTGCCTGACCAACATTCGGTATCACATTAACCGAATTTGGCCCCGACGGGTTCCTTGGAATTGGAGATTGCTGATCAATGCCCACTCGGATTACTTGGCTTACAAATTAGGCATGTTGCAGGGCGACGAATCATTTAAGTCAACTCGTGAGCATGCGAATGTCACGCCCAAGGCCAAAGGCAACTGGCACCGTGAAGATTTCTCTGCATTGATTCGCAAATGAGATTTCTCTAGGGAATTTCCTCGCTCACGCGTTGGGTTGCCTATTTCACGAGATGGTGCAACGTGAAAAACTGATTTGCCCGGAGAGTGTGGCATTTAATTGAGCAGGTGGCTCGCCGCGTTGGCGGAACGGTTTCTAATATCAGTTTTAGCAGGGGTTTAGTTAGTTTGCTTCGGAGAGAAAAGCCTAAAGGCATTACTACGAACACACCGCGCAAAAAAATGCTTAGCTCGGCGGTTTACCGTACGGTGAATTTGTTGCGATGTGATTCGCTGTGCTTGTGTTCGAGTGGATCGTTTTCGGCGTCTTGATGCTTGCCGATATGAGCGGCATACAAACGGGCTCCGGGGACTGCCGAAATGCCATGAGCGACCATGCTGAACACGACGGTCAGTACCGAGATCGTGAGGATTTGCTCTCCGTGTGGTAGATTGAATTCGCCGATCACCAGTAGAGCAAACAATAGGGATGCCAAACCGCGCGGCCCAAACCAGCTAAGGAATAGGATCGTTGAGGCTTTTAGTTTCAATCCAATCAGTGACAAAGCGGTGGGTAACATTCGGATGACGGTTAGGCTGAGCGCCGCGTAGAGGTAGCAATTTGCATCCGCTTTCTCGATCGCAGGGACAAGCGCGATCATGCCGAACAACAAAAAGGTTGCCAAGCCAAACAGTTGGCCTTCGGCTTCACCAAAGTCACGTAGCGGTTCGCCGATGCTGTTGGCGAAACCGGAGATGGACATCCCGCCAACGAATGCAGCAATAAATCCGTTGCCGCCAACTTGGATGGCTCCAGCCCAAGCGACGAGTGCCACGGCGACTCCAGAGAGCCGCAAAAAGTTTTCGTTGATCAGTCCTCGTTGTTTTGACGCTCGTAGCAAATAGCCGCCACCAAACCCGACAACCACACCAACTAGCGGGCCAAGTGTTACTTGCATCAACCAATATACGAACCAACTGGATTGTTCAGTGCCCTCCCCTACCGAAGCCAAGGCGGCAAACAACATCACTAGTGGTAACACGATGCCATCGTTGAGTCCACTTTCAACGTTCAATGATTGGCGGATTCGGACCGGAACGATGGGCATCGAAACCACTGCCTGACCAAGTGCGGCATCCGTAGGCGCAAGGATCGCTGCCAACACCGCAGCCTCCCAGATTGAAAATTCACCAAACAAAAATCCAGCAACCACCGCACCCAGCAAGATCGTTAGCGGCAAGCTGATTCCCAGTAGTCGCACTGGGATTTTGTGTTCGCGAAACAGTAACGGCAAATTGATTCGCGATGCGTCGATGAACAGAACAATCACCAGCGTCAGTTCGGCGACCAGTTCCAATGCCTCTTTCGCAAACTCTTCTTCGATGAAATTTCGAAATAGCAAAGCGATTAAAACACCTGCCCCAGCGAACACCATGGGTGGGGTAATGAATGAGTTGTCGAATCGAGCGGACACCAATGCGAACAAAAACGTCACGACGCCGAGGATCAGAAGTAATTCTTCCATTAATCCGTTCTCACTTGGAGGTGTCGATCCGTGAATCGCCGATGCCACACGATTAGTCGTGCAACTGTTCTAACATAAAAAATCTCACGCAAAGGCGCGGAGGAGCAAAGTCTTCATCGCGAAAATTTCTTTGCGCTTTCACGTGAGTCCTATTTCGCTGTGATCGGTAGGGGATTCGATTTTCGTTGGTTGCAAAATTACACCGGGCCAACACCCGCGTACCTAACCCCCGTCAGGTCGGCAATTTCTTTCTTGGCTTTCTACTTGCCTAATTGTCTTTCTGCTGTGTATCCGCGGACTGCTTGTCATTCGTGAAATGGGTGCGAGGATCGTTTTCGGGACGAGTTACCATCAAGTTACCTGCCCACCGCTCGCCTAGTTTGTCTTCCATCCAGGTCATTGGTCGGTTGAACCAGTCGAACTTGCGGCGGCCGGCTTGAACGGCCAGTGCAAACGGTAGACTTGCGCAAACAAGAATTGATAAGCCCACCGCCACTCTGATCGTGCCACCGGGAAGGGGTAGGAAAAATGACAACACAAGCAAAACGCCAATGATCTTCAAGAAGAATTTGGGTATTTTCATTTGCGATTACTTGGTTGAAGTTGTCTGCCGCCGATCTGCCGCTTTATTCGTGTCGGCTCAATCGCAAAACATGTCTTTGTGGAAACTATAATATCGGGTATTGTGAGATATTGTACTAGGCGAGAAGCGGCAGGATTGGGTGTTATCGAGCCGCTGCCCAAACGTCTAATGGTACTTAG
>CAZORR010000131.1:0-8260 GCA_964582115.1 uncultured Pirellulaceae bacterium
TTCAACCACAACGGGTGAAAATAGCCACCGCAACTCTGCCCGTAGATCCCGCCTGACCAAAACCGGCCCTTGGCGAGATCTTCCAATTCAACTTGTGGCCCATAAACGACCTTCGTCTGATTGGTGTCCTTTTTCGCTTTAGCCGATGGCTTGATTTTGGCCCGAAACATGACGCCAGTATTGCCATCAATCTCCCACTTCACTTCGCAAGTGAAAATGAAATCTTGATAGTCATCGCGATCGGTGCACAAATAGGTGCTGTTCGCCTTCGGCAGACAAGTCCCGACGATCACACCATCGACGACTTCAAACGTACACTTGCCGCCCTTGGGGGTCCAACCGGTCAGATCCGTGCCGTTGAACATATCAACAAAACCGTCTTTGATTTTGGGCTCTGCATCTGTATTCAACAGCTGTTCATCAGGGTTCGGAGCGTTGGCTTGTTTCTTATAGTGCGCGTACCACTTCGCTTGATCCGGTTCGATTCGGGCAGGCAACGCCTCCATTTGCTTTTCTTGAGCCGCCACGGTCGACAACGACAAACCCGTCAAAAACAACACTACTAACAATCGACTAACGTTAACTCGCATTTCGGTGGCACTCCAAAGCAATTTCGTGGGAGGGTAGGGCAGAAAGAACATCCCCATTGTCCTCTGCAACGCACGACAGTACAAGCACCAAGTTTTATGTGCTTGTGCGAGTTTTATCTTGCCACCGGTGCCAAGCGAGAACTGTGAGCTATCGCTCTGCGGCTCGCATTTTTTGCAAGGTATGTTTGTAGTAATGCCTTTAGGCTTTGCTATCCGAAGTGAAGTCCCTACCCCCCTGCCAAAACTGACACTAGAAACAGTTCAGCTGGCGCGACGAACCACTCGTCCGATTAAATGTCACGCTCTCCGCGGATAATGTGTTCAGCCCCAAGGTTTTCGCAGTGACGATACGCTAACTACCAGTCTCCGGCTTTGTTCCCGTCGCGATATGGTATCGCCGGCACTCAAACACTTCACAATCCTCCAGCCACTGCCCCAAATTATCGCGATACCACTGCGGCTTGCGACTGACCAACATCAACCGCCCGCCCGGACGCAGCGCCCGCAGCGAAGTTTCAATAAAGTGCTGAGCGATTCGAAAATCAGCGTAGTAAGGCGGATTGGCTAGCGCCATGTCAAAGGTTCCTTCGCGGTCGCCCAGCAACCCGTCGTGGTTTACCTCGGCAGTTACGTTTTCGAGTCCGTTCAATTCCAGACCGCGTTTCAAACAATCGATTGCCCGAGCATTAGAATCAATCGCGAACACGGACGCACTCGCATCCCGAGCCGCCAAAGCCATCGAAACCGCCCCGCTTCCACAACCAATCTCGATCAATTCCGCATCTGGGAACACTTCGACATTGTCCATGATATGCCGCGCTCCGGTGTCGAGTTTTCGATGAGCAAAAACGCTGGGGCGAGTCACTAGCTGCAACAAATTGCCTTCATCGCGAAAGGCTAACTGACACGAAAACTCTCGCAGCCGTTTGAGTGGCTTTTTCTTGATCGCATAATAAACCTTCGCGTCGTCAAACTCGCGAACCTTAATCGACTTACTCAAAACCTGCATTTGCTCAAGCAGCCATTTGTCTTTCGGATTATCCGTGGCAACCACAAACGCTCCACCAATCTTCAGATGATGCCAAGCCGTCTGCAATAGTTCACGGCCAAGTTCGGCTTCGCCCGTTTTGGGTTGCTCCAACATCACCAAGTCCGCTTGCTGATCCTCTAGTGGCCAGTCCGACTCACAAACGTAACTCAACGCCGCGCCTGCATCACGAGCTTCACTTGCTAACTGGTGTTCGGACGCTAACTGACAACGGTAACTGTCCAAATACCAAGCCATCACCGACGCTTTGCGACGTTCGGTCGAAATCATCGCCGCCGACTGAGCTCGTCCAGCCGAAATCACGACAACCTGTTCGCCAGGTAATTTCTTCGCAACCTCATACAACCTCGCTTCTGCGGGTCGGATTTTGAGTGGTTGAAAGACGTTGGTCGCTTCGACTTCACAATCTGGTTTAATTTTTGCCAACGGTTTGGTCTCGGTAAAAATGGTTTACGATTTGGTCTGCGGACACAGGCCCTTTGGTGTAGGCGGTATTCTGGCCACTGATTCGATTCATTCAAGCACTTTAATGACCAACTGAGCGAACATTGCGCTAACATCGATATCTTGCGACGCAATCAAGGGCTTCAGCCGAGGCGAGACGAACACCCGAACCTGTTTAACAAAATCATCGAACTGTCGTTGAGCCAACGTTTTAACGACCGGTGAAACATCGCCAAGTTTGCGGTACGTGTCCAGCTCCGGATAGTACACATCGACGTTAAATTGGACTTCCAACCCAACCGGCGGTGCGTCAATCAGAACCTCGTCAGTATCCACCGGCACACCCAGCATCGTTTGCAACTCAACCGCTGTCGCGTGGCCGAGTTGAACCAAGCGTTGATAAGGCTGCTGAGCGATTTTGGAGTAGAGTTCTTGCTGATGATCCATGCCAAAGGCGGCAATCCGTTTGTAAAGTCGACGGCGAGCCCCAAACAAATCCGACAACAGCGATGCGACCACGGTCTGGTCTCCTTGGCGGATCAGCTCCAAAATCATATTTTGTTCCGACAAACAAAACAGCTCTTTGACCGTGCTTTCAAAATCATCGTCTTTGATCGCCAACTCATGCCACCGAAAAAACGCTCGTTGAAACATCGCCGTCGCGCTACGAACCGCGTGATGCCAGTAGACTTCACTAAACATGACATACCGAGCAAACACCATTAGCTCGGCCGCTGTTTTACCTTTTTTCGTGATCGCCAGCCGGTCGCCGGTAGCATTCAAACAAAGGCTTTTGATCAGCCGCGGCGCATCGAAATTTTGTCCATACGGCACACCGGCATGCAAACTGTCTCGGTACAAATAGTCCATCTTGTCGATGTCAATTGGCCCTGACAAAATCGACCCCAAAATCCGCTCAGCTGGCCCATCGCCTTTTCGTTGGATAATATCAATCACCTGAGTAGGTTTTACGTTCCAATCTTGCTCCAGCAAACCTGCGATCTCGGGGTCACTTAAGTAGTTAATCGCGAACGCCTCATGAGCCGGCATTCCGCCTAAGTCCATGTCTTCAATGGGATGAGCAAAAGGCCAGTGGCCGACATCGTGCAACAACGCCGCCAACAGCAAAAGCTCTGCGTCTTGTTTGCTAACCGTGGCACAAAAACGATCGCAAGAACAAAACCGTTGCAAAAACAACAAGCCATTACGATAGACGCCCAGCGAATGCTCAAACCGATTATGGGTCGCACCGGGATAGACAAAACGTACGACGCCCAACTGACTGATACCGGTTAGTCTTTGGAACGCACTACAATCGATCAGTCGCCGAACTCGATCCGTTACTGGGACATCGATTTGATTTGGGATCCGAATTAACGACTCCGCGCCGATCAACGCCTGAACCTCAGGCAAGTTTTGAATATCCAACGTGCTTTCCGGTCGTTAATCCAGTCTATTAATAAACCTAAACGCACATGCAGACAAAATCCGCAATCGCACCCAAGGATTCCATCATTGAAGTCGCCCAAGGATCAACGCCGCCGGGAGTCGCCCGGGGAGTTTGGGGCAGGGCATGCAAACCGGCTAACATCCGCGCGACAATCGCCACCGCGAAATACAAACCGAACAGCACGCAACCCAACAGCCAATCAAATTCAAAGCAACCCAACGACGCAACCGTTCCAGCAGCAAACATGGCGACCGACGCCAGTACCAACGAACCACTAAAGTACTCTCCGTCGAATGCGTAAGCTGCTGCCGGCAATGCAAGCCAAGTCGCTGCGAACACGACACTACAAATTCCAATACGCTTCCAAAGATCAAGACCACTGAAAGGCTCTAGCTCGTTGTCACGGATAATATGATAAGCCACAAATAGTAAAGGCAGCGCAACCACCAACGCGCCAACCCCCAACACAATCCAGCCGAATGTCGTATTCCAATCACTGACCACAAACCGCATCCCAAACGACAACGCCAAGAAACCAATTAACCCGGCGACCAACATCGTAATTTGAACGCTCGACAACACAGTATCTTTCCGCAACAGCGGATCAACGATAGCTCGACCTTCGGTATCGGTTGGCCCCTTTTGCTTGGGTGCTTCGATCCGGACTTCCTCCGTCGGCATCGGCACCCGAATTTTGGTTTTGCACTTGGGGCAAGGGCCTTCTTTTCCAGCAAACTTTTCGCTGACGTTAAATCGAGTGTGACATTTATTGCAAGTAACTCGAATCGACATGACAATTCAATTTTCAGTGAAGATAAATTTCGTGGGAGCAGGACGTTGTTTCAGGACAGGAACAACGACTGGGAACGTTTGAGCGAGAACAGCGAGGGAAGCCTAGGACAAATCTTGCAAATCATCCTCGGTCAACAGACGAAAACCACGCGAAACAAGTGTTTCGCAAGCCAAATCAATATTGTCCACCAAAATCCCCAGCACATTCGCGTTATAACCGGGCACCATCAATGCACAAGTCTGCACTAAATTCACTTCGGCTTGAAGCAGTGCAGTCGATACCTGCAACAGAGGTTGCTCACCCTCACTCAACTCGACCGCCAACAAATCACTTTCGACCATCGCCAACCCAGCGCGTTCAAGAATCTCGCGCCCGGTTTCAGGATGACTAAAAACCATCCGCACCAAACTGCACTCCGTCGAATCGACAATGTTCATCGAAAGCAGACGTACATCGGTACCTAGGAATCGACGCATCAATGTCGTCAGCATCCCTACACGGTTTTCAAGAAAAACGGTAAACTGACGAATGGCTGGGTAATCCCGCCCATTCATCGTGTCATATTCAACCGACGATCCGAATCCTTCTCCCTGACTCATACTTGTCGATACTCCGCTGATTATTTATCGGGTGCTCAAAACCGCCAGATTATAGTCGATTTCCGAAGGAACGCACTATGGAATTCAAAGCCAACGAAATTTCGGAAAACCCTGCCAAACCGCAAGAACGACAACCACTTAACCGCGAATTTGAATTCCAATTACGTGTCCGATACAAGGAAACCGACGCACAAGGCCGCGTCCACCATTCCAATTATTTGAACTACTTTGAAATCGCTCGCGTCGAAATGCTACGCGCGAACGGCCGAAACTACAAGGATCTTGAATCCGCAGGCATCTTCTTGGTCGTCACTCAAGCAACCTGCAACTACCACCGTGGAGCGGTATACGACGACCTGTTAACCATCAAAACGACAGTCACTCACGCCAAAAAGGTCCGGGTCACGCACGAGTATGAAATCCGAGTCGCCGACGAAATCGTTGCCACCGGATCAACCGTGGTTGCCGCTGTGACCGCCGACGGCAAAGCCACTCGTTTACCATCATGGTTGCGACTGGACGGTTAGTATTTATACCGCGGCCATCTGAATACTTTGGCTTTGCCCCTTCTAAATTAATCGGCAAAACCCGCAAAGCAGGCCCCAACCTGTAACGGTTCTTCGGGCAATAGCGGCCATGCTTACGACAATTGTCGGCCAAGGAAGAAATTCGGCAGTAGTAAAGGCCAAGCCTCTAAGGCAAACCTAGATTTTACCCAAACCCACCTTTACTTTAAACGCAGCGGCTACTGGCTTCAGTCCGCTGCCGCCTTATAAACCGAATATTACTGACCCAACATGTTCTGGCAGCGACAACTAAAAGACTACATTGACGGCGAATCTGCACTTAAGCAACGGTTGCAGTTACTGGAATACCATGCATTCGTCAGCGCGACAGTATGGGCACTCATTGCTGCGAACTACCTGTTTGTCTTCAAGACATACAACCTAGCTATCTTGACCATCGTTGGCTGCATGTCATCGATTTTAACCATCAAGCTGGCACAGAACTTCCCTAATTTCCGACCGTTCTTGGCAAACCTATTCGTTTTCAACACGGTGCTTGTTGTCTGCGGCTGCACCGTGATGACCGAGTTTCAATTTTCTCAAGCGGCGTTGTACTATCCCGCTATCATCCTGCTGGCGGCCCAGCTTGTCGGAGTGCGCGTCGCTTTGGTATGGACACTCGCTTTACTGGTAATCTCAGGGTTAGATTTTGCAAACCACCTTAATCTTGGAAACTCGTTTCGCGAATCAGCGGATCGCATGATGCACTCAATCGGTACGGTCATCACCGCGTTTTGGCTGTCATTCGAATCCGAAAAATTCTTTAACGTTCGATCGCGTCGTTTAGAAAAAATCACTGCATCTCTCCAAGAAAAAACTCGCCTACTAGAACTCGCCGAAGAAACCGCCCGTGTCGGGCACTGGCGCTGGGACCCAATCAAAGATCAAGTCACTCTGTCCTCAGAAGCATTGAAGATCTGTGGACTCACACAACAGACCGACACGGTGTCGTTGTCCGACTTCATCCAGGTTTGGGGGGCCAAGCACACTGTCGAACTCGAACAAAACTTTGCTCAAGCCAGCCAAACACAAGCTGGATTCACACAAGAACTGACGCTCGGATCAGGTGAAACAACCAAGTACGTCAGTTGCTGCGGACTATTGCAACAAAGCGAAAAAAATGACACCGCGCCGAGCATTTTTGGTACGCTCCGCGACGACACGCAACTACGTTCAGCCACCGATCGCTTGACCATCAAAGCCGAACAACTAAACCAACTCGCCAGCTTTGATCCACTAACCGGTCTCGCCAATCGCCACCGGTTCCAAGAAGAACTCGCCGAGCGAGTCGAGAACGTCGTAGCAAACAACTCGCCAATGGCACTGTTAGTTTTGGACATGAACGGTTTCAAAGCGATCAATGACTCAATGGGACACGCTGCTGGCGACGAGGTTTTAAAGACCTGTGCAAACCGCATTTCAAGCATCGTTAAGTCGTCCGACTTGGTTTCACGTCTTGGTGGCGACGAATTTACCGTAATCGTACAAGACACGAATTGCGTTTCTGATGTCGAGTCCATTGCAAATCGAATCATCAAATCCATCGCTGCCCCGATGCAGATCGAAGGCCAAGAAGTCTACGTTGGCGTCAGCATCGGCATGAGCCTTGCCCCCATCGACAGCACCAACGCCGACGAACTGTTTTGCTATGCAGACACCGCCATGTACGTCGCTAAAACCAATCAACTCGGCCTCGCCGTCTACACAACGGAGATGAGCGAAAGTCTGCGTAACCGTCGCTCGCTGGAAAACCGTCTGGCTGGTGCAATCAAACGAGACGAACTCTCTGTCGTTTATCATCCACAATGTGACATCGCCACTGGCAAGGTCAATGCTTTCGAGGCCTTAATTCGATGGAACAACGGTGGCAAAATCATTCCGCCGTTAGAATTCATTCCACTTCTCGAAGGCAACGGCCAGATCGTCGAAGTTGGCCAGTGGGTGCTCAACGAAGCCTGCGCCCAAGCCGCACAGTGGCAAGCACAAGGACTTCCGACTCGTGTCGCAATCAACATCAGCCCGATTCAGTTCCGTGATGCCGATTTCATTCGCCAAGTCAAAAACACCATCCACGAACACAACTTGCCACCGCATCTTGTCGAACTAGAAATCACCGAAGGGCTACTAGTCGAAGACATCGAAAACACCAGCAAGAAGCTCTTTGAATTGAAAGAGTTCGGTTGCCGCATCAGTGTGGACGACTTTGGCACCGGCTACTCTTCATTGGCTTACCTAAAACACCTACCGATCGACCAACTTAAAATCGACCGAGAGTTCATTAAAGACATTCCTACAGCGGATGATGGCACCATCGCGGCCAGCGTGATCGTTCTGGGCCGAAGTCTCAACATGGAAGTCTTGGCCGAAGGAGTTGAAACACCTGCCCAAGTAGCATTCCTCAAATCCAACGATTGCCACGCCTACCAAGGCCACCTAATCAGCAAACCGATCCCAGGAAATGAGTGCCTTGAGATAATGCAGAATTATTCAGGCAACACAATATCGCCAGTCTAAGCCACCGGTGCCCGCGGTTCATCGATCCGGGCGCCAAGGTTTCCGTAGCGATGATAGTTGTCACTGATACTCTGTTCCTCTAGATACCACAGCAACTCGATTCGCCCCTCGCTCAAAACGGGCTCGTCGGCCACGTAGCAATCATGCAAACTTGCCATTCTACGAACCACCTCTGGTACGCGATCAGCGCTGGCAAACCGAAGTCGTCGCGCATTACCGTCCTCGATCGCGACCGTTAATTCAGCATCCGTCTCTT
>CAZORR010000132.1:0-2933 GCA_964582115.1 uncultured Pirellulaceae bacterium
GAAGCCCAAATTCCTTTAAGTCGCACGGAGACTCTCACGCAACTCTCCTTGTGTTATGACATACCTGTTCCGCAATGGGATTAACAGCTGCGCTACGGCATTGCAGAACGTTTCCCCTATAACTAGCCTGAAATCCGTTTTCAGGTGGTTGGATACGTCGTGATTCGTAAAAATCATGACGCACCGCCGGAGTCCGTAGACAGCGCACGAAATTTTTTCGTTCCGGTAATTAGCTCGTTCTGAAAATCAGGTCAACGCCGATCTGACGAAAAAATAGAATTACTTTTAAACCCGACAGCACCCCGGCTAGCAACCGGGATTCGGTGGGAACCATTTTTGGTTTTTTACTTAATGAATCAAAAATTGGCTTAAGAGACAGTCACCTAAAGTTCGATAACCGCGCCGATTTTTTAAGCTTAAAATTGCCTGCGAGACCAACACTCCTGCAGGCTGGCATTTTTTACGTGGTGTGTTCGCAATAATGCCTTTAGGCTTTTCTCTCCGAAGTGCACTCGCTTATCCCCTGCTAAAACGCATACTAGAAACATCAGTTGACTCAATGAACCACTTGCTTAATTAAATGTCACGCTCTCCCGCAGACTCACTTACCACCCTCGTTTTCTGGCAGCCAACGCTCGACGGTTTTCCGCTGCGTTAACGGATACCACTGTTTGATTTTTTTTGCCAACTCGGCAACTACGGTAGGGTTGTTACTGGCAAGGTTTTTCGTTTCGTGTGGGTCCGCAATTAAGTCAAACAACTGTGGACGTTTGTCAGTACGAGGAAACTTCGCCCGATTCGTATACGCTTCTCCGTCGTAGGTCAGCAGTAATTTCCACTTGCCTTGGATGCACCATCGGTACATCAACGATGCTTCGGGTTTATGAATGTCTGCAATGTCGTGAGCGAAGGTCTCGCCAAAGATACTCTTGCGATCGATCGGTTTGCCGGTTTCAAGAGCGGGCAATAAATTCAATCCGGGCAATTCCCTGGCGGCCGTAATTCCTGCCGTTGCCAACAAAGTCGGAACAAGATCAATACTGCTACAAAGCTCAGGACGGTTGCTAGGATTGATCTTGCCAGGCCAGCAAAACGAAATCGGAGTACGAATGCCACCCTCATAAGGCGTTTGTTTGGAACGCGGCATGTACCCACGACTTTTTGGATTTTGGATCCAACCGTTGTCGCATACGTAAACGATCAACGTATTCTCACGCAGTTTTTTTTCTTCCAAATGATCAATTAGCTGGCCACAGGTTTCGTCAAACCATTCGCACATGGCGTAGTACTTGGCAAGTGATTCTGATTCTACTTTGGCCATGTATTTCTTTAATAATCGCTCGGGTGGTTGATGAGGGAAATGTGGCATGTAAGGTGCATACCAAACAAAGAAAGGACTCTTTTCGGCAACCGCTTCATCAATAAAATCGGTGACCGGATCAATTCCTTCGCGGCCAATCGTTAAACCATCATCGCCATGGCGACCACCCGGTTTTGGAAAGCCACGTGTCATGCCGTGTGTAAAACCACCTCGCTCAAAACTGCCTTCCCACCATTTCCCCGATTGATGACATAGGTATCCGTGATCGGCTAACTGTTTCGCGAGCGTTGGGAAACGGTCGACATTGGCGATCAAGTCCGCGCGTTGTTGGTTGTATTTGTCTGCGCCTAGTTTGCGGTGTTTGGGCGATGGGTCATTGCCCGTAATGCCATGTTGATGAGCGTACCGCCCGGTGATGATGGTCATTAATGACGGTCGACATAGCGCCGTTGGGACATAGCCGCGACGAAAGAGAGCACTTTGCTTAGCAAGTGCATCGAGATTCGGCGTTTCAATTTCGGGGTGGCCCATGTAGGAATAGTCAGTCCACGCTTGATCATCTGAAAGAATCAAAATGATATTGGGTGGACTCTGTGTGTTCGGTTCTCCTTGAACACCGGACGGCTCCTGAGCCAAAACAAAACTTCCCGTAAGTACAACAATGATCACCGACAGGCAATGAAAGTAAATTTTGTCGGTGACAATTTTTGCGTGTTGTGACATCATTTTGTTTTCAGTGGAAAATAGATCAATGTTTCTACCGGCTCAGATCCTAACCCGTTTTTGGGAAATCAAGTATCGACGTAAACGTCTTTTTTAAGGGCTTTTTTAGACGAAACAACGAAACACATTCTAGCTGCCCTGTCCCTGCCCTCGATTTGGCCATGGCAGGTTGACTCAACCACTGGAAGACCGTTGTGTTCCAGTCAAAGTGCTTCTGAAAGTCTGCTCGAAATCTCGCCGTAACCTCGACAGCCAATATTCTCCGCAGCAGAATCAGAACTTGAGCCAATCGCACAACCTGTCTAACCCGAATCCCAGAGGGAACAGCTTGATCGTTTGCTGGGGTTTAGGTTCACGCCAACGACTCAGATGGCGATACGTCATAGGTTAGTTTTGTTATTTTGTGGGTGAGTGTTTACTATGTCGTTGAAAAAAATCCTTCTAGTCGCCTTTGCCGCCTTAGTAGTCTACGGTGGACTTGCATTGCCATGCCAAGCCCAAAACACCTTTAAACGCCGCCGTCCACTACGCGTGATAGGACAAGGCTTTAGCGATGGCTATCACAAATATAACCCAGGGCATGACACGAGCTACTACAATCCATACAGCGAACACAACTCAGCTCTTGTTTCGCAGTCCCCTGAGTACCTGGCAATTCTCGCACAACAGGCCAGCCAACAACCAGCTCGGCGATTCTTTGCGGGTGTTCCGTATTCTGTTTATGCTGCCCCAAGTCAATCGAATTCGCACTCGAACTCGCAATTTCCGCCAAGCCCAGATGTATCAGGCACGTTTTCGCCATCAGTAGGGTCAGGCCTAATAGATGAGGATGAGCCAAACTCAAGAAATGACTTCCAAGGATTTGGTGAAGATGCCGATGGTGATGATG
>CAZORR010000132.1:3033-8166 GCA_964582115.1 uncultured Pirellulaceae bacterium
TTGACGAAATGGACGACATTGACATGGAAGACCTAAAGGACGAAGTCGATACCAGTGATGAACTCGGTGGGCTATCCGGCCTTAATCACAGCCTCTCTCTCGACAACAACTAACCCCGCGCGAATTAATGGGCTTGCAATAAAACAAGCCCAGCTTCTTGCTGGCCAATAACGGAAGCATCAACGACACCGTCATCATTGCTTCATTTCAGCTGAACCTATGCATTTGTTTACAAGCGGCTCCAGAGTGAGCCGCTGTTTTGTTTGGCTGAGCTCTTGTGTCGACTAATCATTTCTTGTGGTCGGTGTTCGGCTCGCGTTATCACCAAATTGCCACAACCGTATTCCCATCCCTCACGATCGTGGTGGTGACGACCCCAACGTCATCTTTGATACGGTTGGCTGCATATGTTCTTTTCGGCACCCAGATTTTGAGAAAATCAAGGCCGACGGGTAACCTGACGCTTATCTAAAGTGTATTTCCTGCGGAAGCATGGTCCAAAGCATCGTCAAACCTTGCCGACACATTCCTAGCCCACTACGATAGTCAGCCTTCAATTTTCGTAACATCAGCCTAGCCAAGTCTCCGACGCCACTCTCTGTTTGGATGCCTCGCTGAATGCATGCTACTTAACTTATTTCCTAGAAAGCAAAGCTGTGCAACAGGCAATCGAAAAAGCCGATACATTGATTGAGGCGTTAGCTTGGATTCGTCAATTTCGTGACAAAACCACCGTCATCAAACTTGGCGGTAGCATGCTGAGTGACGCCGAGGCAATCCAGAACATCCTGTTAGATATCCTGTTCATGGAATCGGTAGGTATGCGGCCAGTCGTCGTACATGGTGCCGGCAGTCGGATTTCGACCGCAATGCAAACCGCCGGAATCGAGCCTCGGTTTGTTGCTGGCAGGCGTTACACGGATGCTGCAACTCTTGAAATTGTTGAACGGGTATTGGCGCGAGACACGAACCAAGAACTGGCCGAAACCTTTGAGAAAATCGGCGGCCGCGCGATGACATTGAACTTTGAATCGACCCCCGTGCTAACCGGTCAGTTGTTAGAACTCAAGGACGATCAAGGCCAGCCGTTAGACTTAGGCTTTGTTGGCGAAGTAACGAAAGTCGATCGCTTGGTAATCGACAACCTGTCCTATGCCAGCCAAGTCCCCTTTATTCCTTCGATGGCTGAAACGGTTGACGGGCAAAAACTAAACGTCAATGCCGACACCGTCGCCACTAAAGTCGCTCAAGAACTCAATGCTCATAAACTGGTTATTCTGTCGGACGTGCCAGGGGTTCTGCGAGATCCAAACGATCCTGATTCGATCATCTCAAGCCTCACTCGTAGTGAAGCGATAAGCCTTATCGAAGATGGCACGATCAGTGGCGGAATGATCCCGAAAATCGAAGCTTGCTTGGAAACGATCGATCGTGGTGTTCAGAAAGTCCACATCATTGACGGTCGAGTGCGACATAGCTTGTTACTAGAGACCTACACTAGCGGCGGTATTGGTACTTTGATTTCATCCGATGTTACGTAAGCAACACGAAGTGGTTTGGTCCTCACGAATTGATATGAAGTTTTTAACGAGAACATACAAATGCGACACGTTTTATCCCTCAACGATTTAACGACAGAAGAAATCCAACGCGTCTTACAGATCGCAGCGGACCTAAAAGCGAAACTGGCAATCAATGAGCGACCGTCATTGCTCGCCAACCACGTAATGGGGCTGTTATTTGAAAAACCCAGCTTGCGGACGCGAGTTAGCTTCGAAACGCTATCCAGACATCTGGGCGGCAGTAGTTTATTCCTGAGCAAGGACGTCGGTTGGGGCGAACGCGAACCACTGCGAGATTTTATCCCGATTTTAACTGGCTACCTAGATATCCTCGTAATCCGTGCGAAAAGTCATGACAAGGTTATCGAGGCAACCCAGCACAGCCAGTGTCCGATCATCAATGGTTTGACTGACGTGTCGCACCCCTGCCAAGCACTCGCCGACATTTTGACCGTGCAAGAAATTGCCGGCACACTCAAAGGCCAAAAACTGGCCTACTTAGGTGACGCAAACAACGTTACTTACTCACTGGCGTTGGCTTGCGCGAAACTTGGCGTCGAATTCCGCATTGGGGCTCCGAAAGGCTATCAGTTTGATCAATCGACGTTAGAGCAATTCAATAACAACGCAAGTCAAACTTGGGTAACGCAAACCGCCGATCCACACGAAGCTGCCGCGGAAGCCAATTTCATCTACACCGATGTCTGGACCAGCATGGGGCAAGAAGCCGAAACCAAACAACGGCTCGTCGACCTTGCTGGCTACCAAGTCAATGCGGACATCATGAGCCGAGCAGCCGGCGACGCGAAACTGTTGCATTGTTTGCCCGCGCGGCGCGGCGAAGAGGTTACCAGCGAAGTGATCGACGGTCCTGCCAGTGCGATCATCCAACAAGCTAACAACCGCCTACATGCTCAAAAAGGCCTCGTAGCTTGGTTGATGGAAGTCCAATAGGCGACTTTGCTTTGCGTCTTAGCGCCTTGGTGTGAGTCCTAATTAATCCAACGCTGTGAAGATTGATTAGTTAGCATTGTCACCCCGTGGTTGATCATCAAGCGACTGCCACACTTGAACTTCCACTCGGTCGGATTCCAGATAGGTCGTCAACAACACTTGCGCAGCAATTTTATCCAGTTGTGCTTTTCGTTTTTTTCCGGATAAGCTTGACTGATTCAAAATCTCTCGAGCCCGAGCGGTTGAAAAACGTTCGTCGACCCAGGCCACCGGCAAGCTTGTTTCTGCGGCGAGCCAATTCCCAAACGAGATCGCCTCTCGCGATTTCTCACTGGCTTGACCGCTTAAGTGAATCGGCAATCCGACTACCCAGCCGACTAGCTTTTCGATTTTCACCAACTGTTGGAAATACTTGGCGTCTAACTTTTTATCTCGTGCTTGGTAGACTTCCAATGGACTGGCCAGCATCTGGCTGGGGTCAGAAATCGCAACACCAATACGCACCGTGCCATAATCGACGCCACCGATCCGCCCCTTGGTAGGCAGTTCCGAAGGTTGGTCGGGAAGACGATCGGTAGATGAATTTAGTGGCTCGGACATGCAGTAAAGAATAACTTGCTGGCCATATTTCTCTAGAGGTCCGTCGGCGCCGAGCTGGCTAGTTTTGCAAGTATTTGAACAACGCCGCTCGTTCCTGCTGCGTCATTGAGTCCAGCAAGCCATCAGGCATCAATGACAACTGAGTTTGTTTGATCGCATCGATGTCATCTCGGTCGATCTTGATTACTTTGTCTTTAAGTTGTAACGAGATCGTTTTTTTTGTCCGGTTGATTACGATTCCAATCAGCAATCGATCGTCGATTAGACGTACCGTGGAACTACAGTAGCTATCGGCAACCGAACTACTCGGGTCGACCAAGTTCTCCAGCAAATAATTGATGTTCTTGCGGTCCGAACCGGTTAAGTCTGGGCCGACAACGCCGCCCTGCCCTTTCATCACATGGCAAATCGCACAGTTGCTTAGAAACAGCTTTCGGCCGACTTGATAATCGGCAGCAGCAATCGACCCCTTGGTTAGTTCCTTGCGTAATCGATCAATTTGCTTCAGCTTTTCAGCAGGCGTTGTACGAATCGTCCCCCAGACTCGTTTCAGTTGCTCGGTCAACTCCTTGTCCTGGAAACTTCTGATGCGCCGCGCATGACTGGCGGAGAGTAACTTTTTGGAAAGCTGCTTCTTTTCAATCGCCGTCAATAAACGCTTGGCAAACGACACACGGCCCGATAGTAAGTCGATTGCAAGCTCATGGCCTTCAGGGTCCATTTTCGAAAACTGATTTAAGACCAAGTTGGGAATTTTGTTTTGAGACAATCGAGTCATCCCTTTCAAAGCCGAATTGGTTAGCTCTTCTCTGCGCATTAACCTTTTGACAGCATTGAAATAGCGGTTGTCTGGTTTGATCTTGCCAACGGTTTCGATCGCTTGCCGCCTGGCTTGAATGGAAGCGTTCTTGTCGTTCATGATTTTGTAAAGGTCTTCGATCGTGACCTGGTCACCAAACAGAAGGTTCAGTTGTTGCACCAAGTCCTGTTCGGTTGAACCCGTTTTTACATCCAATGAATTGACAAACGGTTTCCAAGCGTCTGGTTCTTTGGCTTGGTTCCACCCGTCGAGGGCTTTGGCAGTGCCAGCTAAGCTTCGCTGCCGAGTGAGAATCGTCGCGCCGCCAGTGTCCGAAGAAAGTCTTTTCAATAATTGCTCTACCAACTCTGGCCTCGAATCTAGCTCACTTGTTATTCGGCGAGCGATATTCTCGGACAGCAATGGAATCTTCGATGTGATGGCCAGTTCGACTGCAGCCTTAGGGGATTGAAGGACAAACGGTTCGATGCCGAACCACAGTAAATGAGGCTGCACAGAATCGTCGGCATCTTCCGCGTGATCGGCCAAGGCCTTGCTGAGCCGAAATGCCCGCTCGGTGGTCATTCGGTTTAGTGAGCTGGCTAGGTACAATCGAACTAATCCCGATTCATCCAGTCCTGCTAAGCGGGCCAATTGATCAAAGGTTTTATCGTCAATTTCAAGTCGCCCGTCGGCGATCATCCGGACCGACCAGGCTCGAATGTGTTCGTCGGGCGTGTTGCTGATTGATGCCAGTTCGGTGGCGGTCACGGCATCGCAACTGTAGCATGCCCACAGAAGCGACAATCGGTTCAGCCTAGTGTTGTCGCGAATTTGTCCGGCATTGATTGCGGCCTTCAGGTTTTTGTTGGCTGCGTTGGTTTGGATGTCTGCGATATTGAAGTGCTTGTTGGGAGAGCCGAGTTCTTTGATTGCTGTTTTCGCATCGATAATCGTGTAGTAGGCTCGCAGTTTGTCTTGAACGGTTTTGGTGATTGCCGAATCATTTGAAGACGCCAGCTCTTGTAAGCGTCGTCGAGCTTTCCGGGCGAACCATTGATTGGGATGCATTAGGTTGATGATCAGTTCATCAATCGATTGAGATCCGATATCAAAGGCCGGTTGATTTTTCAAATCGCCTTTGTCTTGTTCGCCGTAAATGATTTTGAAAATACGACCTGAAGTTCGATGTACCCCGTCGCGTTCATGGCATTCGCC
>CAZORR010000133.1:0-8160 GCA_964582115.1 uncultured Pirellulaceae bacterium
TGGCAAAAGAACGCTCGGCTCATTTCGATTGACTGACTTGCCGCAATAATTCGAACCCTGCGATCCCGACCGTGGTCGCTAAATTTAAACTGCGAACCTTGTCCGTCGTTGGAACTCTAACTAATCGGTCTTGGTTGGCGGTCATTAACTTCTCCGGCAATCCCGCTGTCTCCCTACCGAAAACCAGCGTGTCGCCCGGTTGATACTCGACATCGGCAAACCCTTGCGTGGCAAACCGAGAGAAATACCACATTCGTGTTTCTGGTAGTCGATCCAGTAAATCGTCCCAGTGATCAGCGACCTCCCAATTCAAATGCTGCCAATAGTCCAAACCGGCGCGTCGAAGCGTTTTTTCGTCGATTCGAAACCCTAGCGGGCGCACCAGCCACAGTTTGGCTCCCAGCGCCACCGCGGTTCGCCCAACGGCCCCGGTATTGCCCGGAATCTCGGGTTGGTACAGCACGATGTTCAAAAACGGCGTTTCACTGGGCTGGATCAGCAAGTCGGCGCCAATTTGAGGCCTTATATCGTGGGATTGGTTTTCCGGATGCATCAGTCGTTAGTATTAAACTTTTTTAAAAACCTCGAAAAAACCGCAAAAGATTCATTATGGGATAACGAAATCTATCTCGATCAAAAACAATATGCCCTGCAAATCCCTGCCGATAAAAACGGTACTTTGCCGTCAATATAGAACTGCCATCAGGCCAGATTCTGATTGCCTAAGTTAGTCCAATCCGGTTTTTTAAACCATGACGTGCAAATAGCCGATGTGCAGAAATTTTGTTTTGGTAGTCTTAACCTCGCTGACGAACATTGGGCGACTTGCCTTGGCAGAATTGCTTAAGGGAAACAGTCCAACACTCCCACCAAAAAATGCTCGAACGGCTTACCCGCTCGACGAAGCCTGGAGTTCCTTCAATGGAAAACAACCAAGTTAACATAGAACGCAATCCAACACGATCCGTCAAAATTGGTTCGATCGAAATCGGTGCTGGCAACCGCATTGCCGTCCAATCGATGACCGCCACCAAAACCACGGACATCGACGCCACCGTTGAACTGGTGAATCTGATGTATGACGCGGGAGCGGACGTCGTTCGGATCGCCGTTGACAACAAAAAGGAAGCGGCGGCGCTGGCCGAAATTCGCAAACAAACCAAAGCGAATCTCTCGGTCGACCTCCAAGAAAACTATCGGATGGCAGAGATTGTCGCGCCGCATGTGGACAAACTCCGTTACAACCCCGGTCACTTGTACCATCACGAAACCGCCAAGCCATGGCAGCAAAAAGTCGACTACTTGGCGGGCATCGCCAAAGACAATGACTGCGCGATGCGTGTTGGCGTCAATTGCGGGTCAGTCGATCCAGCCAAGAAAGAAAAATACAGTGACGACGATTCGATCACGCCGATGCTTGAAAGTGCACTCGAACACTGCGAGTACCTTGACTCAATCGGTTTTCAGCGGTTTTGCGTATCGCTAAAAGATTCCGACCCCAGCAAAGTCATCGAAGTCAATCAACGTTTTGCCGAACGCCGGCCAGATGTGCCGTTGCATTTAGGTGTCACCGAAGCCGGTATTCCTCCCGAAGGCGTGATCAAAACGCGAATCGCGTTTGAACAGCTGATCGGAAAAGGAATCGGGGATACGGTTCGCGTTTCGTTAACGGTACCCAACCACCGAAAAGGCGAAGAAATCGAGGCCGGTCGTTCGATCATCGACGACATCTACGCAGGGCGCGTGCGAAGCGTCGTTAATTTTGACACGAAGGCATTGAATATCATCAGCTGCCCAAGTTGTTCTCGAGTCGAAAACGAAGCGTTTGTTGATTTGGCCGTCAAAGTAAAAGAAATGACGCAGTACGCGAAGGATCATGCGATTACGATTGCGGTGATGGGCTGCCGAGTCAACGGGCCGGGAGAAACGGACGATGCGGATCTGGGGTTATGGTGCGGCCCCAAAGTCGTCAACCTAAAGAAGGGCCCAGAACCGCTTGGGGCTTTTCCGTACGATGAAATCTTACCGAAACTAAAAAACGAACTCGATAAACTGATTGCCGCCAAGCAATGATCAATACGCTCTACCTTCCAGAACTTCGCGAGATGCTGGCCGAAAATGATTCGGACGGTTTGCGCAATTTTTGTGAAGCATTGAATCCGGTGAGAGCCGCCGAATTCATGTCCGGGCTCAACAGCGAAGAAACATGGCGAGTGATCCAACAAACAGATCTTGAATCCCGGGTTGATATTTTTTCTTATCTGGATCCGGATAAAAAAAATGATGTTTTGGAAAACTGTCAGATCGATGAGGTCGCGGAACTGGTGGCGGAACTGCCACCGGATGATCGAGTCGATTTGCTGCAAGGCATTGATGCGAAACGCCGGAATAAACTCCTGTCGATTATCCCAGTCGAAGCACGCCGCGACTTTCAACGACTCAGCCAGTACCCTGAAGGAACCGCAGGTGCGGTGATGACCACCGAGATCGCTCGGCTGACCGAAGATCTAACCACTCACGAGGCACTCAACGAAATCGCTCGTCAGATCGAAGACTACGAGACGATTTATTATCTTTACGTGGTCGACGCAGAAGATCGTTTACGAGGAATCGTGTCGGCTCGGCAGTTACTGGCGGGTATGCGGCAGTCGGACATTCGTTTGCATGACATCATGGAGTCCGATCTCGTGTTGGCTCACGTTGACGAAGACCAAGAAGATGTCGCGGATAAGGTCGCCAAAATGGACTTGTTGGCGATTCCCGTCGTGGACAACCAACACAAATTGCTTGGGATCATCACTCACGATGACGTGATTGACGTTGTCCGTGAAGAAGCCACGGAAGATGCTCACCGAATCGGTGCGGTCGATCCGCTGGACCAATCGTATTTGCGAACGTCTCTGTTAACGCTTAGCTGGAAACGCGGCATTTGGCTGTCGTTTTTGTTCTTCTTTGCTTTGATAACAACCATCGCGTTAGACAACTATGAAAGCGTAATGGACAAATGGAAGTGGTTGATGGCCTTCATTCCGTTGGTCATCAGTAGTGGTGGAAACTCAGGAAGCCAAAGTGCTACTTTGATTATTACAGCGTTGTCTCGTAAGCACGTCGAAGTCAGTGACTTGGCCAAGGTCGTCGTTCGCGAGCTTTCAGTCGGCCTGTTGCTGGGCGGAGCGCTGGCGGCACTGGGCTTTATTGCGTCGTTGTTCATCATTCCAGCGGGAATGGCAGCGAGTGCGTTTTTTATCATTCCGTTGACGTTATTGGCGGTCGTGATCTGCGGCACGTTGATTGGGTCTGTCTTGCCGATCGCATTTGAAAGTATCGGCTGGGACCCCGCGATCATGAGTACTCCGTTGGTCGCTGGCATCGTCGATATTATTGGAATCGTGATCTACGTCAATTTGGCGATTTTGCTTGGCTGATCCGCGACGTTTTGTTCACGAATCGCGCAGGCACCTAAAGTCGTCATGAACCAATTGAGCGACGAGGGTGTGTTTTTGCTTCCTGTTGAAAGGAAGGATTTCACCGAGAAATTCTTGCCGACGTGTGAACGAGAGGGCAGTCGAAATCCTCACTTGCGCACCAGCGAGTCGGGTTGCTATTTCAATAGCCGGGCTTAGATGGTGGACTTGGTCTACAAATCCAGCGATTTGATTAATTCGATCGTCTCGCGACGTTTTTTCAAACGCGCCTCACGACGAACCTTCTCGCCATCGAGCAAACGTTTTTCTAAATCAGACTCAGGAACTACCAATGGTACTTCGCATGGCTTGCCATCGTTACCAAGTGCTACGAACGTAGAAAACGAAACAGCAGCCAACTCAAATTTGCCTGACTGTACATTTTCCGTTGTGATGCTCAGGAAGACTTCCATCGAACTGCGGCCCACTGAACAAACAAACGAAGTCAAACGGATGATTGTGTCACGAGGGATCGGGCGGTGAAAATGAACTCCGTCAATCGAAGCCGTCACGCACGGGCACCCCGAGTGACGTCGCGCGGAAATCGCTGCGTTTTCGTCAATGTACTTCATCAAAATGCCACCAAATAAGGTGTCGTGATCGTTCGTGTCACCTGGCAGCACAATGCTCTCGCGAACGGATCGCGATAAAGACATTTGTTTTGAAGGACGCATGGGTGGAAGCCTTAAGTGTGTTTGATTCTGCAGAAATCCAAAAGCCGATTTTAAATCGCTACCTTAAACGAAGCGTATTGTTTAAAAACGACCGGAGTTACTGCTCATCTTAATGCTTCTCGTGATTTTTTATAGCTGCTTGAGCGGTTACCAAAAATTTGGCAGCCTGACTAAGTTGCCGCAGATGTTAAAATTCCCGCGTTCTCAAGCATTTCGTTTGCGGCAGGCAACCAGTTTGGCATCTGAAAAACGGCGAACATCGCAAACAGAAACACGAAGATTGAAAACATCAACAGCAAAAATGATTTGCTAGATTGCACTGCCATGTCTTTGCGAATCTGTTTGATCTCTTCTTTTTGGACTTCATCGACATACTTTTGTGTGCTGAGCTGGTGGTGTTTGGACATTTGATTTTCTCTCTGTCTAATGAATTTCACTTCTGTTGAAGGAATCCAAAAGCACAGGCTATGCCAAAACTACCAAAGGTCGTTTTTCTTTGGAAACAGTGACTTTTTTAGAAGCCACGTTGTATTTTCGCAACCACCAGTCGTCGCGTTTGATGCCTAATCGCGACATGATGCAATAGTGAACCACCGCAAAGGGAGACTTCTCGGTGAACGCCACCAATCTGGCTTTTGCAAGAAACCGCGTGTGCAGAAAGTCTGAAAAAAAGCCTCACGCAACGGCGCGAAGGCGCAAAGATTGTTAATTCATTGACTTTGCGCCTTCGCGCCTTTGCGTGAGACAATACTATCCTCGCTTGTCTCTACGTGATGTGTTAGCAGTAATGCCTTTAGGCTTTTCTCGCCGAAGCGAACTCACTAAACCACTGCTAAAACTGATACTAGAAACAGTTCAGCGGACACAATGATCCACTTAGCCTACGGTCGAGTCTGCCCGTTGCCGCGGACACGATAATTAAAGCTCGTTAATTGTTCGACTCCCACGGGCCCTCGAGCATGCATCTTGCCTGTGGCGATGCCGATTTCAGCCCCCATTCCGAATTCACCGCCGTCGGCGAACTGCGTCGAAGCATTATGCAATAGAATCGCCGAATCGATACCGTTCAAGAAAAGTTCGGCGGTGTTTGGATTTGCGGTGACAATCGATTCGGTGTGGTGCGAACCCAAACGGTTGATGTGCTCAATTGCGTCGTTGACATCCGCTACGATTTTCACTGACAGCGTCGCTGCCAAGTACTCTTTGATCCAATCCGATTCATTGGCCGCGGCGGCTCTTGGCTCAATCGAACAAACCTGTTCGTCGCCACGGATCTCGCAGCCAGCTTCAATCAAATCATTCAACACGCCGGCAGTGTTTTCGTTGGCCCATTGTTGATCAATCAACAACGTCTCCATCGCTCCGCAAATTCCAGTCCGACGCATCTTCGAATTCAAAACCACGTCACTGGCCATCTTTAAATCGGCTTCACGATCGATAAAGATATGACAGATGCCTTCTAGGTGAGCAAAAACAGGTACGCGAGATTCGTTCTGAACCCGTTGGACTAAACTCCGGCCACCCCGAGGCACCAAGACATCAATGCAGCCATTCAAGCCTGCCAAAATCATGCCGACAGCGTCTCGGTCAATCGCCGGTACCAACTGAATCGCGGTTCCCGGTAGCCCTGTCGACGCCACACCGGTTTGCATCGCTTGAGCAATCGCGGTGGACGAGTGAAACGAATCGCTGCCGCCACGGAGAATCACTGCATTGCCAGACATCAAACATAACGCCCCTGCGTCGGCGGTCACGTTGGGACGGCTCTCGTAAATCACACCAATCACTCCCAGTGGCGTGCTGACCCGTTGAATCTGCAAGCCGTTCGGGCGATCCCATTCGGCAAGAACTCGCCCCACCGGGTCATTTAAGCCAGCGATCAGTTTGATACCGTCGATGATTCCGTCCATGCGGTTATCATCGAGTCGCAGACGGTCGACCATTGAATCGGATAACTGTTTTTCTACCGCGTTCTTTAGATCGATTTCATTGGCAGCCAAAATCTTTGTTCGGCTGGCATCTAAAGCAGATGCAGCGGCCAGCAATGCTTCGGATTTTTGTTTGCTGGTTGCTTTGGCCAGCGCACGAGACACTTCTTTGGCTTGATTTCCCAATCGCTGCATCGTTTGATGTAAATTTCCAGAAAGGTTTGCATCAGGCATGGTTGGGTAGCGATCGTTTAACAAAGTGCGTTTAAATCGATGGGTTAATTCACAATCGATTTGAGGTTCTAATTTATCAAGTTTGTTGCTTTTGATACAGCATTATTGAAAATTGCTGCCTGCATCCTAACTGCCGCAGTTAGTGGTTACTTGATACACTTTATCAACCCAGTAATGAACATTAACAACTCGAAACATAACTGGCATCACTTTTGATTCTCGCTCTTTTAATAAAGCGGCCAACGTCGCATTGAAAAACTATGAAATCATACTCATTCCCACAAGGCAATATGCCTGCAGTTGGCCTTGGCACTTGGAAGATGGACGACGGAGTCGCTTCTAAGGCCGTATCGACCGCGATTGAATTGGGATATCGGCATATCGACTGTGCGCCGATCTATCTGAATGAAACAGAAGTTGGCGAGGCATTCGGATCAGCTTTCGCCGGCGGCGGTTATGATCGTTCAGAATTTTGGATCACTTCCAAGCTGTGGTGCAACCGGCACCGACCCGACTTGGTTCAGGGGGCGCTTAAACAAACGTTGTCCGATTTGCGACTGGATTACTTGGATCTGTTTATGATCCATTGGCCCATCGTATTTCAGCATGACTTAGAACGCCCCGAATCCGGCAAGGACTTCGTGTCGCTTGAAGACCAACCGTTGACGGACACCTGGGCCGCGATGGAAGATTGTGTATCGGCTGGCCTTTGTCGAAATCTAGGCGTTTGCAATTTCAGCGTGGCCAATTTGAAAACCATTTTGGACGACTGCCAAATCAAGCCGAGTGCCAATCAAGTTGAATGTCACCCGTTATTGAATCAGCGAGTTTTGTTTGACTTTTGCCAAGCGAACCAGATTCACTTTGTCGCTTATTCGCCGTTGGGATCTGGAGACCGACCGGACCGGATGCGAGGCGACGGGGATCCGAATATGTTTGACAATGAATTGCTGAAGGACTTGGCAGCGAAGAACAAAATCAGCGTCGGCGAATTGCTGTTAGCATGGGCGGTCTGCCGCGGCACGGTGGCGATTCCTAAATCTACCAACCCACAGCGTCTGGCTCAGAACTTGGCGGCTGGTGAAATACAGCTTTCGGACGACGACATGACCGCGATCGACAACTTGAGCGTTCAGCATCGGTATGTACACGGCAAGTTCTGGGAGCATCCGGAGGGCCCCTACACGGCCGAAGCGATCTGGGGAGCAGAGGGCAAGCTATAGTCGGTTTCGTCATAGCTGGGCTCACCAGAGTTCAGACGCCTTGCCGAGCCCGCACCCTGAATTCTGGCGACATCGGCCACGCTAGGATCAAGGGGTTATCTGTGTTTGATCAATCGAGATTATTTTTAGTTTGATAAACGTTCAAGTGGAGCAAAATGTCGACCGATAACCAGTGGTCTAAAGGCGATAAAATGGTTTGCTGGCGTTTCGAAAAATCGTTTTTTCTAGAACTATTGGAAAAGACAACTGAAATCGTTGAAACGGCGAAAACTCGGTCGAAAGCACTTGACAATTCGAGTGCAATTGTCGATCTTACCGCCTGCTGAAATCTCGCCTGAATTCGTTCGGTCGGCGAGCTTCAGACGAGGGCGTAGCTCAGTCGGTAGAGCAACGGACTTTTAATCCGTAGGTCCAGGGTTCGAGCCCCTGCGCCCTCACTTCCAATAACCCAAACGATGCTTGCAAAAGCATTGTTTGGGTTTTTTCGTATTTTGGTCGTGGTTGCAGGGACGACCACAAACGTGATCTGGATTTTCTTGGCGATAGTCTTTAGTTCTTGCATTCAAACCGTTCAGAAAAATTACTCACAAGGAAAAGAACACGATCGCTTAATTCTATTGGTCAGACTGATTACCTC
>CAZORR010000134.1:0-8149 GCA_964582115.1 uncultured Pirellulaceae bacterium
TTTTTTAAAATTACCTTGCAGTGCCGTTCACCGAGAAGTCTCCTAATCGACACTAATCATTTTTGTAGGCGTCGCCCGCTTCGGGCTAAAATCTCTGCGGCGTGAGCCTTGTTGAAGTTCGCTTATTAACGCCTGCTCCGTTGATGGGGACTGGGAGCGGTTTTTCGCATTGATGGCGGTTGTGTTGGTTATGGTTTAACGGAGGGCGCGGTTTTAATTTGCTAGCGATTTTATGATGTTTTATCTTCGCCAACCGACAAAGCTTGCCGATATCTCGTGTGTTGCCAAAAGGATTTGGCCTGCGTCATCGACTTTCTTTATTGAGTGGAAGACGCATCAGCAAATCGTTGGTGACTCGCATTAGATTTATACCACAAACGAGGAGTACAGCACGCATGATGACGGATCCTGTACAGATCAAAGACATCAAGCAGTTACGCCAATTCGTTTCTCATACGTTGTGCAAACAAAACGATTTTGAAGAAGGTATTTTCCAGGTCACCGAGAGAATTCTCACTCGCGGAACTCAACCGTGCGGCATTTTCTTTTGCCTGCATGGACCGAGGAGCGTAAAATTAACGGCCGTTTGGGAAACCGAAAAAAATTCAATTTTGTTCTACGGCTCAACCGGCGAACGATTTAAAAAGACAATGCTCTTAAAAGCACCGTCAATTTAGCAAACTCGAGACCTACGTCTCTAAATAAAATAAAACCACTTAATTCAAGGATAACAACTATGCTCGTACTTTCCAGGAAGGAAAGCGAAAAAGTTATATTAGGGGACGACATCGTTTTAACGATCGTCCGTGTTTCGGGCGACCGCGTCCGTCTTGGGATTCAAGCCCCGAAGGACATGTTGATCCTTCGCCAAGAACTTGAAAACCAAGACTTGGAAGTCCAAGCCGAAATTGATAACAACTCAACGAAGCACTTGAAAGTAGCATGACGCCGCTAACGGTCAACCGTTGAAGTCGCTGTCAAAAATCAAGCGTGTTATACGATTGTTTTTTTGACTTGAATATGAAAGACAAACGCTATTTTCCCGGGCGTTTGTCTTTTTTTATGCACTAACCCCAGCCAAAATCGCGATTTCCGACTTATCCCCGACGCAGTTAACGTTGGGCTATCAACGCGATATCCTGTAATCGGATGAATCGATTGATTGTACAATCGTGACAGATCGTTAAACTGCTGGAAAGTAATTCTTCTCGTTGCTAAGCCCCAGACGTTCAAGGCAGTCGTTCATGTCAATTTTTGAGCAAACTCGTACCTGTAGTGATTGCCATTCCGAAGAGACTCGAAAACTCGAAAAGCTTCAAGCTGCATTCATGCAACACAGTCATTGGGACGATCCTTGCCATGAATGCGGTGGGAGTCAATTTTCTACCGTATCGCTACCGATGCCTAAGCTTGACCTAGAAATCTTAGAAGCTTGGATCGCAGACGAAAATCTCAACTTGATGGACCAAGACGAAGATATCATCTTGGCGTCAAAGGAAAACCTGGAGTTGTTAAAGGCCTTTATCGTCCGTGACGATGCGCACGCCGACAAGCGAGCGATGTTGTTGTCGGCGTTGTGTATTTTGGTCTATGATTCCGACGAATCTGAAGATGCCCAAACACTTGAGGATGCGATCAAGTTCTTGAAAAACAACCATCATTTGTTTGAAGAGATTGGCGACGGTGCGATTTTTGGCTACATCAAAAAAGTTGTCTATCCAAAAATTGGTTTAAACGTAACCGACGAATCAAACTAGGGCCCGCTGTAGTGAACTCTTCAGCCACGAATCCCGAACAAGTTCCCAAAGCTGTGGTAGCTCGGCTCAGTTTGTATCTGCGTGAGTTGCAACAACTGCTCAACAACGACAAACAAACCGTTAGCTCCCAAGTATTGGGCGCGAGACTGGGCGTCACGGGCGCTCAAGTGCGCAAGGACTTTACTTATTTTGGTCAGTTTGGCTATCCCGGAGTCGGCTATCGATGCAGCGAGCTGATTGCTGAGATCAAACGGATATTGGGGACCAATGAAACTTGGCCAATCGCACTGATTGGCTGCGGCAACCTGGGCCAAGCATTGCTCGGTTATCGTGGTTTCCAAAAGCAGGGTTTTCAAGTGGTGGCCGCGTTTGATATTTCCCCAGAGTTGATTGGCACTCGAGTCGAAAATTTAACGGTGCAAGATATCGAAGGCTTGCCGGAATGGGTTGAACGAGAAAAAATCTCTTTAGTGATTCTAGCCGTACCAGCCGATGCAACCCATCAAGCGGTCGAGGTGATCCTGCGTTCGGGCGTGACGGGGATTTTGAATTTCGCACCAGTAACCCTAAAGCTACCCAAACGTATTCAAGTCGTCGGTGTTGACCTAGCAATCGAACTCGAGCAACTAGCCTTTGGTGTAGCTCAGTCGCTCCATTCATCGAATCGTACAGAGGACTAGTCGTAGGCCCTGGAGTAAAGCCATGGATAAAAATGCTTACTACCCGCGCGATCATCACTACTTATCCGCCGCGCGATAGCGCACTGTTTTCGGATTATCGTGGTGGAAACCGTAGGCTATCGCCGGGCGGCTCAACCACAAACGGTCGTCGCTATCTGCAATAAGGCTCAATGGGTCGCATCGGTTCATTAGCGGCTACCGCTGCGTCTCGAGCCGTTGAGTCGGAGAACAAATACAACGCGTATCCACCGTGACCTCCGCCGCAGTACTTGTGCGCAACGGCACCTTCGACGGCTACTAGCTCCTGCATCCCTTCCCCTAATTGGGCCTGGTAAGAAGTCGCTACTGCTTTGGCCAGCAAGTCGAATTCACGTTCATGGACGGCCTGTTTGGCAATTCGTCCTGCTTGTTCAATCAGATCATAATCTCGATTAAGGTCACTGTTACTAGGTGTATCGTGTTCGATACCAGTCCAGTAAATTGCCATCCGACCCGCCAGCATTTCACCGTTTTGTTTAAACTCTAGAACAGGCAAATTACCGCTACGCCACACGCAAAGCCCCGATTCTCGAATCACAGCTGGGTCTTGCCAGCCAACCCCCAAATCCAACTCCGCCTCGACGCCGTCTTCACCGTTGAGCAACGCCCAGGCGCCGCTACCGCCAAGTCCTGACTTTTGTTCGTAGTTCCAGTCTCGCAAACTAACCATGGGTGAGATCGCGCAGTTGACGACATACGCGCCTTCGCGTGAATGGCGTGGCACGTCCAACCAACCGCCAGCGAAATCGACTCGAAGCGGTGATTCGGTCGGAGCTTTGACCCATTTGACGATACTACTGGTAGACACAGGAGCGAACTTAGGCGGTGTCTTGGGCAACACGTAGTAGGTCGCTCCGACTTGCCCACAAAGTGCTTTTTTGATGTCGGCATAGTTGTCATCTTCAGTAACAACCAGCATGTGCGGCTTGTGTTCCAAAAAGTAAGTCTTAAAGTCGAGCCCCAAGTCATGGTCAGTACCGACGACAACCTCATCAATCACACTCAACGCTTCCAAGACCGCTTTTTTGTGGACGTCTGGAATTGAGGAACGTCGTTGTTTGTGGTGCCAAAGCACATCTTCAGACGCAAAACACACCGTTAGATGGTCACCCAGTGCCCGAGCTTCTTCAAAAAACTGAAGGTGGCCGGCGTGAATAATGTCGTAGCAACCAGAGACGAAGATACGTTTCATGACTTCTCATGTTGGGGCAAGACTATTGGAAAGTATCAGCCCAAGCTAAATTTCGGGCGGAATACTGATGATAATTTTTATGCTACTTTAAATCCTGTTTAACCGCCCCCCTAAGACAGGAGATCGGTTCCAAGGCAGTGCTGGCACTTACCTGTTGGCTAGTTTCACCACGGAAAATCTCCTTGATGAAACTAACTCAATTCACTTCGCTTTCTTCGCTACGAATCGCGAGTACCGAGTTGACAGTTGTTGCGAGTTCGGGCAAACCAACGTTAACGTCATAAACTTTGTGTTGTCGGTCCAGCAACACGCATCTTCCATTACGAACCGAAGGAACCTGAGAAAAAATGGGGCCTGCTCCGGTGCCATCATCAAAGAAAAAGTCCCATCTCTTCAATTGCTCTTTTTGCTTTTGTACTGCGACTCGATCAAAATTTGATTTATCACGCTCGACCTGCACCGCTATAATTTTGACCGACCCTCCTTGCCAGCGTCGACTCGCTCTTTCGACCTGATACAAAACATTATCCGTTTCGTCAGCTTGGCTGTAAAACACAAGGAGCACAGGCATCGATTTAATTGCTTTCACATTAAATGGCTCTCCGTCATACAGCTTGGCCTTCAAGTCGAATGGCTTGCCTACCGCTTGGCAACGGCGAACGCCCCACTTCCCCAATATCTCGACCTTCAAAACATCCTTCTCTTCTGACAGATTCTTGCCTCCGGCGGTCAATGCCGTATAGATTTCTATCGCGTGATCATAGTGATCATTAGTTTCCATCCAATAACCACACTTTAAAACATGCTCAAGAATTTCTTTGCCAGCGGTAGGAATTCTTGTCAAGTCCAAGCACACATCGCGTAACTGGTCTCGCCCCGCCTTGCCTGCGTACAAGACATTTTCTCTGACACTAAAGAAATCGCGGTCGCATAAATTCCAGAGATCCGACAGCTTTGAATATAGAACTTCGGTCTTTTGGTCACCGACTACTTTGGGTTGCTTGAGAAAGTGCGCAAGAACCTTAGGGACTGCCGCTCGCTTCTCGATGTCTTGCAACAAACGCAGCATCGATCCGATGATCTCTTGATTAACACGTTCATTGGTTGGGAAATCTGCGAGCAAGCGATAAAGTTCTTTCGCGTGAGGCACCACCTGCTTCGGCGCATCTAAAGAATTCAATCGTGCCAGTTGAATTCGAGACTCAAAAGAAATTTCTGGGTCTGAATCATCTTTGTGTGGTTCAACCAACTCACGTAATCGAATCCCCAAATCGGATTCGCCCAAATTCTTTTTTCGGTTCGTCCAAAACATAGTGCCAGTGCTCGTAATCCTGGTCAACACCGCTAGTCGACGATAATCTTCGGATAACGGCTCCTCCATCATCCGATCGATAATTTTCTGCTGCCGCACAAAGTTCGTCCGAAATTTCCCCTCCGATTCAAATTTCTTTTTCTCATTCATACTCGTCAAGATTTCAGCAAGTTTCTCAATGCTTGCATTTTCGACAAAGGTATCAAAATCTCGTTTCTTCAACGTTGTCGCAATATCAGCGCGGTTTTCATCATTGGCAGCCAAAATGTCTGCGTTGAGCTTTGGACTCGAAAACGAACTGATCACTAACAACAGTACCGTCAAACCACAAATAAACCCAATTAACGTCGTCAAAAAATCCACGCCATCATGGGCTGCGGTTTTTTTAACGATGGCTTTACCTTTCGACTTACCACCTCGACTGGAACTACGACGAGAAGAAGACCGACGACGAGAGGACTGATTATGGGAGGGCATAATATCGAACCGTTAGGAATAACGAACTGACAAGCCAAAGGCACAGCCTACCGGCCTCAACTTGCTTAAAGACAACTTTACTGTCGCCTGCTTACGGTAATTCAATCGAAGAAGGAGGATTTTTTGGCTCCGGTGCTTGGGCTCCCATGTTTTCAGTTTGCACATACACCATTCGCAATTGATGCAACGCGTCACGCAAGTGACCGCTTTCGTCTTCGGTTAGGTTACCTTTAGTTTTTTCTTCTAACACTCCCAACATATCAATAAAGTGCTTTGCATACGGCCGATTCGCGGCAACTTCTCCCGAACGAGGGTCTGCCATCAAACCCAATGCTGCCATGGCTTGACTACCAAGCATGGAGATGAACACCAAAATATTCGCTGGGGGCAACTCGCCCATCTCAAGGGCTTCTGAATTATCAACATCCGCCGGATCGTTCTTTTTTTCTTTCGCCGCTTCTTTTTCGCGGGCTACTTGTGACTTCCAATCTTCGTCAACAATGATCTTCGGTTCTTCGTTTGTATCTGACATGAGTATCCTCTTAATTTTCTTCTACTCAGAATCGCAAGCAAGCCAATATCTTACGATTCCTAAACAAATTTAGTGACCATCAAACTTCTTGAGCTTGAAGATTACCAGACTTTGATTTCTCAATCGCCGCCTTTACAAATCCAGCAAACAATGGATGAGATTTTGTTGGTTTTGATTTGAATTCTGGATGATATTGTACCGCGACAAACCAAGGATGGTCAGCAACTTCTACAACTTCTACCAATTTGTCGCCTCGACTAGTCGCTGCAATCGTCAATCCATTAGCCTCTAATTGCTGCCGATAGGTGTTATTGAATTCGTAGCGATGCCGGTGGCGTTCGTTAATTTCAGTTGTATCGTAGCAGCGATGTGTCTCTGTACCCTCATGCACAACCGAATCTTGAGCTCCCAGTCGCATCGTGCCACCTTTGTCCGTGACATTGTGCTGCTCGTCCAGCAAGCAGATGACCGGATGATTCGCATTTTTGTCAAACTCGGTCGAATTCGCTCCCTCCAGCCCAGACACGTTACGAGCAAACTCGATCACCGCACACTGCATCCCTAAGCAAATCCCCAAAAATGGAATGCCTTTTTCACGGGCCCATCGAATCGCTTGAACTTTCCCTTCAACGCCTCGTTCACCAAAACCACCCGGCACCAAGATCCCGTCATAGCCTGACAACAATCGCTCCGGTCCTTCGTTTTCAATATCTTCGCTTTGAATTCGGCCAATGCGAATCTGAGCCAAATTGGATATGCCGGCATGGTCAATCGATTCGTAGATCGATTTGTAAGCGTCTTTATGTTCGGCGTACTTGCCGACAACCGCGATGCTGATTTCCGAGGTCGGGTTTCGCAACCGATGCAAAATGTCGTGCCAAGGGCTCAGGTCAACAGGCCCCTTCGGCAACGCTAATTTGTCGACAATCAACGTGCCCAAACCATGGTCAACCAAACTTAACGGCACTTCGTAAATCGAAAAGTCTTTGTCTTTTTCTTCGATCACCGCTTCGGTTGGAACGTTACAGAACAACGCAATTTTTTCGCGGTCCTCGGTTGAAATTTCTCGCTCGGTTCGACAAATCAAAATATCGGGTTGAATGCCAATCTCGCGCATCTGCCCCACAGAGTGCTGAGTTGGTTTTGTTTTAAGTTCACCGGCGGCCTTCAAGTAAGGAACCAACGTCAAGTGAATGTACAAACAATTTTCTTTGCCCACTTGCAAACTAAACTGACGAATCGCTTCCAAGAACGGTTGGCTTTCGATATCACCAACCGTGCCCCCAATTTCGGTAATTACTACGTCAACGTCGTCGCCGGCCAAACCCGCAATGCAATCTTTGATTTCGTTGGTGATATGTGGAATCACCTGAACGGTCTTGCCCAGGAAATCTCCTCGCCGTTCTTTTTCGATTACCTTCAGGTAGATCTGACCTGTTGTGTAATTTGACTGACGCGACAGTGGGCTATGAGTGAACCGCTCGTAGTGGCCAAGGTCCAAATCCGTTTCGCTACCATCGTCCAACACATAAACTTCGCCGTGCTGGTACGGGCTCATCGTGCCTGGGTCGACATTGATATACGGATCCAACTTTTGCATACGGATATTTAAACCACGCTGCTCAAGTACCATTCCGATCGAAGCACTAGTCAGCCCCTTGCCAAGGGAACTTACCACGCCGCCAGTTACAAAAATATGTTTAGTCATCTGAAGCTATAGCCTAAAAACAAAATAACGCGGTTCCAATCCAATGGAATCGCGTTCGAATATGGTTTGACGGTACTTACTGGTTCGTTTTAATCGGACCACCTTCTGGGGGCACCTACTGCAAAGCTACGACTAACTTTACCAGGGTCACAATCAGGCGTTACTTAGCCAAAATAGGCAAGCCAGGTTTTTCCCGCAAATCAGCATCCGCGATGCTGCTGACGGGGTCGTAGCTTAACACGATTTTTGCCGACTGACAAACGCTGCATAGTCCTCGGGAGTGTCAATTCCTGCAGCTGAATGTTCAACTTTACCGACTAGCATCGCATGACCAGCATATAAAAACCGTAGTTGTTCGAGTGATTCGATTCTTTCGACCGACGCCGTTGGAATCGACGAAATATCCATCAAGAAATCTCGACGATAACCATACAGCCCAATATGCTGCCAAA
>CAZORR010000135.1:0-8127 GCA_964582115.1 uncultured Pirellulaceae bacterium
TGTTTAAAATCGATGCCGCTGCAGCGGGGATCTACGGTGCTTGCATGACGATTGTGCTGTTGGCCAACCCACTGCTCAACGGAGCAATGTCAGCTTTTGCGCCGACGGCAGCGATCGAATACCAAGCATCCGGAAAAGCCGGTTTAAACAAGATCTTATGGCGATTCGGTACCGGGTTGGTAGTCGTGATGTTATTGTTTTCGGCCTTTTTATGGTTTGTCGGTGGTCCTTTGACAAAGCTGCTTTATGGGGCGAGTTACGATCAGTTCTTTGCAACGTATTATTCGGGCAACAATCGAATTCCGTTTTTACTAGGTCTTTCGATGCCGCTGAACGCGGCAGCCTACGTCCTAGCATGTAGCTTGATGGCATGTGGACACCCTAAATACAATTTCTTCAGTTCGTTAGCCGGATTGTTAGCAGTGGTTGGTTTAGGGGCCATGATGCGAGAACCGGACTTGGTGAGCTGCGCACTGTGTTTTTCAATTTCGATTGCGGTAGTCTTGGCCTTTCGGTCTTATTTTTATTGGGCCCATAGTGGTGACTCCAAAAATTCAGCAGGCTGATAACCAATGGGCATTGTTAATAAAGTTAAAATACTGGGTAAAATTAAAACGCTCGGTTTTGGTTTCGTTTTTGAAACGGTTTTTGAGCAGATTATTCCTGCTTGGATGTGCCGATTCTGTTCGCTAGCGGTGTACCAAATCGACTTGGATCAATTGCCCAGTGATCCGTTCTCTAGTGCCGCCGTCAAGGTTTGCGACAGCGTGCAAGAGTTAGAACAACTAGCTGAAATCACGAGTGAATACACGCAACAGAAAAACTCAATCGGTATTTTGGCGAAAATGGACGGGCAAGTCGCAGGAGGCATTTGGATAGCAATTGGCGACTACCAAGATCGTGATTTAGGTTTGTCGTTTTTACTCGGCACCGAAGGCACCTGGCTTTACTCGTCACGAGTCGATGCAGCTTATCGCCGTCGGGGAATTTATTCACACCTACTGGCGGAGACGGCTCTAACAAGAAAAAGCACGGGCCACACCGCACCGTTTCTTGGCGTCAGCAAGCTAAATCGAGGTTCACACAAAGCGATCCAACGTTTCTGCACGCCGGTCGACGAAGTGTTGGTTATTCGGTTGGGGTCAATCGTCTGGGCACGGAGCAAGGGTGGCTTGAAACAAAATCAAACCTTGACCCTCCGATGCACTCGTCGCCCCATCCAGTTTAATGTGCCAGAGGCTGACTGAGCATTTTTTTGCCTATGTCGTGGCTCCTCCAGCGAACACTTCATAGTACAACAACTTCTTCCTCCGCTGCCTCAAATCATGCTACAGAAACTATTTTTCCGAAAACAGTCCGACTCGGACTTTATTGCTCGCACTCGTCGAATGATAACGTTTTGGGATCGCTATCGGTATGGTGTATCGACCATTGGCTTTGGGAGTATTTGCTGGCTATATTGGTATTTGCATGCAACTTGGCAATCGCTTGCCAGCGTAGGTGTGGACGACCCATTTTTCATCGACAATCTGCAACAACGTTGGATGTTGATTTCCTTGTTTATCGGAATGATACTGGGCTTGAACGTCGCTGGTCTGTTGTCGTACCTCGTAGGTTCAATCGTCGGCGGATACCGCACTGAGCGAATGTTGCTTAAACTGCACGATCAACTGCAGAAGCTTCAGGTAGAAGCCAATGCTGGACAACAAATTGAAGCTCACGAATTGCAGGACGTCGACGCTTACAGTTGTTGATACTACTTAGCCTAGCAAAATGAAACCCAAATGGTCGTTAATATAGAAACTGCCGACAATCCTTATGCCTCGCCAAGTACATCAGCGACACCTTCTGGCCGGCCGCGGATTGTGCGTTGGCTATTGCTGTGCGTTGCAATTTTTTTAGTGGTCTTGTCGCTGCCAATCGCGTGGCACACGTTTGAGTTGGCAAACCAAGAATACTTCCATATTTGGAGTTCGCGGTCAGTGATTTACGATATAGAAATGAATGGTAAGCCCATTACGATCGCCGAAGCAATACGCAACGGCACAATTGCGGTACTCATCCAGTGGGCGTTAGCTGCAGCGCTGATCGTAGGGCCACGTTTGTTTATGAAAAAAGATACGGCACGGTAATGCTTGTCAACGCACCGGACTCCCCAAACACTCAGCTTAAAAAAACGGCAAGATCTCAAAATCTCCGTTGTGTGCCATTTCCATCGCCTCGCGAATTGCGGCAATCGAACGCTCGCCATCAAAAATCAGCATGTCAATATAAGAATGATCGGTACCCGTTGCGCCCCCCACAACGTAACCGCCACCACCGGCCAGTCGGCGAGCGACTTCCATTTCGATCTCGGTCCGATACGCCATGGGATCGTGATTTTGTGGCAGTTCGTTACGACTGACTTTCACGAATAAAAATTCCGCGCCCGTATCGGCCACCGGGTTCTCCGATAGTTGACCGTCATTTTCAAGAAACGCAATCACGACCTCGGGCACATTCGTGTATCCAGCCATGATGTCCGAACGAACAAAATCGTCAGTCGGTTCCGCCTGATATCCCGTGTAGGCCTCAAGCGGTGTTGTTTCGTCCCAGCCTTTATCGGCCCATACAGACTCTAGATAACTCGGCAGTTCAATCAATGACTGGGCAAGAGGCCGATCCTCGGAGCCGGGCTGGAGTTCGATTCTGCCAAGTTTAGTTTGCGTACCATATTCACCAAGGGACTCGTCGAGCAGCAAAAACGCGATTCGGTAGCGGTCGCTTTCATCCAAGTGCTCCAAAGCTGGGTGCCACGCCTGAAGATCAACCGTTTGGTTTTCTTCGTCAACCTGAGTGGCGATCAACATCGTATCGACATCGATCTGGGCGTCACCGACTTCGATTTTGATCGCTTTTAGGTGCTCTATTGGTGTTGCCTGACGCGAACAGTAAAAGTCCCAACCATCAACCGGAACAGCCTGGTCTAGCCAATGCTGAGCCAACAATTGACGCGGTTTTTCGCCTTCACCGGTAACAGTAAACGACAAAGAATCTTCCATTGCGCCGGGCCCAAAGGCCCAAGCCAAACCGCCGATCCTATCCCGAACTTGATCGACAAACGATGCTAAACTCTCCTGCGGGTTGTCACTGTTGACCGCCTTGGTCAGTTGGTCCGCTTGAGTCGGAAACCAGTTCCAGAACTCGTGAACGCGTTCGCGAAATGTGGCGTCGTGATTCATAGTTATTTAACGTTCGATAGGTATAAAACGGATTCTACTTAAAGTACGGAAGTAAATTCCGTATCGCGTTGTCAACAAAACAAACGTCTGTCTTGTCTTAGGTTAACCACTGCTATCGTTTCTTCTGACAGCGTTTGCAGAAAAAAGTACTTCGCTGTGCCTGCACGATTCGCTTGATTTTTTCTAGATTACAACTGGGGCACGATTGACCTTCGCGATCGTAAACACGATGTTCGTTTTGATAACCGCCTTCGGCGTTAAGCGCATTGCGATAGGTTCCATCGGACAGTGTCGATCCCTCGTATTTGATTGCGGTTTCAAAAACTGAAATCATTTGTGAATGAATCAAGTTCCATCGTGATTGAGAGATTCGATCGCACCGAGTTTGCGGATGGACACCAGCCAGGTGCAAAATCTCCGATGCGTACAAATTGCCGATTCCCAATACTTTTGATTGATCCAAGAGCGCCACTTTGATCTCCCGCTTGGACCCCTTGTAGCGTGCCGCCAATTCAGCCGCGGTGATCGCCAGTGCATCTGGCCCCAATGTGCCATCGGTTAGCTTCGCTTGGTACTGTTGATCTGACAGCAAATAAACTTTCCCTAACCCACGACGGTCCCAAAACAAAATCCGTTTGTCTCGGCAGTGTTTTAATTCAATCGCAAATCTCAAATGCTCAATCGTCGGTGCTTCATGCACCAGCACTAACCCCGTCATTCGCGGTTCAAAAATCAATCGATCGTCCGAGTCAAATCGAATCACCACTCGTTTGCCAAGCCGGTCGACGGCAGAGATTTTTTTACCCGCTACTCGTTTGTTTAAATGATCAATTCGCGGCTTAATTTCAATCGGGCGTCGCGAACAAGGCAATCGCTTGGCAGCCACAACGGCAGCACCTACGGTATGCAGAATACCACGTCGCATCGTTTCGACTTCTGGGAGCTCAGGCATGACTACTTACCAAACCGCTCAGTTGCCTGCAAACGAGCACGAACCTCAACAAACAGTCGCTCAAGATCAGCGGAGTCTAGAATTTCTCGATTGCTAACATGCAACAACTGAACTTGTGAGATCGGCAACGTTTGCTGCGAGAACCTTGGATCATTTTGTTGGTTCAGCAATCCAAATACCATTCGGACATGCCGCACCATTTCCATCCAGCGAGTCGGTTCGTAGTTGCGTTCGAACGTTGGTCGCACCAAGACTCCATCGCGATCAAACGCGGTAAACAGCACCAGTCCGTGTTCACTCGACTTGGTCATTTCTAATTTGGTTAGGTTTGTTGCTTGGCTCAAATCATTGTCTAAATCTAGGTATTTATTTTCGTAATCAACTTCCCACCCAAACCCTTCATAACAATCATTCAAATTATGAAAATCGAAGTAGGGGCCATCCATCGAAACGATAACTCGTCGATTGTTATCTTTGACGAACGTCCACACATAAGATTCTGGAGCCAGCAACCGAGTATCATCTCGTTCTTGATGGTCAAACGAGAGTAAATCCCAGCCCTGAATCCGCTTTGGCAAATCGGTTTCATACGACTCACTCAACGCCGTTTCATCAAAACGAAATTTGTCAATCGTTGACTTAGCATAAGTCAGCCGCGCGGAAAACAAACCGACTAAAACAAACCCAACCACTAACGACCATTGCCAAACCGCAGGTCGATTGATGACGTGCTGCAACGCATCGACTCCAGGCACAATAGCACCATCAATGACCGGTTCTTCAACATCACTCGCTAGTGCAGCTGCGGTAACGTCTGGCGTGGCAGCATGCCATGCATTGACCCCTCGATCGGTACTCAACGCAAACAGAAACACAAACAGGAAGTTTGCTAGTCCGAGCAATTCGTGTGTTGTTCCAACCGCAAACGACTCATCCACGTTGTCTGCCAAATACACCACCAATGCAATTCGAACTGCATTGCCAATCACAACCCACAAGACCGTTTGGATTAGATTGAACAAATGCCGTTGCCAACTGTAATGCATCATCACGCCAAAGATCGTCATCGCGGACACCGACGAAAATAGCGACCTGATTCCACTACAAGCTTCCTCCGTGAAAAACTGTTTTTTTTCCGTGATCAGAATCACACCTTCACGAAAATGAATCTGCCCGAACGCATCCAAAATATAACTGGCTAGCTGGCTCGACAAAAACTGGAGTTCGTTGACAAGCTTTAAATCTAAGTTGGACGGCAGCGGCACCACGAAAAACAGCAACAACCAAGCCGGCGACGTATATCGGACGCCCCTCCAGCCCCAACGATCGAAAATGTAGATCACCGTCAGCAAGACCAGTGATAGAATCCAAAAGAACGGCGAAAACATCAGCGCCGCCAGTGTCAATAAAATTAAGTCGGCCGTGAGCAGCCAGTAGCTCAATTTTGACTTCGGCTTTTGCGGTTGGCTTTCGGCCAATCGGGCAAAAATCATCCAGCCAGCGGACACCATTAACAACGGAAAAAATTGATAGTGTCCCACCGACCACATCCGCTCGCAATACTCGTATCCAATCGGAAGATGAGCTAAAACCGCAGCAACAAACAAAATGTCAATCCACTTTGCGGTACCAGATACAGTTTTTGATTTGGGGGCAGGTTGACTCATAAAAATGGCGGACAGTCTTAAAAAAAGCTGTTTCGGTGAACGTTCAGTTTTTATCGGTTCAACAAGAAAAATGAAAGTGTACGGCGTTATCACAGGCTCTTTCAGCACGTAAAACCCAATAAAAACTGGTTAGCTACCTACATGGATTGCTGGCAAATGATATAAAAAACGAATTCCTTAAAACTTACCGTTCTTTTGCGGGTAAGGATCTTCGAAGGGACCTAGGTGACAATGGCGGTTTACCATCGATATCAGCTACGGCAACCTGCAACCAAACAATTAATTGACCTCGTCAGACTTGGAGAATTCTGTGAAATCAGTGTGTAAATCGTTAATGCTGGGCTTGCTGCTCGGCGTTGCAACTTTGATACCGGGGCAAGTTCAAGCCCAAATCCAGCCGAAACCGGCCGTTGTAGTTTCGATCGCAAACCTGAATGAGCAACTCAAGGACATCAAGTACTTGCTGACCGCGTCTGGTTTTCCGGAATTTAATTTCCTTGCCAAAGCCGCGATCAAAGGTTACGCCGACGGGCTTGACTTCACTCGCAATGCCGGTATCTCGCTATACTTTGAAGGCGACAAATCGGAACCGAATTTTTCTGCGTTTGTTCCAATTGAAGACCTTGAACTACTTTTAGATGTCGTTTCTGGTTTTGCTGACGTCGAAGAAAATGGCGACGATGCCTACACGCTTGCCCTGCCTAATGGCACTGAAATTCATATCAAAGCAAACGACGGATATGCGTTCTTTGCCAACAAGGCTAATTTGCTGAATGTGCTGCCCGCCGAACCAGAGAAGATGCTTGGTGACAAACCCACAAAGTACAATCTTGCATTCGACGTTCGTCCACAAGCAGTCCCTCAAGCACTGCGTGACAAAGTCCTTGCCATCATCAAATCAGGCTCGGAACAGACACTGGACAAACTCGATGACGAACTAATGGAATCTCAGCAGAAGAGCCTCGCGATGCAAATGCGACAGTTCGAGATGATGCTGAATGAGTCTGAGTCGCTTACGATCGGAATGGCAGCCAATGCAGAAACGAAAAAGCTGTACACTGATATCCAATTCACAGCCAAAGCTGGCAGTGAACTCGCAAAAAAACACAACGAGTCAGAAGCAAATAGCCCGTCGCGATTCTCAGGCTTTATGATGCAGGATTCAGCCATGAACTTCGGTATGAACGGACAGATGCTGCCTGCCGATGGTATCACTTACGACAAACTACTCAAAGATGGAAAAAAAGCCGTTGTTGAGCGGATGAATGAATCTGGCGAACTGTCTGACGCCGAATTTGAAAAAATCGAAACACTGCTTGATAGTGTTGCCGAGGTTTTAGGTGAAACACTCAAGCAAGGCGTTGTCGACACCGGTGTAGCCATGATGCTGGAAGGTCAAGACGCGAACCTAGTGGGTGGCGTTGCTTCGGCCGACCCCGCTAAAGTCGAAGCTGCTATCAAAGATCTTATTCCATTGTTGAAGGAAAGACTAGCTGCCGATGACAACCCTGACATCCCTTCAGTCGTGTTTAACTTGGACAAAGAAAACCACAATGGCATTCGCTTCCATGAAATTGTTGTCACACTGGACAATGCAGAAGCTCGGAATTTATTCGGTGATTCAGTGAGTGTCCTGATCGGGTTCGGTAAGGATTCGGTCTACTATGGTTTTGGCACTGGCCCGATGCAGCCACTCAAAAAAGCAATGGCTGCAAAAGGAAAATCTGAGTTCAGCGCCGAGATGAACTTGCATGTCGCACCGTTCTTGCGAATGGCTGCTCGCACCGATGATGCCCCACCTGAAATCGCCGCAATGGCTGAACAACTATCTGAAAACGGTGGCGACCTAGTGCGTGGCTACAGTAAACATGTTCCTAATGGAATTTTTACTCGACTTGAAATGCAAGACGGCATCCTGTCCTTGATCAAATCTGGATACGAAGCTGCTCAAGGTGGTTTCGACAACGATTTTTAGTCGAACCTAACAGCATTCAGCAGAAACGATGGGCCTCCCCCATCGTTTTTTTATGCGCTCAGTTGGTAGCTTGTAGTAATGGCTTTAGCCTTTACCACCTCAAGGCGTCTTCAAGCAGTGCCATACACGGCACACCGCTAACAATTTGTGAATTAAAGGGCAATCTTCCCGGAGCAACTCATTGCGCAGCAGAACACCCGGCTTGTCACATCAAAGAAAAAACGCCGAGTCGGGCGAGAATTAACGCTCGCGATAAACGATACGACCCTTGGTCAAATCGTAAGGAGAAAGTTCCACGCGAACTTTGTCGCC
>CAZORR010000136.1:0-8118 GCA_964582115.1 uncultured Pirellulaceae bacterium
AGCTTGTATTTTAAATCAACCGAATCTACTCAAGCGACCCGACGATTTCACTTACATTGATCGACTCCGTCTTGGCGCCTTGATTATCCGCAATCTCGATGATTGCTTTTAAGCGGCCCGACGGGGCAGACGCTGGCTGAGCATTGCTGGCACCGGCATAACGAACAAAGAAACTAAGCTCGCACTCATGGCTAACCGACTTTGGGTCTGCCGTGTAAGCCACTTCAACAATGTGAATCTTCTTGGACTCTTTAGCTGCCTTGACACTAAAGGCGTCACTCTTGCAACGGACATCGCTAATGAAAAACGGTTTATCTGATTTCAGAAACACTTTCTTTTTAACCACGTCCCCAGGAGCCACTGGCCCTAACGAAAGAACCTCAGGCGACAATTGCAATGCTGAAGTCACCTTGGCATTAAATGGCAATGGAAGTTGCTTTAGCTTTAGAGTTCCATCGTAGTTCCGGCCTTCCTCAACCACCACGTACAATTGGTCTTGGGTAAAACCCTTCGGAACCGACTCCTTAAGCTTGGTGATAATATCATAGCTGACCATTCCGTTGCTTCGAGAAGTCTCTTTTACTCTTACCGCGATGTGCTTGAATACGCTCTTCACGTCACGGATCCTGAAATCCGGATTACCTGAAGAACGAAGTTGCACAACACGAGAGGGAAGGTTGTTTTCGACAACCTGTCCAAAATCGATGGATTTAGGTTCGAGTGATACACCCGTCACAATATTGCCTTTGACGGACAATTGCATCTCGGCACGATACGGTCGATCAAACTTGACCGTGATGGTTGCTTGTTTAGATCCCGCGCCAACAGCAGGAGTATTAAACTTGCAGATGATCTCGCCCTTCTCCCAAGTTTTGAAAGTCTTTTTGGACGCGGTGGCGATCGTACAACCACAACTAGAATTGATCGAATGGATGTGAAAGGTCTCGTTGAAAACATTTTCCAACTGAAACCGATGCTCAGGGACATCACCTAATTGAACATCACCAAAATCGTGGGTGTTTTCGCCTTTAAACATTTGACGAAGCCATGCCTGCCCATGAGCAGGTTGATTCGCCAAACTGACAACAACCAACGAAAATGCAACCAACAACGACGATTTAATGCTACAAGCGCGCATAGTGCAATTCTAAAGATGCAGAAGATTCAAAACAATTCTAAGACTCCCATCGACAAACATCGTAACGCTCCAGCAAAATTGTTGCTAGGAACCGATTAAACGGCATGCGATATTTGTTTATGTTTGAGAATAAGAACCTCAACAGCCAGCCGCAAGGTTAACCCACGCCTCACAAACTAGCAGTATTTAACGATTTTCGCCACCAAAATTAACCAACTACCCCGCAAGGAAGCTGATTTTAAGTGAGTTTCCTCACTGTCAGTTCAAGTGCTCAAATCTACCAAGGTAGTCAGATTTGGAATTTTCATCCTATTTTCCTTTCCTTAATAAAGCCAAAATCTATCACTCAGCCGATTATCGATGCGATTTCGACAGTGCGATTGAGCAGCAAAAATCTTGCGAAAGCCAAAACCAAGATTTCTGGCAGCTTCACTTTATAACAAAGACACCTACTGCCAGCTCTAAATCACAATTCGATACTGTCAAATTTTTCGGCTGTTCAAACGACTCGGTGCGGTCAAACCGTGCATTGCAAAGCCAATCAAATAGCCAGATCAAATACAAACTAGCCATTCCCCGAAGCACAAATCGACATCCTCCGTTAGACTGCTGTCCTCCACCGATACTTTTGACCGATTTGGTAGACGACCCCAAATATGAAAAACATCCGAAACTTCTGCATCATTGCTCATATCGACCACGGCAAATCGACGCTTGCCGACCGGCTCATCCAAGCCTGCGGCGCCGTTACCCAAAGAGAATTTCAAGATCAACTACTCGATTCGATGGACATCGAACGTGAACGCGGGATCACCATCAAGAGCAACACGGTGACTCTCAGCTACAAAGCCGCCGACGGTCAAGTCTATCACTTAAACCTAATCGACACCCCGGGCCACGTTGACTTCTCGCATGAAGTCCGTCGTAGTTTGATGGCGTGCGAAGGAGCATTGATCATCGTCGATGCGTCGCAAGGCGTCGAAGCTCAAACGGTTGCGAATCAGTATTTGGCGATGGAATACGATTTGGAACTACTGCCGGTGATCAACAAAATCGATTTGCCCGCAGCCGACGTTGATCGCGCCCGAGAAGCGATCGACGCCGATTTGGGACTCGACCCATTCGAAGCGATTCCCGTATCCGCTAAAACCGGCCTGCACATCGAAGACGTACTCGAGGGCATCGTCGCAAAACTTCCACCGCCGACTGGCGACGCAAACGCACCACTCAAAGCACTCGTGTTCGATGCTCACTTTGACAAATACCGAGGCGTGATTTTACAAATCCGAGTGATGGAGGGAACGCTCAAAACCAAAGACGCCATTCACTTCATGCACGGCGGTCGCGACTACAACGTCGACGAATTGGGATTTAACCAATTAAAATTGGTGCCCAAAGATCAACTCACCGCCGGTGATGTCGGTTATGTCGTAGCCGGCGTGAAAAGCGTCCAAGACATCGAAGTCGGCGACACCATTACGCTCGTCGAAAACCCTGCCGCAGAACCGATTCCCGGCTACGAAAAGGCTCGGCAAGTCGTGTTTTCTTCGGTGTATCCGATGAGCACCGATCAGTATAAAGACTTGACCAAGGCCCTCGACAAACTGGCAATCAACGACGCCGCGTTAACTTACGAAAAAGACTCTTCGGCCGCATTGGGTTTTGGATTTCGCTGTGGCTTTTTAGGATTACTGCACTTGGACGTGATCCAAGAACGCTTGCAACGCGAGTTCGATTTAGGTTTGGTCATTTCGGCCCCGTCGGTTAAATACAAAATCACGCTTAACACCGGCGAAGAAATTGAAGTCGACAATCCCAGCTACTGGCCGGACCCGACTCAAATTGAGCATATCACCGAACCCTTCATTAAGGCTTCGATCATCACGCCTGAAGAATACGTCGGCCCGGTGATGGAGCTATGTCGCGAACACCGCAGTGAATCGCAAACGATGAATTTCCTGTCGACCGGTCGCTTGGAGGTCGTCAGCGAAATGCCGTTGGGCGAGGTACTGTTTGATTTCTACGGCAAACTAAAAATGATCACCCGCGGCTACGGCTCATTTGACTACGAACAAACCGAATACCGAAAAACGGACGTCGTCAAAGTAGAGATCTTGGTCAACAAAGAACCTGTCGATACGTTGGCCTACTTGGTGCATCGCGAAAAAGCTCGCACCCGTGCCTTGCACTATTGCGAGCGTTTAGCAAAAGAGATTCCTCGGCATCAGTTTAAAATACCAATCCAAGGCGTGATTGGCGGAAACGTGATCGCGCGATCAACCATTGCTCCGTTCCGAAAAGACGTGACGGAGAAACTGTACGGCGGCGATGTCTCTCGCAAAAAGAAGTTGCTAGAAAAACAGAAAAAGGGCAAGGCGAAGATGAAGCAATTCGGTCGAGTGAACATTCCGCAAAAAGCTTTTGTGTCCGTGCTACGAGCCGACAACGACTAACGGCGGCATAGGGGCTTCTAGCCTGTAATTACCACGATTCACGATCCGTCGTGCTTCACCAACGAATTGATCTACCCAAAAAAATCAACCTTCAAGAACTGGTTCTCCCTTAAACAATCGTTTCGTGATTACTCACCAGAGTCGTGGTCGATTATTTCCATTGTAGTTACGCCACCGCCCCCATTATCGGTTTCAGTTGGAGCGGGTGTGCTCGAAGAACATCCAGACACAACGGCCAAAGAACCAACAACCAACATCCAAAAAAACGTTTTCAAAACTCTAATCCTTGTACAAATCGACTCAACAATTGATGTTCGCGACAAAATGAAAATCCTGAACCAAGTATTGCCGCCAGTCAGAATATCCAATTAAAACCGGCACTGCCAACCTTACAACTCAGCTACGACAACCTTCTATCAAATCGACAATTTATCAGAAAAAAACCACATGAAAATACTGATTACTAACGATGACGGGATCTATTCTGACGCCTTAATTAAGCTCGCCAGTTTCCTGAAAGACCAGAACAATTCGGTGTTTGTGATTGCGCCCGCGGCAGAGCAGAGCGGGGTTAGCGGCGCGATAACGTTCCTTCGCCCACTTTCTGCGAAAACGTTCACGACCTACCCTGCAATTGGCACGGATATACCAGGAGCGATCGTCCAAGGAACTCCCGTCGACTGCGTTCGTCTCGGCCTGAACGAATTATGTCCTTGGCGGCCCGACTTAGTGCTAAGCGGCATCAACAATGGCTTAAATGCGGGCGCCAATGTCAATCACTCCGGAACCGTATCCGGAGCGATGACTGGCGCGGCGCTCGGCTATAAAGCGATGTCCATCAGCATTGAATCTGGCCCGCATCCCGAGTGCCGACGAGCCGCTGAATCAGCATGGCCGTTGATGCAGAAATTGGTCGCGACAGAATTTCCTGCAAAAACTTTTCTAAACGTTAACTACCCCACGAAAGCGATCGAGTCAGCACCGAACTTCGACTACGTCGTTGTCCCTGCCGAAACCAATCCGATGGGCTATCAATATGCTCATGGCCTAGATCCGCAAGGACGACCCTACTATTGGGCGACCAATAACCCTCCGCCGGAGCCTTCTCCTTTTTTGACCGACACGCAAGCCCTACGTCAAGGCAAAGTAACTGTGTCCGTGTTAAGCAGCGACATCAACTACGGAAACTGTGAATCGCTTCCCGACTGGATAACCGAAACATCGTCTAGCAACCAGACTTAAGTTCGTAGTGGTGCCTTTAGGCTTCTCCCTTCGAAGTAAACTCGCTAAATCCCTGCTAAGACTAATACTAGAAACAGTTCGGCCCCAAGCATATTCTCTGTATCTCGAACCACCAATCACGAGTCCTCAATGACCAAGACTGAAGAAGACCGTTTGCCACAAATCGGCGTATTGACCGTTTCGGATCGAGCCAGTCGCGGTGAATACCAAGACCGAGGCGGACCGGCAGCGGTTGAATATTTGCAGTCAACGTTTAGTTCAGCTGTCAGTTTTTGCCAACAAGTCGTACCTGACGTTCAAGCCGAAATTGAAAACGCAATCACCGACATGACCGACCGACAACGCTGCTGTTTGGTAGTCATCACTGGCGGTACGGGGCCGGCGATTCGCGACGTGACCCCTGAGGCACTCGAACAGGTTTGCGACAAAATGCTACCCGGATTTGGCGAAGCCATGCGCGCGGTTTCGTTGCTGAAAGTCCCAACGGCGATTCTCTCAAGACAAACCGCCGGTATCCGATCCAGCGTCGATGGCGGCAGTTTAATAATCACGCTTCCTGGCAGCCCCAGGGCGATCGCGGAGTGTTTAGATGGCGTTTTTGCGGCCGTACCGTACTGCATTGAGCTAATCGGTGGTCCGATTTTGGAGACCGATCCCGCCAGAATCGAAGCATTTCGCCCCAAGAAGTAAGTTTGTAGTAACGGCTTTGGACTTGTCTCCCGTTTTTAGACGGTGCCAAAGTTTTTAAAAATTACCCACTCAATGGACCAAACGTGTCACCGCAGGATTCGATACTTGGGATATCAAACGAAGCAACTAGCTTCAAACAAAACGAATCGCAGACCGAACCTGCAAACTTTCCCAAACACCCAAAGAAATCCCATGACCGCCTTGATCCAAAAAACAATTCGCAACAACGACGATTTTGTAGTTGAATTCAGCTACTGTGACTCCAAAGGCAAAAAAACTCGCCGTGTCGTTAGCCCAATTCGTTTACTAAGTAACGATCGCTTCTTAGGGCTGTGCCTATCACGCGAAGAACCACGACAATTCTATCTGAAGCGTTGTGACGCGATGCAAATGAAACCAGCTTGCGATTACGTTATGCCACTACAAGCCGTCGAAATCGCGTAGAGCGTGACATTTAATCTGACAGGTGGTTCATTGAGCAGTTGAACTGTTTCTAGTATCCGTTTAAACAGCGGCTGAGCGAGTTCACGTTGGAGAGAAAAATCTAAAGGCATTACTACAAGCAAACCACGCAAAATCTCAGCCTCGTAGTCAAACTCACAAAACCACGCCTAATGACGAAATGCTGTCATTTGACACGCCAATGGGCTGATTCTTGCGCTATATCGGGATTGACCCGCAAGCTCAACTCGTTTAATCACCGATGTCGATCAAACAGCCTCCTCGAACGAGGGAGCCTTGTTTTCCTCATTGTCTCAGCAATATCCGTGTCCATGCGTAGTAAAAAAACTCACATCCCACGAAACGGCTTCCTTGGGTTGTCACTCTGTTGCTTGGTCTTGAGCTCAGTCGGTTGTTCGACATTTAACGCCTTGGAAAAACACGAAATCATCTACGACTCACCAGTCACACAAGTTCAGCCGGTACAAATTCAACGAGGAAGACCTCGGCCGATTATCGATGCTGCTGGGAAATTTTTCGGGTTGCCCAATCGGATCGCGATTGGAAAATCCGGCATTGACAGCCACAGCGTTTCTCACGCAACCGAAATGAAGATCACCAATTACCTCGAACAAAACAATCTTAATTCTGTTTTGATTCGTTCCAACCAATACGCGCCCTTGGATGAATTTAAACGGACATTAGCCAACGATCGCATCCGGCCGATTTGGAAATCCACCTTCGGTACCTACAACTTACTCAAATACACCTTGCTGCCCGGTCGAATCGTGGGCGGTGATTGGTACAACCCTTATTCGAATTCACTCCACGTCTATTCAGACGTTCCGACTTTGGCCATTTCTCGAGCTGCCTACGCTCAAGACTTGCAAACTCGGGTTAACCCAGGTGCTTACGCAGCCATCAAAGACATCCCCTTTGCCGGCCTATCCCACGAGACAACCGCGACTCAGCTGGCCTTGCAGTGGTACGAAGACAAACCTGAAGAAATTGCAGCGGCGCGAGAAGTACTCTTGCCCAGTTACGGCGCTTCGGTGGGCGGCCAAATCGCTTCGGTTGTGCCTTACGGTGAAGTCGTCGGGCGACTCCTCGGCGGCGGGGCAGGGCGGATAGCAAGCGAAATCAAAAACCGCCGCTAAAGCAAATGAGCCAATGGCACGGGCAAGGGTTTCACTTGTATTAGTTCATTAACATCCAAGCGATTTGTAACTGTGTTTGGTCGAAAATCACACCACATCCGCCACCTTGGTTAAACAACCGCCCAACCACGAAAATATCTCTATTTATTCGTTCGTCGTATTCCGCTAACGTGCGGCGACTTTCTATTTCGAATAAAGGATGTTTCAATGCACAAAATATTTTGGTCCACCTGTTTAGCAGCCTGCGTGTGCTTTACCAGTTCTAATTTGCAAGCTCAAACGCAAGTTCAACAGAGCACCATTAAAGGCGGAGTTGCTGGAGCAATCATTGGGGGAATCATCGGCAATCAAAATGACGAAACCGCTGGAGGCGCAGCCATCGGTGCCGCACTTGGAGCACTCACCGGAAATGTTGTTGGTAAATCCCAGCAGCAACAAGTCATCCGCGAACAACAGCATTTTCAACACCAGCAAGAAATCCTAAACCGAGCAGTATCGGTCGATGATGCGATTACGCTGACTCGCAGCGGAGTAAACGATGAACTGATTATCAACCAAGTGCTAAAATACGGAGTGCAACAACAAATCGGCGTTAGTGAAGTGATTTCGCTGCATCAAAACGGTGTTCGGGAATCAGTAATACAAGCGATGCAATCAGCGCCGATCGGTCAAGCAAACGTTCAACCCATCTACCAACAGCCAATCGTTACTAAAGTTGTCACACCGGTTGTTGTTAAGCCAGTCCCTCGTGTGATTGTGCATCCAACACCGGTTTACCGCCGTCCAGCACCGACTTATTATCGCGGTTACTCATCACCGAGATACGGTAGTCCTCGTGGCGGCAAATACCGTGGCGGTGGAAAGTCTGGCGGTTCGATCCGAATCGGATTTTAAACAAGCGCCTTCCGCGGGATGGGCAATCTTGCGCAAGAGTGCCCGTCATCATATTTCTTTGGTTCGACATCGATCAGCAAAGAATAATGGTAACCGTTCACGG
>CAZORR010000137.1:0-8013 GCA_964582115.1 uncultured Pirellulaceae bacterium
AACACCAACTGCCGGCGACGGATTCTTGGCGAGACCGAATCGAAGGATTTTTTGGCCCCGAGATTTCAAATAATTTGATCTCGGTTGATAATGAAGTCGGCGATGTCAAAGTCAGTGGGTTCGTGGTCGATCCGGCGGTCAGTCGCGCCAACAATCGGATGCAGTATTTGTTTCTAAACGGTCGTTATATCCGCGACCGAAGCTTGCAACATGCGTTGTCGGAATCGTATCGCGGCCTATTGATGGTGGGGCGGTTTCCGATTTGTTTTTTGCGACTGTCGATGCCGTTTAAAATGGTCGATGTGAACGTTCACCCGGCCAAGCTGGAAGTGCGTTTCCAAAACGGCGGTCAAATTTACAGTCAGTTGCTAGGCACGGTACGCAACCGTTTTTTAACCACCGACTTGACCTCTACCGCTCAGCTTAGTCGGCCGGAATCGGTTGATGCGTTCAAACCCTTTCCCGGTGGCACGAGTTCGCCAGTGGTTCCAGCCGAAAACCAATCGCAGATCAGTTTTGCCAAACAGAACTCCAGCATCGACTGGACGCAGGCACCTCGCAATCCACTCCCAGCTTTCCCCAGCACGCCGACCCACGCCGCGATCGGCGGGGCAGGGGGGGCTTTTCCAGCAGGCGGGTCTGCAACAACCGCTACGGGACCAGCGGTAAGCCACGATTCGGACAATCCTTTTGCGTTTCCCGGTCAGCAATTCCAACGCACCGATGCGACTCATGCAACCGTTCCGCCAGCTCCGACTCAAACGCTAACGGCACTGCAAGTCCACAACACCTATTTGATTTCTGAGTCGCCAGAAGGCATGCTGGTGATCGATCAGCACGCTTTGCACGAGCGTGTGATTTACGAACAGATTCGTGACAAGATTTTGGAGGGCCAACTGGAATCACAAAAGCTGTTGGTTCCCGAGCCGGTTCATTTGCCGCCTGCCGAAGCGGCGTTGGTTTTGGAACATGCCGAGGTGTTAGCTAAAATTGGCGTGGACGTTGAATCGTTTGGCGGCGACACGGTTTTGGTAACGGCCTATCCAGCCATGTTGGCCAAGCAAAACCCGGCCGAAATTTTGCGGAATATCGTCGATCAGTTGGTCGCTGGCAAAAAACAAGTGGACAGTCGCGATTTGATTGACGAACTGTTGCACATGATCTCTTGTAAAGCAGCGGTCAAGGCCGGCGACAAACTGGCTCCGGAAGAAATCACCGCGTTGTTGGAACATCGTGAACTCTGCCAGGACGCTCATCATTGCCCGCATGGGCGGCCGACTTCACTGGTGTTTTCCCGCGAAGAACTAGACAAACGCTTCAAAAGAATTAAGTAGTGCCAAGTATGCGAGTTTTTTTGCAAGTCGGTGAACTTAATCGGCAATGTTTTTGTCTTTTCACGAACTATACTTTCTCCGCATAAATATATATTCCTTAAGAAACAATTAGCAGACTCAACATGATTTGTGTAAGTGTTGGCCGAGGCCGCCATAAGATGATGATCGCTGAACACCAGCACTTGGCAGAAAATGGCGCAGAGCTAGTCGAATTGCGACTGGACTACATTCGTCGCGCGGTCAATTTGAAGCGTCTACTGAACGACCGACCGTGCCCAGTGATCGCGACTTGCCGGCGCAAAGAAGACGGCGGGCGTTGGGAAGGCTCCGAAGCCGACCGAGTGATGTTGTTGCGAGCAGCGATCGCTGAAGGTGTCGAGTACGTGGACTTGGAGTGGGACATCGCGGACAAGATTCCTCGATACGGATCGACGAGTCGAATCGTGAGTTATCACAATTTCGGAGAAACCCCCGACAACATTGAAGAGATCCATCACAAGTTGACGGGCTTGGATCCGGACATCATCAAGATTACGACGACCGCCAACAACCCGATCGACAACTTCAAAGTCTTACGATTGGTCCGCGATTCGAACATCCCGACCGCTGGCTTTTGCATGGGCAGCATGGGAATGACGTCGCGGATTTTATGCGGGAAGTATGGATCGCCGCTGACTTACGCAACGTTCAGTTCCGATCGAAAAATGGCTCCCGGCCAACTTTCGTTTAATAAAATGCGGAAGGCCTATCGCTACGATGAGATCACTGAAAAAACAACCATCCTGGGTGTCATTGCCGACCCGGTTGCCCATAGCTTCAGCCCGTTGATTCACAACGCGTTGATTCGAAAAATGGGATTGGACATGTTGTATTTGCCGTTCCGAGTCCCCAAAGAACACTTGAACGAGTTTATTGAAGCCTGTCCGGAGATGGAGATCAAAGGCTTGAGCGTGACGATCCCTCACAAAGAATCTTGCCTAAAGTGCATTAACGTGCTCGACGACAACGTTGCGGGGATCCGAGCCTGTAATACGATCGTGTTTGAGGACAACAACGCGTTTGGCTACAACACGGACTGTTCGGCTGCACTTGAAAGCTTGGAAGAAGCCATCACCCAAAAGTATCCCGACGAAGCTGCCTTTGAAGGGCGAACGTTTTTGTTATTGGGGGCTGGCGGGGTGGCTCGTGCGATCGCGTTCAGTTTGGTTCGCAACAATGCCAAGGTCGTGATTGCGGCTCGCAATCCTAGTAAAGCGGAAGCATTGGCGGACTGGCTTAAGTGCGACAACATCGCTTGGGACGAACGAGGTGACCAAGAGACGAGTGTGCTGGTCAATTGCACTCCCGTGGGGATGCATCCTAAAATGGACGAGACCCCGTTCGATGCGAAATGGTTGGAGAAACAGACAATCGTATTCGATACAATCTACAACCCGGAACGTACTTTGTTGGTCAAGCAAGCTCGTGAGTTTGGCTGTACGGTGGTGACTGGCGTGGACATGTTCGTTCGGCAAGCGGCCAAGCAGGTTAAATTTTTCACGGGCCAGGATCCGGTTTTGGAAGACGTTCGCTACGAGCTCAAACGGGCCACCAGTGCGGCGAAGTATTGATGGTGTGTTTGTAGTAGTGCCTTTAGGCTTATCCCTCCGAAGTGAACTCGCTAAACTCCTTGCTAAAACGAATACTAGAAACAGTTCAACTGACTCAATGAACCACCTTTCCGATTCAATGTCGTGCTCTCCGGTTAAGATCGCTACTTTTGCAGAGCAAAAGGCGACGATGTATGAGCTGCAGAGCGATAGCCCACGGTTTTTACAAGCATAATTTTTACCGACGCAACGCCGTCCACCCCACCCATCGAAGCACCAGGCGAACCATGCTCCTGTTCTTGACCGGCTACCGCGGCAGCGGCAAATCAACGATTGCACCGCTGGTTGCTGAACTGATCAGTGGTGATTGGGTCGACACGGATGAACTGGTCGAGCTATCGGCTGAAAAGCCAATCTCGCAGATCTTTGCGGAAGAGGGCGAAGCAGAGTTTCGTCAGCTGGAACATCAAGCCATTCGCTCGGTTGCCGGACCGACCAACGATGGCTGTCCGTTGGTTGTTTCGCTGGGTGGTGGAGCGATCACGTTTGCGAACAATCGGGATTTGATTGCCAGCAGCGGCAAAACGGTTTACCTGCGAGGCGCGGTCGATACGCTGTGGCAACGCATCAGCACCGATCCAGTCTCGGGCGATAAACGCCCCAACCTAACCGACCAAGGGGGCAGGGCAGAGGTCCAACAGATGCTGAAACTGCGGAGCGAGATCTACGAATCCAATAGTGATTTTCAAATCGATATCGACTCGCTGACGCCTGAAGCGATCGCAAAAGCAATCGTGACGTGGTGGGCTTAACTAACATTCCTGACGAACCGCAGTAAAGCACATTGTGGGCTCGCTGCGCTGCCGCCGAGCCCATAGAATCTGCGGTTATGTTGTTTTCACTTTACAGCTGCCTTAGCCCGTTCTCGTCGGGTGCCCTATCGCTGAATGGGTTTTCACGGGCAACTGCGGAGACCTGGATGACTCAACCTCGGACGCCTTAATGCTTGCTTCGCTTCCCTTTGCGTTACAAATCTTACTTCTCGGTGCGATCGGGCTGGCGATTGGAGTGTTAATCAACTGGGCGATTTACGCCTGGTCTTTCTTCCTGATCCGACCGATTAGCCCGTGGATAAAGCCGTCGGAAGAGGAATCGGCGCGGACGGCGTTCGATTTCGTTCCCATCCTTGGCTGGCCGGGCAGGGCACGCGACAAACATGTTTTTGGTCGCGGGTTTTGGATCCGCCCGATGCTGATTGAAGCCGTTGGGATGGTGAGCTTGCCTTGGTTTTATTTATGGCTTGCTGGCGGTGGGTTGGTTGGCGGAGCTTTGACGCCCGCTTGGCAGCAAACTGAAACTTGGTTTTGGCTGTACACGGTTTTCTTAGCGTTGATGACGATTGCGACCTTCATTGACTTTGATGAGAAGATGATCCCAGACGAGGTAACCATACCGGGGACATTGATCGCTTTGATGGTTGCCGCCGCTGCTCCTTGGTCGCGTCTGCCAGAGGCTGTTGCCGGCCTAGCAGGCAATACGCTACGCTCGATTACTCATGCTTACCCCGACCAAACGCCGCCTGGAAATCCAAGCTGGCAGCAACTAGCAATCGTGCTGGGGATTTTCTTTGTCTGGGTCTGGGCCTTGTTGCCGAAGCTGTCGGTTTGGCACTGCGGATGGCGGACTTGGATACGCTTTATGTATGCTTATGCGTTTCGCCCCAAGCGTAAAACGGTTTGTTCGCTGAGGACAAAAGATCGCAAGCTGCCGCACGAGACGTTGTTTCTATGCTGGCTACTACTGTCAGGTACCATTGCTGTTGTGTTGGCTTGGCTTTTCTTGCCTGCCGTGAACTGGCACAGCCTGTACGGTTCTTTTCAGGGACTGGCCTTTGGTGGAGTAATGATCTGGTCGATCAGGATCGTTGGGACTTTTGCATTGCAAAAAGAAGCAATGGGGTTTGGTGATGTTACGTTAATGGCAATGATTGGTGCGACGCTGGGTTGGCAAGCGACGTTGGTCGGGTTTATGTGCGGGATGTTGGTGGTGATGCTGGGGCTGGTCGTTCAAGTCGTGATCATTCGCAACCAGTATCTTCCCTTCGGTCCGTACTTGTGCGCTGGCGCCGCGCTGGCTCTGTTTCGGTGGCACGCTCTCTGGCCTCCGATGGCAAATGGCGTATTCCAACTGGGAGGGCTCATCTGGTGGATTTTAGCGGTGTCGCTGGTTTTGATGTTCGTTATCTTGATGTGCTTGCAATGGATCAAAGGGGTGTTCGGTTTGCTTGATGAGCCGGCCGAATGATTCTTTTGTGCGTGAACGAGTTGGGAAGTTTCACAAGCCACCAGGCAGCCACACCGTAGTCCATCTTCGAGAAGTCATGACAACTGAATCTGTAGCAAGCGATTCTCTTGATCAGCCGGCGGTCAAAATCTGGGTGGACGCGGACGCTTGTCCAGTTGCAGTTCGCTCGATTATTTTTCGCGTCGCTAAACGGCTGCGAATCGAAACCACGTTTGTTGCCAATCAGACGCTTCGCGTGCCACCGGTCGATTTCATTCGGGCGATCACGGTTGCCGATGGTGCGGACGTTGCTGATCACGAGATTGTAAAGCGTTGCGCGGCCGATGACTTGGTCATTACCAATGACATTCCACTGGCCTCGCGTGTGGTCACCAAAGGGGCCACGGCGATTGGCATGCGAGGCCAATTGTTTGACGACGCGACGGTGCATGGGCGGTTGGCGTCACGAAACTTAATGGAACAACTTCGTGCGGCTGGCCTGGAAACCAAAGGGCCAAAGCCACTTTCGGCCAAGGACGTGCAGAGCTTTGCCAACCAGTTGGACCGGATTTTGACTCGGCTGATGAAGAAGAAAAAGTAGCCTGTGCGCAGTGCTGCTCTCGAGGAGAACGTGACACTTAATCGTCCAGGTGGTTCGTCGCGTCAGCTGAACTGTTTCAAGAATCAGTTTTAGCAGCGGCTTAGCGAGTTCGCTTCGGAGAGATAAGCCTAAAGGCATTACTACGAACACACCAAGCAAAAAATGCCAGACTCGGAGTCCAAGGCGACGTTTTAAGTTCCGTCAAACGTCTCGGGGTAGATCACCAATTCGATGCGACGATTGGGGCTAATGCCGTTGGCGTTTGTTTGGCTATGCCGAGGACGATTGCTGCCCATTGCCATGGTGAACAGTTGGGCTTTGGGCACTCCCATGGCGACCAATCGATCAAAGACGGCCAGTGCCTGGGTGGCGGTTAGCTGATGATGTGAAGTCGTGGCGGGGTTGAGTTGCGTGCCGTCCCAGTGTGCTTCGATGCCGACGATTTGTTTCGGGAAGCTTTGGCGAATCGATCCCACGATGCCTTGCAGGACAGGTAGTTGAGTTGGTTGCAATTGATAACTGCCAGGGACGAACATGTTGTCCGAGGGAAATTCAATTCGAATCACGTCCCCGTCCATTCTTGCTTGGCCGCCAGGGATGTTGATTTGGTTCAGCCGTTGCAAGAGCGTGTTGTTGGCTCTTAGGCTCGCGGCGGGGAGTCCGGCAGCGGAGCCACCTGCAAAGCTTGCCTGGGCAAACCGCGGCCCGTTGACGTTAGGGTTTTGGCCGAGTTCGGAGAGTTGTTGGTTTTGCTGTTGCAGTTGCTGCAGCTGTTGTTGGGCTGCTGCTAGTTGCTGAGCCGATCCTTGGCGTTCTCGGTCGAACTGTTGGATTTGGCTTGCGCTGTCGGCGAGTTGTTGTTTAAGAGTTTGCCCGTAGCTTTCGGACAATTGAAGTTTTTGTTTGAGTGATGCAAGTTCGGTGTTGAGCAATTGATTGTCGGCATCGAACGCGGTCACTCGTTGGTTCAGGCTGTTGACCTGCGAGGCAAGTTGGTTTTGGGCGGGGAATGCTTGCTGTTGATTTAGGTTCGGCTGTGTGAAACGGGCTAGGTTGTTAGCTGGATTTGGGAACCCGAGGTTATTGGCTGGATTTGGGAAACCGGTGTTATTAGCCACACTGCTAGATAATCGGTCACCGAAAACGCTCTGCCCGAAACCGCCGCTAAAACCGGTGGCCGAGGCTAGGCTGTTGTTATTATTTCGATTGAACAGGCCACCACCAAAAGCGCCGCCAAAAGGTGACTGAGGGCGATTTCCGACAGGGCCGCAGCCAGTTGATAGTAGGAGTGATAGAGCGATCAAACAGCCAAAGCCGATCTTTGCAGACCCGACAAGGCAGGGAGTTTGGGGGGAGAGATTCATAGCAACACCTGAACACTTATGGTCCGGAGCGGAAAATAATAGTAATTTTTCGAACTTTAGAGATTTCGATTAAAGGGGTAAAGCTCAATGTTGCCCCAGATATTCCTGTTTAAAAACGAACTTCCGGTGGCTTTTGCAAAACTCGATGGGCTCTTCTGACGAAAAACCACTTCGTGAACCAAGAGATTAAAAATCTCTCTGATTTCCATATTGCGGGGTATGCGTATTTAGATATATTTACGCCTCCAAATTAGATGCCGATGTAGCTCAGCTGGTTAGAGCAGCTGTTTTGTAAACAGCAGGTCGTGGGTTCGAATCCCTCCATCGGCTTTGCTTTGGTTTTTTCCTGCATGAGGCTTGTGAAAGCAAGCTTTGTAAAGCAAAGGCTAAAAGCATTTAGGATTTAATTGGGGGGGTACCGAAGCGGTCAAACGGGACAGACTGTAAATCTGTTGGCTCTGCCTTCGCAGGTTCGAATCCTGCTCCCCCCACTTTTTTCTTATGAGTTTGGTTCATTTACCAATTAAATTTTTGCTCGGTCAAACCGAGTAGTCGAAGCGTAAACCGGAAAATGATCCGGTTTTTTGTGTTTTTTGGCTGGTTGTCATTGGTGTATGAGTTGATTTTGGTATTCTATCGGCCTGCCGATAGGACCGATCGGCAGTCACAGATTTAGAACAGCGGGTGTAGCTCAATGGTAGAGCTCCAGCCTTCCAAGCTGGTGGTGAGGGTTCGATTCCCTTCACCCGCTCTGCTGAGTCGAAATAGTTTTTTTCAAAGAGAGCTGTTGAGACTTGAGCGATTCGCTGTTGTAGCTCAGTGGTAGAGCACTTCCTTGGTAA
>CAZORR010000138.1:0-7908 GCA_964582115.1 uncultured Pirellulaceae bacterium
AAACCAGCCCTAATGCTCGGCGTGGCGGACAAATCCCTGCACAGTTTCAGTTTCAACCAAGCACGTACGGCGGTTTCTAGATCTTTTAGTACCAAAGGGGCATGAAAAAACGCAAACCCGATTCGATCGAGTTGCCCCGTATCGCCTGGTTTGCGCTGGTTTAATTCTATGCAACTTGCGCCATCAAGGCGCTGGTCCTACCACGACTACTTTTTCAGAGCGTCACGGATTTCAGTAAGCAATTCGATGTCCGCTGGAATCGGTGCTTCTTCTTCAGCTTTCTTCATCATGCCGGCAGCGATCTTCAATGCAATGAAGATTACGAAAGCCAAGATCAAGAAGTCCATTGTGTTTTGGATAAATGTTCCGTAGTTAAGCGCCGCTTGCTCGGTGACTACTTCACCTGCTTTGTTCATGATCTGCTCGCCCGCTTCGTCGAGCTTCGGAGTCGCCTCACCAACATTGAACTTCAACGCTGAAAGGTCAGGCACCTTAAAGAGCATCGAGATCAGCGGAGTGATGATGTTGTCGAGGAACGACTTAACAATCGCTGCCACTGCACCGCCCATGACGATACCAACCGCCATGTCGATTAGATTGCCCTTGAGTGCAAACTCTTTGAAGTCGTTTATCATGCCCATAATTTTTTACCTTTACTCTTCGTGGAAGTAGACGAAATGAATTTTGCTTGCCAGTTCAAACGAGCAAAGCAATTAATAAACTCCCGGAAACATATACCTGTCGATCTGAAAGGCAAGCTGTTTTAATACCAAAAATTTAAAGACATTTATCACTAGAATTTCCGAATTATATTCAAGCTAACCAAGCCTCTCATAACAGAGACCGTATACCCGCGAATTAAACATGCTAACATTCTGCGGTTAGAGCATTTCATAATCAAGCTGGCCTTCTAAATCACCTCGACTGCGTAGACTTACATGGGATATCGAAACCTCCGCTCTTGTGTTACCGATCTAGAGAAAAATGGACACTTATTGCGTATTGAGCAACCGATCGATGCGAAATTGGAAGCCGCTGAAATCCAACGGCGGGTTTATCTAAGCGGCGGACCGGCACTGTACTTCGCCAATGTCTCAAACTGTTCTTTTCCGATGGTGTCAAACCTATTCGGTACGTTGGAGCGAGCGAGATTCATTTTTCGGGACACTTTTGAAAATGTTCAACGAGCGATCCAGCTAAAAGTCGCTCCTGAAGAAGCCCTGAAAAATCCGCTGAAGTATTGGCGGGCGCCGATGATCGCTTGGCAGATGCGTCCCAAAGCCGTTGGCCGCGGATCCGTACTGTCCCACGAGACAACTCTCTCTCAACTGCCACAACTCAAGTCTTGGCCGGACGATGGTGGCGCTTTTGTGACTTTGCCGCAAGTTTACTCCGAAGACGTGCGTGACCCGAGTCTGTCCAAATCAAACATGGGTATGTATCGCGTTCAGTTTTCCGGCAACGAATATCAGACTGATCGCCAAGTTGGCATCCACTATCAAATTCATCGTGGGATCGGAGTTCACCATAAAGCTGCGATCGAAGCTGGCAAGCCATTTCACGTTAACGTGTTCGTCGGCGGCAACCCTGCGATGACTGTGGCCGCCGTCATGCCCTTGCCTGAAGGCATGTCCGAATTGACGTTTGCGGGTGCATTAGCGGGACATCGTATCCCGATGGTTCGTCAGTCGGATGCGGCTTCGGTTTATGCCGACGCGGACTTTTGCATCACCGGCACGATCGATCCAGCGCGGCAAATGCCAGAAGGCCCCTTTGGTGATCATTTGGGATACTACAGCCTGCAACATGATTTCCCTGTTCTGAACGTGGACAAAGTTTACCATCGCGAGGGCGCAATCTGGCCGTTCACCGTTGTCGGACGACCGCCGCAAGAGGACACCGTGTTCGGCGAACTGATCCATGAACTGACCGGCCCTGTGATCCCCACCGTGCTACCGGGCATCAAAGCCGTCAATGCCGTCGACGCCGCCGGAGTGCATCCACTGTTGCTGGCCATCGGCAGCGAGCGGTATGTGCCTTATTCTCCAACCACTCGCCCACAAGAGTTGTTGACGCAGGCCAACGCGATCCTAGGGCAGGGTCAAATGTCGCTCGCGAAGTACCTGTGGATCATCGACCAAGCCGCCGATCAGGGACTCGACGTAAATGACATTCAGCGTTTCTTCGTTCGTTGCCTGGAACGCGTAAATTGGAATCGAGATTTGCATTTCCAAACTCGGACCACCGTCGACACACTGGACTACTCTGGCAGTGGCTTTAACGAAGGCAGCAAGGTCGTGATCGCAGCTGCTGGGCCTGCGATTCGAAAATTGCCTGTGGAAATCCCCAGTGACCTGCGACTTCCTGAAGGTTACCGAAATCCACAGGTTTGTCTGCCGGGGGTGCTGGCAGTGCAGGGGCCCAAGTTCAATAGCCAGCAGCGCAGCGATCCGGCGGTAGCGGAATTTTGCAAACAGTTCGGCACGGCCGAAGCAATCAATCAGTTTCCGCTAGTAGTACTGGTAGATGACTCTCAGTTCACTGCTAAGACGTTGAATAACTTTTTATGGACCGTGTTCACGCGATCGGATCCAGCAGCTGATATCAATGGAGTCGGCGCCTCGATCATCGACAAACACTGGGGATGCGCAGGAAGTCTGGTGATCGACGCAAGAATCAAGCCGCATCATGCTCCGCCGTTGATCGAAGATCCAGCGATTACGGCCAAAGTGGACGCGATGGCAGCCGCGGGTGGTCCGTTGGCAAAGTATTTGTAGCCCCAACAAACACGGCAAACTGCGAATCAATCGAGAGTCTTGAGGCACTCTGCTAGCGTAGAAGTTCCACAACCGGTATTGATGCAAGTTCCGATTTAGGCGAAAAAACGAACCTACCTATCCACCGTCTGTATCGTCAAGGAAGACGCACCAGATGAATAAAAACAAAAAAATTGCCGCCATTAATTTTGGTCGGCTAGCAAATACACTTCGTCGGTCAGCCGTTGCGCGCCTTTTTCGCGGACAGTTCGCCACCGTTGCCGCTTCAGTATTCCTATGCTTGATGACGCTACAACAAGCTGAAGCTCAAAACGAATTTCAGTTTCAGTACGATGCTCCTGCACTTCCTACAACGCCCGATTTCCCGTCGCATCCGAGATTTGATCCGAACGTTCAGCCAGCCGACTTGTTGGATCGAGGCCTAACTGGCGGTGAAGTTCAACAAGTCAGTCACAATGAATCTCCTACAGCAGTTCTAGGTTCAGCCGGGAAAATGATTTCTAGCCTGTCGTCCAGTTTGCAACACCATTGGCAGGAAGGTCAGTGGAAAGACAAGGTCGGTTCGTATTTTCAAAACTTCGATGTCGGCCGCATGCTAGGCAGTCTCGCTCTGGTTTTAGGCGGGTACTTTAGTTTGGTTTGGGTTAGTCGGCAGTTCGGCGGCAACGGCAAAGTTCCGGCGGAAGTGTTAGAGATACTAGGTCAAACTCCGTTTGGCCCAAAAAAGCAACTTCAGATCGTCCGGCTTGGTAGCAAGCTTTTGTTGCTACTCAACGGCCCTGAAGGCACTCACCCAATCGGCGAAATTACCGATCCGGAAGAAGTCGAGTACTTGGCGTCGCTGTGCCAAGGTCGCAAAACGGCGAGCGCCGCAAACGTACTTCGAATCGCAAAAGCAACCACGACTCAAAACAGTGCTTCGGCTGCGACACAATCCACCGTTGCATCGGCCATTGCCAACGCGGCTCCCATCGCTGCCGCCGCAGCAACGGCCGCAACCGCAGCCAATCCGGCGCTGGCAGCCAACCCAAATCACCTCGCCGCCATCTTACAATCGTTAAATGGCCAGAGTGGCAACGCAGCTGTCTATGAAGCCTAGAGCTGGAGACCATTCCAGCGATAACTTTTTACGAAAACAAACAAGCACCCACAGTCATCGATGCAAACGACACTCAACATTCCGCCAGCAAAACTTCGCCGCCGCCAGATTGCTGTACGGCGAGTCGTTTTGTTTGTGTTTTTGTTTGTTGTTGGCAGTTTTATGACGGGACAATTACACGGCCAAACCAACTCATTGCCAAGCTGGACCGCGCCACCGGTCACACCGTCTCCAACATCGGTGTCACCCAGCAACCAGGTTCTGGCTCCGATTGATTTGCCAATCGCCCCTGCAGCGGAACAGGCTGGTAGCAATGCACCGATTGCGCTATCGACCGAGCCTGTTACGCCATTGCTTGCTCCGGTTCATGCTCCCATTCAGCCTCAACCGCAGCCAGATGTTCAAACAGCCGATTTCGAAGTAGACGCTCCGGTAACCGCCGATGGGATCGCAGCGATGTTCAACAAGCAGGCGTCCGAAGCGACATCGCAGGAAGGGCTTTGGGCATCGATTAAAGTCGGACTGCTACTGGCAGTGCTTTCCTTGGCTCCAGCGATCGTCTTGATGACCACTTGTTACGTTCGCGTCGTGGTTGTATTGACGCTGTTACGACAAGCCTTCGGTGGACAGCAATTGCCACCGATGCAGGTCATCACCGCCTTGTCATTGTTTTTGACGATGTTGATCATGGCCCCCGTTTGGACCGAAGTAAAAAACGAAGCAATCGATCCGTACACGCGTGAGCAAAGTCCGATCGGTTGGGAAGAAGCTTGGCAGCGAGGCATCGAACCGGTCAAGCACTTTATGGTCAGCCAGATTAAAGCATCAGGCAATACAGATTCCGTTGCCGTGTTTTACAAACATTTGCCCGACGCTGGCACGCCGCCAACGACATTGGAGCAAGTGCCCATCAATGTCCTGTTGCCCGCGTTTTTGATCAGCGAACTCAAAATCGCGTTCCTGTTGGGCTTTCAAATTTTCCTGCCGTTCTTGGTGTTGGACTTAGTTGTGTCATCGGTGACCGTGTCCAGCGGCATGATGATGTTGCCACCGACGATGGTCAGTTTTCCATTGAAGTTAATCCTGTTCGTCATGGTTGATGGTTGGAATTTGGTTGTTGGGATGCTGTTGCAAAGCTTTTCGCTGGGCTAGCTGCAATCCAATTCACAATCGCCATTCCGTTTTTAACCTTACAAAAACACCACCGCAAAAACTTATAACCACGAGCCAATCAACCATGGATCCGCAAGACGCAATTGACTTGGGCCGCGAAGCGATCCGCACCTGCATTTCCGTGGGCAGTCCGATTTTGATTGCCAGCTTGTTGATCGGATTAGTGGTCAGTTTGTTGCAGTCGATGACTCAGTTGCACGACCAGGCAATCGCGTTTGCGCCGAAGGTTTTATTGTTGTTGGTCACGATTGCGGTTTGCCTGCCATGGTTGTCTGACAAAATGCTTGAATTCACCAAGTACAGCCTTGAGAAGCCCGTCGTTTTTCAAACGCCTTCCAGCAACGGGTTCGAAGTTAACGACAATACATCGGCCAAGCGAACATTGAATTATCCAGCATTGGAATACAAGTGGGCGGGATCGCCAGAAGCAAGCCTGTCTAAAGCGGCTGCCCCTGTGCCAACAAAACGCACTGGCATGCCCATGCTTCGATCGAATCAGCCAACTTCGCAACCGCAGTTTCGTTCGCAACCGCCAATGAAACCGCGCGTCGCGTCACCGTTCGCGCTGCCCGCCTACCGTACTGCCGAAGCAGAAACGCCAGAACAGGCCAGCGAAACACCGGCTGTCGAAACAAAAACGTTCTAAAGGAGACGCGAAGTGGATTTTGCGTCGATGGTCTTTGGAGGCTCCCTCGCATTAGTGCGGATCGCCAGCATGGTGTTGACTGCGCCGGTCCTGGGCCATCGCAGCATTCCATTTCGTTTTAAGGCAATATTGGCGTTGCTGCTGACAACCGTCACGTTTCCCTTGATCAATCAATCGACAACCATTCCCACCGAGATCGACGGGTGGACTCGGGCGTTGTTTTCCGAACTAGCGATCGGTATTTTCTTAGGGCTGGGCGTGCAAATCGTTTTTGCTGCGGCGCAGATGACCGGCACCATCATGAGCCAAATGGCCGCGATGCAAATCGGCAACGGCAGCGATACACTCGGCGGTGCGGGCTCGCCCGTCAGCAAGTTGCTGGCCGTATTGTCAATCGCCGCCTTCGTTTTAATGGGCGGACCAGAGCAAGTCGTAGGAGCAACCATCAATACCTTTGTCGCGGTGCCGGTGGGAACACCGTTACAAACGGCGGGCTTGATCGATTTAATGATCGAACTGTTGCGGCAAAGCTTTTTATTAACACTCCGAGGCGTCGCGCCGGCGGTGGCGGCAATCATGGTGTCGACTTTCGCCATCGGCTTGATCAGCCGCAATTATCCGCAAATCGATTTGATGGGCATGGGGCTCGCCTCGAATCTGTGCGTGATGCTGTTGGCATTACTGTTTACGCTTGGAGGCTGCGTATGGCTGTTTGCGGACGATTTCAAACAAGTCGTCACGACCATCCAAGAAGCGATCGTCGCCAGCGATGGTGATGACTTAGCGACGTTCAGTCCTATCCCCACGACACCGACAAACGGACACGCTGCCCCGATTGGGAAACCAGTTCCCGCAACTCCTGCCGTAACCACGATTCAACCCGTCGATTGGCAAACGACCGACCACACAAACACGAACTTGGTCCCTGTGAACTTGGGGCCGAGAAAATCAGTTCACACGAATCCGGTGGCTTCGCGTTTCCTTCCAATCAAGTTGGAAGACTCTAGCTGGGAGACGGAACGATGAGCGATTCCGGTGACAGGAACCATGCCCCAACGGCCATACGATTGCAGCAGGCTCGTGCAGCGGGGGACATCCCCAAAAGCGCCGAACTGGCTGCATCGCTTTCGATGCTAGGCGCGATTGGAGCCGCGTATCTAACGTTTTCGAATATTTCAACTTGGCTATTGAAATCAACCACTCAGTCATGGTCGGTCAATCGAATCGCCGAATATTCACCGGAGTCAATGGTCAGCCATTTGCAAGGATTGTTGTTTGATTTGGCGTGGGTGTTGTTACCTTTCATGACGGCGATCGTGTTGGTCACCATCGCCGCTCATTGGTTTCAAACCGGTCCAGTTTGGCTGCCATCCAAAGCAGTCCCCGATAGTGCGAATCTTGGATGGGGTAAATGGAAACAAAAGTTTGGCGTGCTGCACCTGTTGGGAATTGGCGGGCTGGGGCTTCCGAAGATCATGATCGGTCTCGCCGTGATGATGTTCGGTATTTGGTTCCAACGAGACGCTTTGTTTTCGTTGGGTAACATGCCACCCCAAATTTTGGTCGCTCAATTGTTTAGCACGGTTGCCTTGGTCTGTTTACAGGTGGCTGGCACACTGGTCATTCTAGGTTTATTTGACTTTGGTTTAAAATGGACCGCCAATCAACGTCGGATGCGAATGACTGAACGAGAGATCCGCGAAGAACTTCGTTCGCAAGGCGGCAGCTCCGTAAACCGATTGCGCAAGTACGGCGCTGACGCCAAGTAGTGACGCTAAATTACTCACCATTCATTATTCTGCATGAGAAAACAATGCAGCAGCCCTCGAAAAATTCGCTATTGGTTTTGGGAATCGCGGTTGCGTTTTCGTCACTATGGATGACATGGATGACGTTTGAGGAAGTTCCAGTCCAGTCTCCAGTGTTGGATCTTCAGGCGGACCTGATGGAGATGCCTAGGACTTATAGCGGAAGGATGACTGGTTCCAACGGTTCCCTGCTTTATTTGCCGATTAGGATTGTCCTCCTAGTGATTTCACTTGCGCACGTTACCCAGCTAATGGATGCAACGACCTTTTTCAACATTCCAAAAATGGTCAAATACGCAACTTTGATCGTAGCGATTTTCTTCCCCGTGTATGCCATCGTCTCGCCTGTGTTTTATCCGGGCATCACGCCAAACTGGGGTCCATACGTTGCGTTGATCGCGTCAG
>CAZORR010000139.1:0-7858 GCA_964582115.1 uncultured Pirellulaceae bacterium
GCCTCACGCAAAGGCGCGAAGACGCAAAGTCAATGAATTAACAATCTTTGCGCCTCCGCGCCTTTGCGTGAGAAATTCCACGTTACGATTTTCTTGTTGTTGAGAGTTTTTTAAAACGGAAACACCGACCAATGTTGGGGCAGTGGAGCCGTTTGTTCGATCGGGACATGATCAATCGGATGCTCAAACGCAAACGACTTGGCATGCAACGCGATCCAGCGGCAACGAAGGTCATCGGTTTGTGGGCCGAATTCGATTTCCGATCCGTAGAGCGTGTCACCGATGATGGGGTGGTTTCGCGAACCGGCTTGCAAGCGAATTTGGTGAGTCCGACCGGTATGAAGCTGGATCTCCAGCAAGGTCATCGGCTGGCCATCAATTTCAAATCGCTCTTTGACGACAAAATCTAAAATCGCATGCTTCGCTTTTTCGTGAGACTCGGGAACGATTTCGGACTTCGCTTGATCGGGGATCTTGCGCATCCAGTTTTCCCATCGTCCTGAGTCGGATTCGACGGTTCCTGCGACAACGGTCCAGTAAATTTTGGTGACCGAATGATCACGAATTTGTTGGCTGATGCGGTTGGCGGCACGAACGTTTTTGACCACGACCATCACCCCAGATACTGGTCGGTCCAATCGATGAGGAACGCCTAAGTAGACTTTGCCCGGTTTTTCATCACGCACTTTTAAAAAGCTTTTGACTCGAAGTTCCAGACTGTCGATCCCCGGCGGACCCTGGGTGAGTAATCCACCGGGCTTATTCAGCAGAATCACGGCGCCTTGTTCGAGCAAGATGTTCGGTGGTGGTAAAACGTTGGTCATGGTTGGTTAGCTTGGCAAAAGCAGCGCGTCGCACAAAAAATTGATGTACTTATAGGAGGCTTTGATGTTCTTCGCGAGGTTTTCCGGCAACTTTGGATCCAACAAATCGTTTTCGGTTAACGGTTTCGCGATCATGTGATCTTTTAGCTTTAAATCATCAATCAAAGGATGCTCCGGATCATAGCCGCGAGGTGGCCGTTTCAGAGTGGAACCTTGAAAACTAGAACCGCCACGCAGGAAGTTCGTTTTGATTGTTTTAGATCGAAGTAGTTTTTTCCAGCGTTCAGGGTCGGCGTCGATCAAATCGCGAATCTTGTTTAAATCGACATTCGGAGGACTCCAGATCCCCGCGGCGAAAAAGATTTCATCGGGTGACACGTGAAAATAAAATCCCGGGCAATGGGCGTCTTTGCCTTTGATGTGTCGAAAGTGGATTCCAAGATTCGTTTTGTATGGCAACTTGTTCTTTGAGAATCGTACGTCTCGGTAGATTCGCATGATCGATCCGCCGGACCGTTTAGAGATTGCCTGAAAGCAAGGTGAAATCTTTTCGATCGGCTTGGCCATGTCTTGGACTAACGCCATGGCGGGAAATAGAACGGATTTTTCGTAACGCGGCTTTTGTTCAGCAAACCATTCGCGGTTGTTGTTTTTCTTCAGCTGCCGAAGAAACTTAAGCGTGTCTTTTGTGAATCCTTCGAACATGACTATGGCTACTTAAAACAGGAGCAGTTTACGTGATCGGGGCGCGTCTGGAATTGAAACCTAACGAAACGTCGATCAATTGATTAAGAACGGCGTGGTAGTTTCTCAATTTTTTCACGCAGTTGGGCAATCGGAATCGGTGGAACTTCCATGGCACTCTGCTGATGCCAAAAGTCACGCAATCGTCGCGGCAGCAAAAACTGTTGAACTTCGTTTTCCAGTTCCGCCAGCCACTCTGGCAAGTCTACACCGACACCGCTGGTCGAACGCAAGAATGCTTGTGATTCGATCTGCAATAGGTCAAAAGCTTTTTGCGACTGCCGAGACCGAGGCCGAGACATTGCGGGTTCGACGAGAGCTCGTAGGCGGTCGATTTGCAATTGGTGAGCGAACTTGCCTTCCAAACGACGACCGACGGAGTTCATTTGGATGGAATATTTCTGGCGTAGTTGGCTTAGCAGTTCGAGGTACTTTTCCGCTTCAATACCAACGCGTTCGTTAAGGGAACGTCGCCACATTAACGCCACGCCATTGGCTTGTCGACGCACAAGTATTCGATGCGCCCAAACAACAGGCTTGAGATGCCAACAGATCCGGTCGTAACGCGATCGAAGTCGCAAGAAATCCAGAAATGAATACAACGATTCACCGTGATCGGATTGAGTTGTCGTCGTATTGTAGTCAACGTATTCGTTAAAGTTCTCTCGTACGCTTTCTAAAACCAACGTCAAATACCTGACCGCGGTTTCTCGACTGAGTTCCGATCCAAGTTCATCGAACAATCGTAAATCTGGGCAGTTGGGCGAGTCTTGGACTTGCTGCAACCATGTGTCGACGCCTTGATGTAAAATGGCTCGCACATTCCCCAAGTGGAAAAAGGATTGAGTGAACAAACCTTCGCCATAAGTCTTGATAAAGTTGACTAACCCATCCCACTGCACCGGTTTGCGTACCTTTTCGAGCGTGCTCAACCGCAGTGTTTTACTATGGTCTAACCACATCGGCAGCATTGCTTCGGTCAACATCTCGATGCAGTCAAACAAAACCGTACGCGATTCGGCTTTGATTTCATTTGAATTTGCATCGGGTTCGACAAAGCGTTGTTTCTTTAACTCCGCCGTTGACACCGCTAACACTTCGACCATCGACGCATAGGCAACTTCAAAAATTTCGTCAAACTCCGTCACGGCACCACCGCCGACCGGATTATTTCGTTCCATTTCCAAAGTCGTCTGCGTCAATCGAAATGATTCCTCGCACAACCCCAGTGCCGGCAACTGCCCTAGCAAATCAAGTATTCCCGATTGCAGCACACGAGCTTTAACAATGCTTGAGGGCTTTCCACCTTTTGAAAGCGGAACGTACAACGGCGTCCGGGCATGAAGGTATTCAAGTAGATCATCGAAGTGTTGATTGACCAACTTGGGGTCTCGCAGCACCAACGCCGCGTACACTTTTACGATCGGCATCGCGTCGTTGACTGGATCGACGACTTCCTGGCTGGAGTCTGCTTCGGGTTCGACATCCAGACGCTGGTCTCCCAACAAGTGATCGATTGCGTGGCTTACAGACGCGAGCATGCGAATTGCATTTTCGGTTTCGATGCACGTATTGATGGTATGTTCCATCAACAAATCCTTATTGAGACGTTGCTGATCGTACAGCACCATCGCGTCTCGGTCTGAACCGCTAATTTGAATTTTATAGGCGTTGATCGACGCCAACAAAATCAGAAGCTGTTGCCGATTGTGGGCGGCTTGCTGCACCCAATTGTTGACGAATTGTCGTCTTTCTTTCAGCCAATTACTAACTTGATCGTTTAGTTCAGAACTATCAACGGTGGCCAGCGGAATTCTGGCCGCCACACACCAGAACGACGCCAGTGTTCCTAAAAACTCAAGCCGATCTTGTATCCGGTCGACTTCTGCTTCCAGCGAATCATCTCCCAAGGCGAAACCGCCATCATGGACTTCGCCCTCAACACCATCGTTTGTCGAATCGTTGTAGGTTACATCGTCGTAGGCCGCACGAAATAGTTCGTCGGGTTCGTCGTCCGGCACGTCTTCAAAAATCTCGTCAAACTCGGCATACAAATCCGCGTCCGAAGGAGCTTGGTCTTGGTGTTTTTTGAAACGCTCGGGTGCCAACGAGAACGGAGGCACTTGCCAATAATCACCAGCATTGACTTCAAGGAAATCGTAGAACTTGCGAATTCGGTTCCATATCGTTTGGCGTTCCTCAAAATTCGCCGACTGGAGCATCACCCTTTGTTCGGCGATCCAACGAAACATCAAATTGTGGAAAGAGCTATCACCTAGTTCCAGTGGCACCAAGTCCGATTGACTGATCCAGTGCACCAGCAGCGCGGAACAAGTTTGATAGTCTTGCTTTTGGATCAGGGCGTCGATCACGAGTGTGTAGGCTTTGGGCGAATCTAGGATTTCGGCGTGAGGCGCCCAGAATTCCATGTCACCGGCGGCGGCGCCACCTTTGTGCCAAAGGCTAAGTGCTTTGCTAACAGTCGATGCCGCTTCGTACAAATCTTCTGGATCAACCGCACCGACGGCAGAGACTTCATGGGCGGCGTATTTTCGCCACCAGTCCACAATCAATCGCATTTCCTTATCCGCATCTTCGCGAATGTTGTCGTTGTCGGTCGCTGCGGCCTCACTGGTGATTCGCGACAGCAATGCGAAAATCCGATCCATGATGTCCAACAAATCAAAGACTCGGTGATCGCGAACGGTGTTTTCCATCGCAGGGAACAAACTGTAGTTGGCATCGAAGCCAATGATGTTCCAAGGATCCACAATTGCACCACAACCGATGCCTGTTTTTAGACGCGCAAAGATCTTGTGTACGAAACTAAAAGCCTGTTCCAAATTATTGGCTTCAATCGCATCGTTAGCGGTTGCGAGCAAGCAATCGATTTGACAATGAATTCGAGCCGAAGTTACCGGCACAATTTTTGATTGCTTGGTCGCAGCATCGGGATACCCCATTCTCGCAAAAATCGTCGCCAATCGACAATTGACTAACTGCATCGCTCGATGATGAGCCAGTCGCGCGTTAAGGTCTTGGCGAACCGCCCCGAAGGGTTGATGGCGTTGTTTTGATTCCTCCAACAAACGAGCCTGGTGAGGACCTTTAAGAGACGCCAATAAATTTTGATAAAACGTGTCGCGATAGCCAGCGATGACGGGGATCAACGTTCCCAGCGTCGTATTTGAATCATAAGTACTGGGTGAACTTCCGGCGATTCCGGAACCCATCAGCATTGTACACGCCAGGGCAGATGCTGCCTCCATCAAAGCTTGATCATAGGGGATTGGAGGAGTTTGAGTACTGCAATCTTCGATGCGGTCCAACAGTGCTTCGAGAGTCACAGCATGCAAAATAAAACGCTCGAAGTGCCCGTCGAGACTAATCGTGTCACCATCCCACTGGCCAAAGTGGTGATTAGGGCGTTGATTAATGGGGTGATCAAAGTCAAACGCACGCGGATCAACAGCAAGTTCTCGCAGACGTTCCAACGAAAATTGAGCCGCCCGTAAAATGTGTTTGTCGGTATTTTCAACTAGCCGAAATGCTTCGGTCAGTAAGGCATGGTAGCGACCGGCAGCCACACCAACGCCTTGAATGTAAACCGGCACCGGACGAAATCGTTCATTCGCGTAAGCTTCTCGCTTTTGCGATTCCAATGTCGCTACTGGACGATGCCCCGTAAAGTCATTCAATTGTCGCAACACCGCTCGCGAAAACATGGATTGATCGATCGCCGCAAACGCCTCCGTCGAATCCAGTTCTCGTAAACGAATCTCGCGGAGTACTAACTCCAATGCTCGGCCCACAAAAAACGAGTTCAACAGGAGCTCGGTCGTCTGATGAAAAAACAAATCGCGATGGAACTTGAGGTACTTCGGCAAAAGCACATCAAAGGTGACGTCGATCGCAAATTGCGACTGCGACGACTCGCGGAAAGCAGAGTTGTCTTTTTTAAGGTCTGCTAATCGTTTGGTCAGCTGATCGAAAAATACAAACGCCGTACAACCGGTCAACGGATGAGCATCGGGTTTTTCTGGCGGTGGTTTGAACTCGATAGCGTCTTCGGATGAGATCGTATCATCGGTCGGATCTGGATCACCCGATGGAGCCGTGGCTTGAGAAGGTTGATTCGAACCGGAGGAAGTGCTGAGGGAGCCAAGGTCGTCAGTTTTACTGGCATCCGAATCCGCACCAAGTAGCCCAAAAGCGATGTCCAAGTTTTTGAAAAAATTGACATCGAACGAACCGTTACCGTAGTTCAGGTAACCAAGGATTGGATCGATCGCAGCAAACAGAGTGGTTGGCGGTTCAGGTTGTGATGCAGCCTGCGACTTCATACTTGGATCCAGGTTGGCAATTTCGTATCGACTAGGAAGGGCCACACGAAAAATAGCGTTCAGGAGAACACTCTTCAATTCGAAAGGGGAAGCTTGGCGGATGATCGGTCATTCGAACAATTTTGACAACATTAAAATACCCGTTCCGCCAACGAAGTATCCTAAAAATCCAAGCCAACTTGGTCTAGTCGCGATTGCGTGGTGGCAGTGTTTTGAGGGTTAGTTTTTTGTCATGGAAGTGCGGAATATGACCTTCAGCTGACTTGTCCGCCGTTTTTTCGTGCTAATCCGCCTCAACATCCGCTGTACGATCGGCAAAACACGCGTTTTTGCCTAGATCAATCGTGGAATTCAACGATACTGTCGATAGAGCTAGACGTCTGCGTATTTTATGATGTTGCCATTCGATTATGACGATCAGCTAGTTTGATCTGGAGCCTGACAATAAATGCCTGCTAGTAAACTTTCTCGTATCGCCATTCACATCCAACCACCTGGAATCACAATGAGCTTTTCAAAACTAGCGATGACAATTTTCGCGACGTTATCACTGGTTGTCTTTAGCGCTTCCGCTTTCGCTCAGCAACTTGAGCGACTGGGCCTGAAACAAGAATGGTTCACTCACAGTGGAATCGCTGCTGGCGGTGAGCTCGCGGATTGGTATCTAGATATCGACCCCAACAAGGCGACGACCTATTTTGAGATCGTCGGTGGTGACTACTCGGAAACTTTCTCCGAAAATGAGTTGGGTCCCAATGGAATGCCCGTGGGTATCGAATTCGGTCTTAAACTCGCAAACATCAAATCCGAAGTCGTCGCGGCTCGCCTTAAATCTGACACGGGCAAAGAAGTCGCAGTGACCGTCAATCAATACTCATTGCCAGAATCGACTCTTTATACGCAAACCGACAGCGGCATCGTTCGGTCGATCAATGCCGAAACAGGTAAAATTCGTTGGAGCAAGAGCATTGGCAGACCGACGAGCGAAAGTATCGGCGTCGCTGGCAAGGGTAACTACGTCGCGGTCGTGAAAGGCGTGTCGGTATACTGTCTGAATTCCGAAACAGGTGCAGTCCTTTGGAGTAAACGTTGTGAGAGTGCTCCTTCGGCGCCGCCTGAAATTTACCAAAACTTGATTTTTGTTCCCTTGATCAACGGTCGAGTCGAGCGGTTTGATGTTAATGCAGAAGGCTTCAATTCAATTGCGTACATTTCTGGCGGATCGGGAGCAGTGACAACACGCGTCGCGATTTCGCCGCTTTCGATGTGCTGGCCAAACTACAGCGGTGTTGTCAGTGTAGTCGGGCTAAATGCAAACAAAAGCAAACCCGCTTTCCAATTAAATGCAGAAGGTTCAGTTTTCGGAACGCCTCAGTATAAAAACGGAATCTACTTCATCACATCAATTGACAATTATATCTATGCATTGTCAGAACAAAGAGGTTCGTTGATGTGGGAAAACTCAACGGGTTTTGAAGTTACACAAGCACCTTTTGTGCTCGGCAACAACGTTTATGTAATTAATGGTCAGAACCAGATGGCTCGTTTCGACGCTGAAACGGGACTCTCGTCAGCTCACTGGCAGAAACCTCGCCCAAATGTTGGCACCTTCGTTGGAGCCAGTCGCACCAAAATTTACACGGTTGATAAAGCGGGTCAGATGCAAGTGCTAGATCAAGAATCCGGCGCTGTCTTGGGGGCGGCTCCTGTCGGGCAAGTCACCAAAGTTCTGCCAAACACAAAAAACGATCGAATCTATTTGCTGAATCGCGCGGGTACCATTCGCTGCTTCCGGGAACTCAGGTCCGTTAGACCATTCTTCCATTCGGATGAGTTCATTAAAAATACGAAGCGTCCGAATGAAGACAATCGACCAGGCCTCGATGGCGAAGATCCGTTCGGTGGCGATGGTGACCCGTTCGGCGGAGGCGACGACAATGGCGCTGG
>CAZORR010000140.1:0-7775 GCA_964582115.1 uncultured Pirellulaceae bacterium
CCAGCAGTGATGCCGGCCAAGGTTGCCGTTCCGTTTGTTGCCGTGAAATCAACGGTCGTGCCGGCATCAATTTGGCTATTGGCCAGTTGGGTGATGTTGTTTTCAGACTGAACTTGGATATTGGTTCCGGCCGAAACGTCGGCCAAAGTTATGTCGCCATTGTTGGCGATGAAGTCGATTGATGCATTCGCGTCGACTTGGCTGTTGGCTAGTTGAACAATGTCGTCTGCGGCTTGGATTTGAATGTCGGTTCCAGCTGAGATATCGGCCAAGGTTGCCGTTCCGTTTGTTGCCGTGAAATCAACGGACGTGCTGGCATCAATTTGGCTGTCGGTCAATTGAATGATATTGTTTGCAGATTGGACTTGAATGCTATCTCCAGCGGAGACATCGGCCAAAGTAATCGATCCACCGGTAGAAGAAAGAGCGATCGCCTGCGTTGACGTTAACTCGGCACTGTTGGCCGATGTGATATTACCTGAAGCAGACAGTGCCACGTCGGCATTGGGATTGGAAATTAAGTTTCCCGTTAACTCATCCAAATTCAAATTGCCGTCTACCGAAACATCGAATGCTGCCGGTGCAGTAAGAGCGTCGGTTGTGTCGCTGTCAAATACGGTTACGTTTTCAAGTGACACATCGCCTGTCGCGTTCAAATCAAAATCACGGTTGTCGTTGGCAAAGTTGCTGAGGGCAAGCGTATCAAAAGTTAGGTTGGATGAAGACTGCGTGAATTCGACATTCGTTCCATTGGTTGCCAAGCCATTGATCGTGAGTTGAGCATTCGCAGCACCGCCTTGAAAAAATGACGTTGCGATTTCCAATTGATTGTTCGTGCCTCCGTTGACGCTCTCCAATTCAATCAGCGGGTTTGTCGTGGCTCCTGTGAAGCTGCCGGAAGCGACTTGAAACACGTAGCTGTCTTGGGAGATGCCGTTCACGATCGCGTCTTGCTGAGCGAAATCAAGATCCTGCCCGACATCAAAGTCATTTAGGACAAATGCGGTAGTGCCGAAAGTTGCAAAGGTTGCACTTAGTAAAGTCCGCTGCTCCAACCGCAAGTAGCCAGGCATGAAGTTTGATTGCGGGCTTGGGCCACTCTGTTGGGCTGCTTGATCTGCGGAACGAGACTTGGATTTCCAGAAACGCATGATGCCAGCACTTCGAGATTTTTGTGATTGGGACATCGGAATTTCGTTTCGTCTTTAAAAAATCGGATATTTCCAAGTCTCGATCGGTTGTTGGCCGATAACTAAATCATCACAGTCGGTATCGATTGTGCCGGTCTTAGTTGGTCGGCATTTTGTATGGACTGGGTTGGCTTGGCAGCCTGTTAGTTGTCGATTTGTCAGGCGTTTTGCTAGTTTGCTATCGAGTTCATCATGACTAAACGAAACCCAATACTCAAATCAGTCGGTATCAAGTCCACCGCGCTTTTAACGGTTGGGTTGCTAATTGTCTCAATCGGCACCCAGCGGTTAGTCGCTCAAACAAACCTCGGTTCACTTGCAAGCACTTCGCTAGCAACTTCGGACGAACAAGGTGTACTTCGTCTCAATGGAGCGATCGTCAAAGCACCGCCTTCGATCAAAGTGCCTGGATTGCGAGACGGGTTATTAGTGAGCGTGACAGTTCAAGAAGGAATGCGAGTTACACAGGGCCAATTCCTTGCTCAGATAGATCCCACCGAGTCACAGCTTGATTTGGAACAAATCAAGCTCGACCATCAGCTTGCGGTGATGAATGCTAGCAATAGCACGGACCGTGATTACTATGAAAAGTCGTTGGTCGTGGCAACAGCCGAAGTCAATCGTTCGATCGCAGCCAACTCGCGTGTTAATAACTCAGTACCGCTGGCGAAATTGGAAAAACAACGGCTGGAACAAGAGCGAGCGACTTTGCAGTTGCAGCAAGCAAACCGCCAATTGGAGATCGCGAAGTTTCGCACTCGATTGACGCAGAGCGCAATTAAGTCGGCTGAGGTTAAGCTTGCCAAGGCAAAAATCGTTGCACCGGCTAATGGGTTAGTGGTCCATGTTGCCAAACAGTCGGGGGAGTGGTTGCAGCAGAGCGAAACCGTGTGCGAGATTGTTTCGACGGATCGTTTGCGAGTCGAGGGCTTTGCCACGGTGGCTCAAGCGACTCAGATCAAAACGGGAATGTCGGCGACGGTCGAACTCGATCAACCGGGGTTAAAAAATAAACGCATCGCTGGCACGGTCACGTTCGTGGCGCCCACTGCCAATCCTTTGAATTTACTGGTCCCAATTTGGGTGGCGATCGATAATCGAGATCAACAAATTACTGCGGGTGTAAATGGTGATTTGATCATCCCAACGGTGGATGCGACCGCAACTAATGGCGGTGGCCAATGAGCAGGCAGTTCCCTAAGTTTCGATCGGATTTACGGATCGACCGTCGTGCCGATGGTAACTTCTTGGTAACGGATCCCGTTTCGGGAAAGTATTTTTTGTTTAGCGAGATCGAGCTAAGCCTCGCAAAGTGGCTTCACAAAGCAGATTCGTTGCAGCAATGGTGTGAGGGTTGGAATCAAGAAAACCGTACCCAGCAATTTACGCTTGTGACAGCGGAGAGTTTTCTCGTTCGGTTGATGAACGATCAATTGATTTCTGTGCCCAGCCATGCCGAAGGAGCTCGGTTGCATCAGCTAGAGCAGCGCACGAGCGGTGACCGATGGTTGAGTCGTCTGAAGAACCCGCTGGCCATTCGGTTACCAGGAGTGGATCCAGGTCCGTTTTTAAAACACGTTTCACCCTTGGTGGGTTGGCTGTTCCGTCCTGCGATGATGGTTGTCAGCTTGTTGATACTAACTTGTTTGGCGATGTTGGTGGTGCTGGTTGGTGTCAAGCAAACGCCCCACTTGCCGACGCTGGCGTGGTTGTTGTCGCCAGCGGGAATTGCTGGAATGCTATTGGTGTTTGTTGGGGTGAAAATCGTTCATGAACTTGGGCACGCGATCGCGGCGATGGAATTTGGAGCTGATTGTAAGCAGATTGGTGTGATGTTTTTGTTTTTCATGCCAACTTTGTATTGTGACGTAACGACGGCTTGGCGTTTGGAAAGTCGGACCCAACGAATTGCGATTTCTGCCGCTGGGGTTTACGTTGAATTGATGATTACGTTGCTGGCCGCAATCAGTTGGACGCTTAGCAGTCCAGGGATCGTCAACACGGTTTCGTTTCAATTGATGGCCTTGTGCGGTATCAGCACTTTGTTCATTAACGGGAACCCGTTGATGCGCTACGATGGTTACTACGTACTATCGGATTTGCTCAACCGCCCCAATCTTAGCCTGAGATCGCGTCACGAGTTGCATCGATTTATGGCAACGATGTTTTCAAAAAGTTGGTTTTCATTTGATTGGACGTTGGTCGTTTACGGTGCGATGGCAGCGGTTTATCGGTGGGTGGTATTGGCAGCGATCGTGGTCGCGATCATCTGTTTTACCAATGAGAAATCGATTGAAGTCGTAGGTTGGTTGCTGGCGGCAGGGTTGTTATTGTGGGTGGGGCACGGTTTTATGAAGTCAAATCGATCAAATCGTCGTCGAGTTGCAACGCGCTCGCCTGATAGGCCATCGTTTCCCTTTTCAAGATTTGCGATGGCAATGGTCGTTGCGGGGTCGGTGTGGTTTGTTTGTTGTGTTCCGCTGCCGCGTTGGGTCTATGTGGATGTACAAGTTCAGCCAGTGAAAGCTCAAACGTTGTTTGCCACCTCCAATGGATTTGTAAACACGGCCAAGATGGAATCCGGTCATGTGCAAGCAGGGCAAGTGGTTTTGAATTTGAATGATCCGGAACTCTCTCATCAGTACGCGGCTGTTGAAATCGAAGCCAAACGCGCTATCAATCGAATCGAACAGCTACAACGGCAGGCTCGACAACTTCCAGAGCTAAACGAAACCCTAGCGGCGGTTGCTGAACAAGTGAAATCAAAACAGGTGCGCTTGGATCAACTGCGGTCTCAGTTGCAATCGCTGGACTTAGTTAGTTCGGTACAGGGGCGAGTCGAATCGTTGTTGGTGCAGCGAAACCCTGGCAATGATAGAACGGTGCAACAGGTTCGCGTCGGCCAGCCGATCGCTCGAATTATCGATGATTCACAAAAGGAAGTTAGGCTGTTAGTGGATGAACACACGATTGATTTGCTGGAGCCAGATCAAGTCGTCTGTTGTTGTTTTGACCGCTTGCCCAACCAAATTCAAAACGGCTCACTGGGCCAGGTTTTGATAGGTGGGTGGGAAGATTCGCGAGAAACAGCCGCGGTAAACGCTAGGGATCGGCAGGATGCGAGTTTGGTTGCGAAACGATATCTGGTCTCAGTCAAAACGGCTTCATTGCCAAATGAACTTGGTGTGTTTTCGGGCGGTCGAGCTCGTGTTAAGATTTCGCCTGCGACGTTGTTGTCGCGTTTGAACCAGCAGCTCCAGCACACTTTTCAATATCGCTAGAACTTATGTCGCAACCTAGCCAGTTACCCGTCGTCGATTGCCAAGGCTGTGGAGCGTGTTGTTTTCACATGGGCTATCCGGCTTATGTGCTACCGCGATCGCCGATGACCGAAGCTGAGATCGAGGCGGATCATGAGTTAAGCCAACGCGCGGCCAAGGACAAACGATTCAAACAAGATTTGCTCGATGGCCATCCTGGTGAATCGCATTGGCACCGTATGCCCGATGATTTAAGAACGGAATGGCAGGCACACGTTGATGGCTATCAACAACCAGATTACGACGGAACCGTTGAGAGCTTGGACAGCCCTTGTATTTGGTTGGACATGGACACGCGGCAATGCAAAAACCATGAGTACCGGCCGGATATCTGTCGCGATTTTAAAGCCGATAGCGCTGGGTGTCATGATTGGCGGAAGTACTACGCTGATCGTATCATGTGATCGACAGATCCAACATCGTTAACGTTGGAATCAGGTTTAGGTAGCTAAGGAATATGGCAAAACGATAAAGGACGAAACGATGGCCAAACCGTTATTCATTTTTGCGACACAAAGAAGTGGGACGAACTTTCTTAGAAGTTGTCTCGCCTCCGATGCGCGGATTGCGAACCTGCATGAAATCTTTGGATTTAATGGACGACCGGCTCTCTTCTGGCAGCATCGAAAAAAAGTAACGGAAAAGCATCCGGAGATGGTTTATCCAAGTGATGACAATATGTCCAGTTTGTTTGAGTCATTCATTCAAGAGTTCGTAGAACCACTCAACACCGAATACGCTCTGATGGATGTGAAATACAATTCTGTACACAATTTGAATCCAGCGTGGCATTCACTTTTAGATGTGCCGTTTTTGTTGAAGCAAATTAAAAAGCATCAATTTCCTGCGATACATCTTGTAAGACGCAATGTGCTTGAGACCTACGTGAGCAATGTCATCGCTGCACAGACCGGGCAGTTCGTGGCCCGATCCGATGGCGATGTAAAGGACGTGAAGGTTAAGCTCGATTCATCAATTTTGATTGGCGAGCTGTCGCGGCGTTTGTCGGAGATTCAAGTTTTTGAAAATTGGCTTAACAGGATTGGCCTCGATAAAGTGTATTCGCTGGATTACGAGCAGATTCGTGGTTTGAATACTGGAGTCGTGCCCGACTGCATTGCTGAAATGCTGAACGATTTAGGTATCAGTGTCGATTGTTTAACACCAGGTACCGTGAAGCTGGTTAGGTCACTTGACGATACGGTTGAAAATTTCAATTCTGAAGTGATGCCTTTGTTGCAAGGATCGGATTTAGGTTATCTGCTGAAAGCTGCGTAGCGTGGATTCGGGAGAGGGCCATGTTTACGCGATCGGAATGGACTAATTCTAGAAAGCCTCTTGAAACGCAGCGAGGAGAACGCAGAGAATGTGTTTCAAAAAAACTATGCGTTTTTATCTTGCGAACTCCTGCGCGGCGTAACCAGCCACGAAACTACCGGAATCTTTTAATAACCCAACACCGGTTGCAACCAACGCTCGCATTCGGCCATCGAGATGCCTTTGAGCTTTGCATAGTGTTCGGCTTGGTCTTTGGTGATCTTGTTGATCGCAAAATAACGAGCTTCGGGGTGAGCAAAGTACAACCCACTTACGGCGGCACCGGGCCACATCGCGAAGGACTCGGTTAACGAGATTCCCGTTTGGGATTCTGCATCGAGTAGTTTCCAGAGAGTTGCTTTTTCGGTGTGATCTGGGCAGGCGGGGTAGCCAGCGGCCGGGCGAATGCCACGGTACTTTTCTTTGATCAACTGTTCGTTGTCCAAGCCTTCGTCGACGCCAAAGCCCCAGTCCTGGCGAGCGCGTTGGTGGAGCATTTCGGCGAACGCTTCTGCCAACCGGTCGGCCAGCGCTGAAACCATGATCGCGTTGTAGTCGTCCAGTGCGTCACGGTATTGCTTGGCCAGTTCATCACAACCATGACCGGTCGTAACAGCAAACGCACCGATAAAATCGGCTCTGCCGGAATCGATCGGGGCAATGTAATCCGCCAGTGACCGGAAATGATCGATGCCTTTGCGTTGCCATTGTTGGCGTAGCATGTGAAATCGAGTGAGTTCGGTTTTGCGAGAATCATCGGTCCATAGCACCACGGAATCGCCGTCGCTGTTGGCTGGGTAGAATCCATAAATGCCGCGAGCGGTAAGCTTTTTGCCGTCGAAGATCGTTTTCAACATTGCTTGAGCGTCTGCAAACAGTTTGGTTGCTTCTTCACCGACAACATCGTCTTTCAAAATCTTTGGGTATTTGCCGTGCAACTCCCAAGAAGCAAAAAACGGTGACCAGTCAATGTACTCGGCCAGTTGTTCCAACGTGACTTCAACTTCGACCGGCGGCAACTCGCCACAACCGTTTCCGTTGTCCGGTGTGCCGACAACTTTGGTGCCAGTAAACGCAGGCGTTGGAACGTCGACGTTCGCCCAGTCGGTTGGGAATCGTTTTTCGTACGCTTCGGTGTAGGGGACCAACGTCATTTGACGTTCTTGGTATCCGGCGACTAGCTTGGCTTGCAGTTGATCGTTTTTCGCAATGAAACCAGGTTTGTGGTCTGGGTTGATTAGTTGGTCAACGACCCCGACACTCCGTGAAGCATCCAAAACATGCACGACGCCGTGTTCGTATTGAGGAGCAATTTTAACCGCGGTGTGTTTGTCGCTGGTGGTCGCCCCGCCGATCAGTAGTGGAATCTTCATTCCGGTACGTTGCATCTCTTTTGCGACGTAGATCATTTCATCCAACGACGGGGTAATCAAACCCGACAGGCCAATCATGTCGACGTTGTGCTTGACCGCTTCCTCAAGGATCTTCTCGCAAGAGATCATCACGCCCAAGTCAATGATTTCGTAATTGTTACAGCCCAGTACCACACCGACGATGTTTTTACCGATGTCGTGCACGTCGCCTTTGACGGTTGCCAGTAGGATCTTGCCGCGGTTGCTATCCGAAGCCACGCCAGCGGCCAGTTTTTCTTCTTCCATGAACGGCAACAGGTGGGCCACGGCTTTTTTCATAACACGAGCGGATTTGACCACCTGTGGCAGGAACATTTTTCCACTTCCAAACAGATCGCCAACGATCGCCATGCCGTCCATCATCGGCCCTTCGATGATGGATAGACATTTATCGTATTTTAGCCGAGCGGTTTCTGTGTCTTCGACGACGTACTTATCGATGCCTTTGATCAAAGCATGTGATAAACGTTCTTCGACGGTGCCGTTTCGCCATTCAAGGTCTTCGGTGCGGCCTTTTTTCTTGACGTCTTTGACGG
>CAZORR010000141.1:0-7768 GCA_964582115.1 uncultured Pirellulaceae bacterium
ACAAAGTAGAAAAATGCGTCGCTCGAAAAGGTTGTGGGATAAGCTCTTAGTACCAAATCCAAACTTTCGGGAACGCCTGTTGGAAGCGGTACACTTCGGCGGGAGTGACTTGGGTGTTTCGCAAGACGAGGCACCGTAGGTTTTTCAGAATATGCAGTGATTGTAGGCCAGCGTCGGTGACGAGCGTGTTCTCAAGATCCAGCACTTGGGCTTGGCGGATCTGTGGCAAGTCCAAAACGTCCGCGTCGCTTGTTTGAGGGTTGTCCGCTTTTACGACCACTCGGTTGCTGAGTTTGGCGTCGTAGTCGCGCCAGTTTTTGCTGCGTGCAAGGGTCAGTATAAAACTCCAAAACGGTTTTTGAAACCAAGCCAGTTCGGCGCCCGGTTGGATTAGAAACTGGTAGCTTTTGAAGGTGAACGCAAGGTAGACAATCAAGCCAAGCGTCACCATCAAAAGTATAACGAGCCCGGCAGTAACGGAAACGTTTTGGGTGGTCATTCCAATAATCGTCGATCCGCCGACCAGTAACACGATTACCAGCATTGCTAAGTGCATTACTAGGACCATTACTTTGATGGGCAGTGCTTGCTGAATGGTTTGGCTAAACCAAAGTTGCATGCCGCATAGTTTTGGTTTGATTTGTTCGGTGGATTGGTTGGTGAATTTGTTGTTTCGGTGGCCACAGGATTTACAAACGTTACTCGCAACTGGTTTGCCGCATTGGTTGCAGACACGGACTTTTTGGTATTGCCCGGAAGCTTTTGTGGTTTCTTGGTCCATGATGCCTTGCTGGGTTGCAAGGGGGGCCATCGATTCGACTGGGGCGGCGGCGCGCTTTGATTTTTTGGTGGGTGGTTTGGTAGGGTCGTCAATCTGTATGCCTTGCTTGCACTGCGGGCAGCGGATTACTTTTCCAGCCAGCGAATCGGCGACTTTAAACGCGTGTCCGCAAGGACGTCGTTGTTCTGTGGTCGGGTCGACGATGGCTCGTTTGCATTGAACGTTGATAGGCATTGTGATGACGGTGTACGGATTAAGTATCGGGTGCGGTTTGGTTTTGTAATTCGTTCGGAGTTCTTTTGGGGAAACTAGAGTGGCGCGAGATAATTTTTGTCAAGATAGACGCTGAAGCAAGGAACTGTCTCAAAAGTCACCTGTCCAAGGATCATCTTAACTGTTGGGCGGCAGTCAATGAAGCGAAATTCACAGTTTGATTGAGAATCATGTCGCAACGTGGTAGGACGACGATGAAAAGTCGCTTGTGCCAAGAATGTGGCTGTTGAGACGCGAAGGGATAATCTAGGATTGTCGATGGGCACGCTGCTAGTGAAGGCGAGACGTGGCTGATGGTAGGCGGTCGTTTTCAATGGTTGAGGATGAACCGCAACTTGTTTTGGTATTAAAAGGAATTGGGGCTTTGGAAATTTTCAATCACGAATACTCAATCGTTAGCCCAGTTTCCGAACGATTGGAAATCGCGGTTCGTCGGATTGAGTTCGCGCGTAAGTATACGATGACGTTGCTGGACGATTTACAACCGGACGATTGGTTCTGGATGCCGGGCGATTTTAAAACGCATATCGCCTGGCAAGTGGGGCATATCGCGATGTCCGAGTATGGATTGACGTTGTTTCAGCAGCGGGGGCGCAATCGTGAAGTGGACGCCGAATTGATGTCCAGTAAGTTTCGCAAGTTGTTCATGCGTGGGACTCACCCGTCCCAGGATATCGAAAATCATCCTTCGCCAGAGGAGATTATGTCGGTGTTGGAGAAAGTGCATCAGCAAATGAGAACCGAAATCGTTACTTACGATGGCGACGCGTTGGACGAGGAACTTGGCCCGCCGACTTCTGCTTATGCAACTCGGTATGGTGCGTTGTTGTTTGCCGGTGACCATGAAATGATTCATGCAGGACAAATCGGAATGCTACGTCGGTTGATGGGGAAGGCTCCGTTGCGGTAACTCTGTGGTTTCTTCTAAAACAAAGTTTGTCAAAACGAATGAGCTGACCAAACGCTTTGGTGATTTCCTTGCGCTTGATCGAGTGTCTTTGGAAATTGCCGAAGGCGAAGTGCTGGGTTTGATCGGGCCTAATGGTGCCGGGAAGTCCACGTTTGTGCGCACGCTGATGGGGTACATGCGACCAACGTCTGGTCAGGCCAGCATCGGAGGTTTGGATTGTTTGGCGGATCGAATGGCGGTCCATCGATTGGTGTCGTACTTGCCGGGCGATGCGAGAATGTACGGTTTGATGCGGGCTAAGCGGGCGTTGAGGCAGCAGTTGAGTTTTCGGCATCGTGGTGCTGCGGCCGAGCGAGCTGGGTTTGAGCGGGGTTTGGCGATTGCTGATCGGCTGGATTTAGATTTGAAACGTTGGGTTGGTCTAATGTCGACGGGGATGCGGCAAAAGTTGGCACTCGCGGTTACGTTTGCGGCGGACGTGCCGATGTTGATCTTGGACGAACCAACCGCAAATCTTGACCCAACCGTGCAGGCGGAAGTGCTGACGATGGTCGCCGAAGCCAAGGCCGCTGGTAAGACGGTGATCTTTTCGTCGCATGTGTTGACCGAGATCGAATCGATTTGCGATCGCGTTGCCATGATGCGGAAGGGGCAGTTGGTTCATGTGCAACCGATGGCCGAATTCAACCGTCGCCATCGTATTCAAGGAACGTTTAGCGAAGGTTTTGATGATGAGCGTTTGTCGGTTCCCGAGTCGTTGGCGGGACAGATGAAGGTTGAGTTGGCCGGTCATCAGTTGCAGATCGAATTCTCGGGTGAGCTTACCAATGCCTTGAGTTGGTTGGCGACGCTGCCGTTGGAGCAGGTGTCTGTGGGGCCGGTGGGATTGCAAAGCGTTTACGAACGCTTTCATTATTCGGGGGCACGTGAGCCAGGTTTTATGGCGGTCGTCAGTGAAGGCCAAAGTGCTGAACAGGCGGAGGGTGACGAATGAAGAATCCGCTGTGGAAAAAGTATTTGAGCGAAAGTTGGCTGCTGTTCGTGGCCATTGCGATCGGTCTGTTTGCGTTTGGTTGGTTTCGGGTGACGGTGGTTTGCGAACTGGATACAAGCAAGTTTCGGCAGATTATTGATCTGTTGCCGTCTGATTGGCGGCAGTTTGCTTCGGTTGATTTTGATTGGTTGGTTTCGTACCTGGGACGTACGTCGACGGGTTTTGATGAACCAATGATGATTTCATTATTGGCTGCGTGGGCGATGGTTCGCGGTTCGGACGTGGTTAGTGGCGAACTGAGTCGAGGAACGATGGAGATGCTGTTGGCTCAACCGGTTTGTCGGCGCGAGGTGTACTTGCGGCATGCGATGTACACCGTGGTGGGGTTGCTGCTGTTGTCGCTGGTGTTGTGGTTGGGGATGGCGGCGGGGGTATGGTTCGCGACGGTCAAAGAGTCGACTTACCCGACGATCTGGATTCCAGTGATCGACTATCGGATTCCGTTGCAGTTTTTGAAGCCAACGGTTGAGGTCAATCGTTTGTCGGATTATGTGAATCCGGTGATGTTTTTGCCGGGGGTGGTGAACGTATTTAGCGTGTCGGTTTTCTTTGCGGGGTTTGCGGCGATGTGTTCGGCGTTTGATCGCTATCGTTGGCGTTCGCTAGGAGTGTTGGCGGCTTTCTTTTTCGCCAACGCCAGCATGAAGGTTGTGGGCAAAGGGTCCGAGCGTTTTAGCTGGATGGAAAACTGGTGCATCTTTGGGCTGTATCATCCAGCGGGGTCGATTGAGCGATTTCAAGCGGTACCTGAGTCGGCGTTTTGGTTGTACCGCTACCGACTTGATGGTTCGATTGCCTCGTTGGGATTGCTGCCGAATTGTTTGCTGCCGTTGTTGTTGGCGGCGATCATGTACTTCATTGGTCTGTGGTATTTCGAACGACGAGACTTGCCAGCGGCGTTGTAGATTGAGGTGGTTGCCGGATGCACTATCTGGTGTATCGAGCTTGTATCTGTGTTCCCGAAAGAGCCAATAAAAAAGGACGCCAAGAGATTTCTTGGCGTCCTTTTTGTCCGGAGTAACTAGTCGTGTTGGTTAACAACAACGATTGGTTTAGTTGCAACAGCTTGAGGCTGGGATGTGTTGCAGTGGTAGGCTTTGAGGGTACAGTTCATTTGAGGCTGCATTATCGAAGCCACCGAGGACGCTCTGAGCGTCAGCTTCTTGAACCAACTGATTGAATGATCCGCAGGTATTACAAGACACGCAGCTCTGCATTCCGCTGGTGCCGTACTCGAATCCTACTGCTTCTTCAAAGTAAGCTCCGCTTGTACCGCACTGTTGTGCGCTACGACCGAACTTCTTGCAACCACCAAAAAGCTTGCAGCAGCCGTGCCGAGATTTGCAACCGTGTCCACCTTTAGCTTTGCAGCCACCATGGTGACCACCGAGTTTCCGAGATTTACAGCCGTGTCCACCTATAGCTTTGCAGCCGCCATGGTGACCACCGAACTGTCGAGACTTACAACCACCGTGTCCACCTTTGGCTTTGCAGCCGCCAAGAAGTTTGCAGCAACCATGTCGAGGCTTGCCGCAGTCATCACCACCATGAAATCCATCGCCGCCACAACCGCAGCCACCGTCATGAAATCCACCGCCACCACAACCGCAGCCACCTGCTGGGTAGTTGAAGCTTCCGCTGTTGCCACCACAACCACAACCGCCATGTCCACCGTGTAGTTTATTGCGTAAACCACATTTTGAACCACACTTCTTTCCGCATCCAGTGTTTCCACTGGCTGTAAAGCCGCAAGATTCGGTGCAGTATCCGCCCCAGATGCCTTCGGCCTGTTGTTGACTAATACCACGTCCGCAGTTGTCTGGTGAGAAGACGCTGAAGCCAAGTTGCTCATCACCACCGTGGTTGAAGTGTTGAGCTGACGCCGGGATGGCGATAAGGAATGCTGCCGCGATGACGGCTAGACGAAGAATTTGAGTGTACATTTGAGTCTCCAAGAGGGTTGGTCGTACCGCAGAGTGTTTGCATACGTGGGTGTAGCTGGAGATGCGACGAAGCATTCCGCTTAGCGTTCGGTTTCGACGTTCTAATTGATCCAGCCACAATCGATTTGCCGGTCGATTTAATTTTCACTCTTTTGCGGTCCGTTGCTAACAGTTGATCGTCTGTTGACCATTGAAGTGGTCTTGGCTGTTTTTTTAGCTGGTCGGTTTCCGTTTGGTTTTTGGCTGGTAGTTGTCAGCGCTAATAATCGGCTGGTCGTAGTATTAAGGAATAAATCGGCTGGTGTGTGAAAGTTGGAGGGTAGTACGGGTTTTGCTGGCAAAGCGACCATTTGTGCTATTGGTAAACTTTGACGGCCAGTTAGCCGAAAAGATAACTAATCAGTGTCCTAAAGCTCGTTCGCTTCTTGGAAATGACATGACACAGACAACCCAACCTTCGCTTTTGCTGGTCGACACCAATGCTGAAGCAGCCTTTGCAATGGCCAGTGATCTGAGCGTTTTCGGTTATCGTGTGTTGGTAGCCAACAGTGTTGATCAAGCGATTGTGATTGGTCAGCGAGAAACGTTTGAGTTGTTGCTATGCTGTGAGCCTTTGGATGTCGCCGATGCTCCGGCGCTGTTGCGTTTCTTGCGTCGCAACAGACGCTTACGCCAGCTAAGACCGGTCATTAAGCGACCTTGTCAGGCCGTTGGGGTTTGTTTGAAAGTGATTCATGACGAGCCCGTATATTGCTTGGGCAGGACAGCTTCCGTCGAAGCGATTCATGGGATCGTCAAACAAACACTGGCGATGGAGGCTCCTCGGCCCCGCCCCTATCCATTGCAAATTAAAACTCCGCATCTGAAATTTGGCCAACGAGATGGGTTAGGCCGTGGTGTTCCAGGTGTCGTGAGTCCCCTGAGTAACGGTGAGTAATCGTTGGTTGGTGTCCGGCGTCGCTTGACTACTTCGTGGCACAAGGCCTGTACTGAGCCTTTTAACTTTGGTGGCGTATTAGCCTTCGCCGAAGCTTTTCTGGGCACTGCTGATCAAACCGCTTTAACAGATGAAAGTAATCTTCTGCCGAGTTGATGTTGGTGAGTGTGTCAAGTTCTGGGTCAACGACGCGTAGTGCTTCCGCATCAATGTTGGCAACGTTGAAGCCTTCAGCAAGGTCACACACTCGCAGTTTGTTTTGTGCGATTCTTTGTTTGATGGCGATATGAAGCGTGGTGCGGTAGATCGCTGTCATGCCGTATTTGCGAGGGCCTTTGGTTGGAACAATCGCATCGTGATCACCCATGCGTGCGAACAGAAATTCAACCAACGCACCGGTTAGTAACGGGACATCGCAACTACTAACAAACGCGTACTCGCAGTCGCTGGATAGTGTTTCCAGTCCAACGCGGATTCCTTCTAGCGGTCCTTTGTTGACAAGTTTGTCTTGTGTGATTGAAACCGAACGAGGAAGTTGATGTTGATCTGCGTCGACGTTGCCCACGAGTACGATTTGTTGTGTTACGGGCGTTAACGATTGCACGATGGTTTCTAGGAACGTTTTTCCGCCAAAGATTAACTCTTGTTTGTCAACGCCTAGGCGTGAGCTTTGTCCACCACACAGCACGACCGCTCCCAAATTGGGTAAATGAGTTTGGTTGGTGTTTGTAACGCTGGTCGAGTTCATGCTGGTGGAATTCATTCGTGGGCCAAGCAATTGAAGAACAGTATGTCTTTACCGCTTTTGATGGCTTGGGATCGATGCTACGATGTCGGTTTAGTTTTGGCTTCGCCCTGTTTTTTGGATGGGCGTGGCTTCCCGAAGTGGTTGTTGTAGCTCGTAGCTTGGTTGTTAACCAGCCCTTTGGGATTTGCCATGAGCAGTGAATTGGTACCGGGTATTGGTGGCCAGTTCGCTAGGATACAGATTTGAATTTATCAATCCGCTTATCATTGAGTCGACGAAAGAAAAGATGTTTGAAAACGCCCCGCTAAATCCTCCGGATGCGATCTTTGGTTTGATCGAGAAGTTTAAAAAAGACAGCAATCCGAATAAAATTAATTTGTCGGTTGGTGTTTACCAAGACGAATCTGGCAAGACGCCGGTGATGAACGCGGTCTACGAAGCGGAAAAAAAGTTGTTGGCCAGTCGTGGCACGAAAAGCTATTTGCCGATTGACGGTTCGCCAAGCTACCGCGATGCGATCGGGCGATTGATTTTGGGCGACGAATTGTTTGAGGGCGGTAACGTGCATTCGTGTACCGCTCAGACGCCCGGCGGTACGGTTTCGTTGCGTTTGTCCGGAGAGATCCTGAAACGAGTGTTTAACGTTTCCGCGATCTGGATGAGCAATCCAACTTGGGCGAACCATACTAAGATCTTTGCGACTGCTGGTCTTGAGATAAAGAAGTATGACTACTTGGACGATTCGGGAACGGGAATTGGTTTCGACAAAGTACTCGCCAGTCTGCAATCAGCGACCGCGGGCGAAGCGGTTTTGTTACACGCGGTTTGTCATAACCCGACCGGTGTTGATCCGACGCCTGAACAGTGGCAACAGCTTTGCGATTTGATCGTGGACAAAGGGTTGGTGCCGGTTTTCGATTTTGCTTATCAAGGGTTCGGCGAGTCCGTGGATGCGGATGCGGCGCCGATTCGAAACTTCGTGGCGGCTGGGCATGAGGCGATCGTTTGTAATTCGTTTTCCAAAAACTTTGGTTTGTACGGCGAACGAGTTGGCGGGATCACAGCGATTTCAAAAAGCAAGGAAGCCGCTGCTGCGATGCAGAGCCAGATCAAGTTGATGAT
>CAZORR010000142.1:0-5607 GCA_964582115.1 uncultured Pirellulaceae bacterium
GCTCTTAGTAGGGGCTCAGTCAAGATTAGCCTTTGGCGGCGAGGATCAAACCGTACAGGTAGGGTTGGGCAGGAAGGTGTGCGAACTGGACACTCGCAAAGCCAGCGGCTTTCAGTGCTGGTTCTAGGTCACGTGGATGGTGCATGCTGCCTGGCGTGTGACGTAAGCCGTACTCGAGTTCGACCACTTCACGGTATTCTTCACCGTCTTGTTGGCCGGGAAAGACGTCAATGATCACTAGTTCTCCGCCCCGTTTGAGTAGCAAAGCGCCTAGTTTTTTCATCAGGGCAGCGGTTTCGTTAAGCGGTGTAAGGTGAATTTTTTTATGGACGATGACGAGGTCGAAGGTCGGCTGAGCAACCATGGCGGATTCGTCGTCGGCCGGTGTGTCGGCTAAATCAATCACTTCCACATTGCGCCATTGTGTGGCTTCGATCAACGCGGTTCGTGACAGAATCTGTACGCTTTCGCAGGTAGATTTGGCTCGAGCGATTTCGGGTTTTGTGTCCACTAATGTCAACCTAGAAGTTGGGTCGGCATGGGCCAATGTGGCACCGAACACGGCTGAGCCACAGCCAAGTTCAAGGATGTCCAAGCCTGTTCGTGAGCGGCCGATGTCTAATGCTTGGGCGACCACCAAGGCAGTTGGGGTGAGCATCCACTCTTGAGATGCTTGTTGGATTTGGTAGTCCATGTTTGCCGAAGGTGCTTCGTCACCGTCAGTGTTGATGGGTTGCCCAGTTCGTACGTGCTGGACAAGTTGTTGCCAATACGAATCGCCAAAGTCAAAGTATGCTGCAGGGATCAATCGAGCGAGTGTGGACAATGCAAAGTCGTCATCGTACTGCTCGATCAGTTCGCTCCGAGCGATAACTTTCATTAGCGCGGTAACTTGTGCTGGCTGGGCATTGATTTCAGCCGCCAGTTGCTCAGCCGTGCGCTGTCCCGCAATCAATGCTTTAAAAATCCCTAGTTCGTTGGCCGCACGGATTGCGTGGGTGAGACAGGCCCGGTTTTTTAGGGTGGTAAAGTCGGCGATGGTTTTATTTTGTGATGATTCAGACATGCGGAAATTATTGCGATTCGGTAAAAAAGTCACAAGGGAGTGAGGCTGCGCGGGCAACCTTGTGGAATGTGATATTGCCGAAAAGTTCAAGTCGCTTGGGAGTGTCCTTTGGTTAAGGGCATGTGTGCCGGTTTTGCTTTAAGGGTTTTGACATGTGGCGAATTTTTTGTTTAGAATATCGTTTAGTCTCATTCCACCTTAAATAATTCACTTCCCTGATACTCACATGCCTTTAATTGAAACTGGCCCAGGAACCCCTGGGCGTCGTAAACAGGGCTCCAACGGCGCTGTTCAAGCCTTAATGATGATTTTGGCTTGGGTCGGTGGGGCGGGGGCTGCGATTGTGGCTGCCTATTGGATTTTGCAGTACGTCAACGCTGGTTCTGATACAGGGCAGGGCGATGTCAATCCGACGGTAGTGGAGAGCGTAAACGAGGAAAATACAGTCGATAGAAAGCTTAGGCGAAAAGTCGTAAGGCGTGCTCCCGACCGCAAGTCGACGTTCACTAATTCCAAGGATAAGAATCGAGCAAAGGTCGACCGCCAAAATTTCCAACGCCCAGCAATGCCTGGGTTCATGTTCCGCTTTTATGTAAAAAAACCGTTTCGGATGAAGGACTTTGGTAAGACAGCGGTGCACCGATCCGGTGTATTGTTTGACCGGCATGATATGATACAGATAAGCAAATTGACCGGCTTGCAACTGGAGGGTTTTTGGGATACGAAGACGGAGCAGGCATGTGAATTCACATTGGATTCAACCAATAGTGGTCGGTTGTGGATTGATGGTCAATTGGTTTTGGACAACACAACGCTGTTTCAACCTGGCCCAGTCAAGGCAACGCGAACGATTCAGCCAGGTGTTCACAACGTCCGGGTCGAATCTATACCGGGGACTGGATCACGGCGTGTTCCGTTAAGTAGTTTTCAGCTGAAGGTCGCGGGAGTCGGTAGCTCGAATCGAAAGGATCTCGATCAGTTATTACGGCCCTTCGAATCGCCGGGTCTTAGTGTTCAAGAAAGGCTTCAATACGAATTGGCGAAGTACCCTCAGAAAAAGATGGCTCGAGTTACTTTGCCGGGCGGCCGGGTGCTGGCTGGGCTGGCTATTAGCGCACAGCCGGATGGTCGAATCGCAGGCGTTAAGCCGATTTACCTTAATAAAGAGGGGCTCTTTGCGGGCAAGACGCTTGGTCGCGAGATTGGACAATGGGCGACGGTGGTCGCCAAGCCAGGTTATGCCGTTTCCGACGTCCAGTTTGAGGGAGTTGATTTGGCGGTCGATGTCCAAACAGAGTTTATGCGGATTGGCAAACAGTTGTTGACACAAGCTGGTGCCTACACTCAAACGGTTACCGGTGATTCGAGATCAGTAAAAATTAATGCATCCAAACCGCCGGTAATTGATTTGGATGGCAGCGTATCAAGAAATTTAAAATTGTTAGCCGTTGAATCAGTACGCGCAAAATTGCCGACGACTGGCTCAAGCTTATCAAAGGCAAAGGCACCTAAGTTGAGTAGCCGAAGTCGTCAATTGGTTTCTTATTTGGCCGAAGGCTTTCCGGCGTCAAAGGGCCGGAAGATGACGCCTCGTCCTAGCATTGTGACGAAAGGCTTGAAGAAGCGGTCGCGGGAATCAAACGAACGCCTGTCAGGCAAGAAAGGTGACGATCTAGATAGAGAGTTGAAGTCGCTGGCGAATTCGATTGAAGCCGAAGCTCGTAATAGTACTGATTCAGATGCCCAGTTTGTGGCGTTGTTGGAGGCGAGACGGTTGTATATTGTTGCCGGGGATTTCAGGTCTGCGTTTGCGATTGGGAATGTGTTGCTGGATGAGTTTGAGTACGATCACTGGAAAGACCTGTTGTTGTTGTTTGAAGATATGACGAAACGGGCGGGCAAAGATTCTTGGCTCCAACAAAAAGTGTGTGACCAGTTAGCACCAGCGATTTTTGAGGCCCAAGAGAAATTTGAATTTGAAGTTGCGGGGAAGTTGGCAACCGGTGGAAAAGTGCTGGCCACTAGGTTGAAGATTGAAGAGCAATCAAAAAAGTATCAGCAGCAAGTAGAGGAATTTAAACAGCTCGCACAAATCACTAAGCAGGCTCGAGCTGCGGCGAAGATGTTAGTCGATAAATCGGATGACAAAAAAGCAAATCGATCGATGGCGGTCTTTTTCTTAAGGGTGTCCGAAGATTGGGATGCCGCAATGTATTATTTTGCTCGTAGCGGCAGCAAAGATTGCGAATTTATCGCCGAGCACGATCGCAACTCTAAGGGAGCAGATGCTGCGGTTACAGCTGAGCTTGCTGATTGTTGGAAGCGCGTGGCGAAGAAGAACCGTACGTTAGAGGATGTGGCGTATGAGCGAGCACGTAAAATTTTAGAGGGCGCGAGATAGCCGCCAAATTCTTGTTGGTTGTGTTAAGAGCTTATCCCACAACCTTTTCGAGTGACCCATTTTTCTACTTTATCACGAGGTATTGGGATAAGCACTAAGTTGGATGATCGCCCGTCACGCAAAAAAAGCACCGGCGGTTGCCGGTGCTAAGGTTTGTAATATCAGATTGCTGTCTTCAACGGTGAGTGTCACTGCCAGTTGTTCTGTTGGAACATTAGTTGTTTGCGTTAGAAGCTGGCACTGTGTCGTTGTCATCATCATCAACAGCAAGTGCAGTAGCGGTGCCTGCAATGGAAGCAATGGTTAGCAAGCGAGACAGTCCAAATGCACTGCTCCGTCCAGCAGTGGCAGCTCCACGGGCACCAATGATTCCACGATTGCCAAGGACATTGCCCGATACATTGCTAAAGTTGCCAGTTGCGCCACCGACAGCTCCATTGGCTCCGCCAAAACCAATCGATTCTGAAGCGTATTCGATTGAAGATAGTGAAGAAGGTTCTAACGCAACTTGCTGGGGCGGGACGTTTGCGATTGGAGTTGGATTGCAGGGGCAATCTTCTGCCAGTGAAATGTTCAGGTCAGTCAGGGCTTGTTGTTGAGTAAAGGATACCATTTTCATTGGCTTGTCACGAGCAATGGCTTGGATTCGCATTGCGGCCAGACCAGAATCTGCGGTGGCAATGAAATCGTAAGCACCAGCTTCAACGTCTGGGATGGTAAATATGCCTTGGTCATCGATTTCGACTTGGGCAACGGGTTTGTTGTTTTGCAGTAGGTGGACAGTGGTTCCCTCCGCATTGCTTGCATCAGCCAGTGAAACGATTTGGCCGCGAATGCTCCCATTGATAATGCGAACTTGATTGGCGATTGGGGCATCAGATAGCGTTGCGGAAACTTGTTGCGTGGTATCTTCTGCAGTGCCCAAGTGATCTACGATTTGCTTTGGTAGTGCAGTTGAAACTAAGTCGCGAATACCTTGGTAGCCAGTTTGGATAGTGGATAGCTGGATGATACTATTGGTGTTTTCACTGGCTACACGATCAATCATGATGCCCTGAACTGCCAGTTGGTTTCGGCCAGCGACTACGATTGAATATCGTCCAGGAGTAATCTCGGCGATTGTGAATTCGCCTGACGCATTGGTGGTGGATCGATACACGACCTGATTGTCTTGCATTGCGTAGATGCCAATGTTGTTTGGCTTGTCGCCCGTAACCGTGATTTGGCCGTTTAGGTTGCCCGATTCATCTAGTGAGTAACGATGTACTCGATTGATGGTTTGGCTAGCAGTGATGGCGCGAGCGGTCAAAGTAGGCACCGCATTTGTCCGAGGGAAGGTGGTCTGAGCATCCGACTGGCTGGCTAACGCCGAAGCCATGACCGCTACCCCGAGTCCGAAGCGTTGTAGATTACGTGAAGTGTTGGCTAGAAGTGGTTTGCTAAATAGTTGCATTGATACGGATCTCGTAAAAAGACATGACGTGCTGGAGTTTCTTCCATGCAGCTACGGTTAGTCGTAGCGGGAGCTTCAGTAATCTGTGTTTCGGCAGCAAGACTCGCTAGCGTTCATGTTTAGAAGGTGAGGGCGGAGAAGCGTGAACATCCGCAAAGGTTAACAGTGTCGATCGTCGGGACTGTATTGGTTTAAGTGAGTCCATTTGACAACAGTGCCATCAACTTGATGACGAATTTTTGGTCAAACGATCAACGTCACAGATACTGGCGCGGCATGAGTTTGGTTATGTTTGCCGGATTTGAGGCCTGTTATCAAGTTCACGGTGGAACTTCACGGTTACTCTGAACCATTGGCGCGGCAATTGCGTTATAGGGATCTACCAAGCGAGTCGGCTTCGCAATTTTCAATGCAAGCCAATGACGACTCGAAATCAACACGGAACACGATGAGTGCCCTTTGGAGTGGGACACCAAAGTAGTTTCAGAATTACAAAGAACGGAGTCAGCTATGTTTTTGATCTTAACTCAGTTACTTATCATCGGTGGTGGAATTGCCACGACTCTGTTCGTAGTCACGATCGTAGGTTCGGAAATTAAAGCTGACCCGATTACCGGATAAAGATGACGGCAGTAGTTTTCCTCGATTTTACGTATTGATAGTGTGGCTATTCTGCTTCGTACAGTT
>CAZORR010000142.1:5707-7744 GCA_964582115.1 uncultured Pirellulaceae bacterium
GTAGTTTTCCTCGATTTTACGTATTGATAGTGTGGCTATTCTGCTTCGTACAGTTCGGGGAAAACTTCAGCGGACAAACCTTGGCGTTTGATTTGCGAACGCAGACGAGAGATAAAGTCAAACTTGAAATTAGCGACCTGCTGTTCGGTGATGCCTAGTTCCTTGGCGGCGACGATGTTGGGGATGCCGCGAACGACCAGCATTTCAATGCACTTGAGTTTTGTCCAGTCGGATTTCTTTTGCCATTTTTCAACTTGGGCGGCGATCGCTTCGGTGATTGCTTCTTCTTCTAGTTTTTTTCGTTCCACGCTTCGGGCGATGCTACTGGCTGGACGGTCTTGGCTAGGCAGGTGCCATTGCATGCCGGCATCGCTGGATCGATTCGATAGTGGGATCGTCGGGCGTCGGCCTTCACGACGCATGTGGTCGGTCAATTTGTAAGCGCAAATAGAAAACAGATAGCTCTCCAAGGGACGACGACCATCGTAATTCGGCAAGCTGTTGAGGAATCCAACGAATGCTTCTTGCACGATATCTTCGCTGGCGCTGCGGTTGGACAGGCGGCTGTTTACGAACGCCAATAGTCGACCTTCGTAGCGAGCGATGAGTTCTGACCAAGCGTCGGTTTCTCCGGATCGAATACGACGAATAAGCAATCGATCTACTTCGTGGTTACGCTTCATCAATGGTTTCTGGTTGGTGCTATTGGGCAGGGGCTGAGTCGTTTTGGTCCAGACTAGATTCAGATGATCGAATTTAGTCCGTTTTCAAGAAGTAGCTATCTTAATAGGCCGTCTTGCGACTTACTTGGGAAATTTTTTCAAGAATGAACCGAGTTTAGAATTATCGATGTCCGATTGAGGTGTGTCGGTGCCAAGGTCGATTTGAAAGTCGTCAATGGCTGAAGGCGAGTTGTCGTCCGTTTGGATTTTCCCAACGGAGCTCACTGCAGCGGCTGTGTCATCGTCTGGTAAATTGAGATCGATATCAATAGCGCTGGTTTGAGCGACTGATGGGTCGCCGGTGAGTTCGTTACTAATAAAGTTGATTGGTGTCTCGGTGATCGTTTTCTGGCTACTTGTTTGGTCATGCGAAGATTGATTGGGCGTAATCGGTGGTGGTCCCGTCTTCATGGAGGGGGTGTCTAGCGAGCCGACTTCGTCCGGGTCGAAAGAATCGATTTCGCTAATGGCCGAACGGTGTAGGTTGGCTGCGGCGATATCGGCAACCGGTTCAGTGTTTGGTTGGGAGTCGCTTGTGCGGTCAGCGGAGGGCTTCGGGGTAGATGGTGCAGTGGCCATTGGCTTGACGCTGCAGAGGGTCTGCATGGAGTCGATCAGATTGTCGGATAAGGTCTCTCGAGAGGCGTTGTCGATTTCGTAAACGGCGCGAAAAGTGATGTCGCCGAGTGTTAGCAACTGGTTGGGCGCGATGATTTGCTCAGATTCGATACGCTTATTGTCAACGAAGGTGCCGTTAAGTGAGCCCAGATCTTTGACGTATAGTTGCCCGTCGCGCTCGAACAGTTTCGAGTGGGATCGGCTGACGAGTGCATGGGGAATCGTCAGGTCGGCTTCTTTGCCGCGACCGATCGTAGTTGGGAGTTTTAGGCGAATCTCTTTTGTTTTGGCTCTACCACCTACGATGACTAGTTTTGCTTTAAGCATGTCTTCCCTTCATTTTCTAAGGCCGAGATTTCGCTGGCTTCTGTGCGGATAAGCACTCAGTGAGCCGTTGCCGCAAAAACCGTCTTGGGGCTACGTGTTTTTTAGACGGCTGGACAATCTGGTTGTTGATGATGGATGGCGAGATTTGGTTTTTCTGCCAAAACGTGCAAAGTCTTTTAATTAGTCTACAAAATTTGCCGAGAATACTCAAACGTTTCGAGCCTGATCGAATAAATATCGCTTTAGAAAACCCCTTGCAAAGGGAAGAGCGGTGCCTATAATCCGGGCTCACTGATTGGGGCTTTTTGGGCCTTGAACAGCTAAAAACGCGGGTGTAGCTCAGTGGCTAGAGCGTCACGTTGCCAACGTG
>CAZORR010000143.1:0-1338 GCA_964582115.1 uncultured Pirellulaceae bacterium
GCCTGTACTGCAGGGAGCAACATGCCAATCAAGATTCCAATAATGGCGATGACAACCAGCAACTCAACCAACGTAAAGCCAACCCTTGCAACAGGATGGCATTGTTTTTGTTGGTCAGCGTGTATACGCCCTCTACGATTGAGTTGAAGTCTGTCCATTTCAGAATTATTCAAAAAATAGGTTTCAATATTTAAAGGCACTAAATTTGGTCAATGCTAAGTTCAGTGCTAAACGCAACCTAGTCAAAGGATTCGAGCTTGATCTTCTACGAGTGGATTAAATAGGCAATTTGCCTAGGGTGTAACGCTGGGTTGACATAGTAACCACGATACAAATGGTGTCGAGCAATAGCAGGTGTTTATCCACCAACGTGCCGGTATCGTGCCGATCTTGAGATCTCTTTAAAATCATGTGCTAAAGGGCTCCTTTTGTCATAGTCTTCAATGCTGGCTGGCTTATACCAGGCCGCAATGTTCTCAAGTCCGTCGCCTTGCCTTTGGGGCTTACGAAACGACCGCTGATGTTGCAGAACGCAACCCATTTAGAAACAGTTGGTGCCTCAATTAATGCACACCAACCTTTGCGATAAAACCACAAGGCACTCGTTTGCTTTCCCAAAGCAACCGAGCCTTGTTAGCGTTCAGTTACGCGTCTTTCTTTCCCGGTTAACTGTCGAACGAGGCTGTTTAAATCAAGTTGGTCCTCACTTTCAACAGCGAGTCCGTTAGCGAACGCAACAATGGAGTTTCCCCGAACTTTTACCCAGCTCCCGGTAGCCGGAATGTCCAAGAAATCTCTTGTATGCTTCATACGAACCGTCCAAGAGGTTACGACGGTTTGGTTATTACTGAAGATTCGATCGACCAAGAATTCGATGGGATCAAATGCGTTTAGTAACGTCTCAGCTCGTTGCTGGATTGCTTCGACACCAACACGAGACTTTCCCTCACTTGTATACCGAATGTTGGGGCAGCAGTAGTCTACGATTCGGTCGGGCTGGCGTTTCTGGTACACCACATCGTAATACTCTCGCATTTTGGTTACGAGTTCACATTCAACCCCTGTATCCTCACTGCTACTGTTTTCAACTTCTGACTGGCTTGGACGTAAAATGAAGTTGTCGATTTTCGGCGATACATTGTGAATCGCTCGTGAATAACATTCGACAATGTCTCTCAGAGTTTGCGGGCGTACCGATTGTTGCTTTTCAATTTTCCGAATAAGTCGAACACTATAACCTGACTTGGCGGCAACTTCTTGTTGCGTCCATCCAAGCTGTTGTCGGAGCAGTAAAAGTCTCTCCGAATCTGGTGTGACTGAGCGATGTGCCGATTTCAT
>CAZORR010000143.1:1438-7743 GCA_964582115.1 uncultured Pirellulaceae bacterium
TTGTTTTTAACTCTTTTTTCTATTGGCGATCGGCCACTAGTTTCTGCCCGGCGCGAACGCGTCACCTGCCTTTAGCTCCCAACGCAAACCAAAGTCGGTGTTCTCTTGAACGAAACGAGCATTTGAGGTCGTGGTCAAAGCATTCATGAACGCAGGTTTGACTTCAGCAGTGCCCCAGTCGGTTTGTAGTGTTACCGCTGGAATCACCGGAACCCCTGTTATGGTGTCGCCGTTATCCAATACAACGACCGCCGCGTCTTTACCATCGATATGAAATTTGATTCCAGCGACTTGGTCCATCGGCATTGCGACTTTGCCAAACTTGGTTTCGATTTCAAAGCGATCAAAACCATCGATTCCACCAGCCATGTTGTCCGATCCTTTTAGCCGGACGTAATACAAGTCGATCGGCTGACCTGAGCTATTCAAGATCGGTTGAGCAGGGCGGCTAGGCACGTCTTCGTTTTCGCCACGAGCATAAACCAGGCTAACTCGGGTAAACGCTCGTTTGTTGGGCGGCACGACAATTCTGACCGGTCCTTGTTTGACTCGCGTGATAAGTCGTTCATCCATGATTACGTTAGCTGTACCATTGGAAATTTCTACGTCGACATCCACGTTTTCAGCGGTCTTCCCTGTGATGTCCCCAAACTGAACTTCGATCAAACTAATTCGATTTCGGAATTCGGCACGAACAACTGATGCCAAGCTGCCGACATCACGAAGCTTGAAAACCAAGTCTTCGCTAAGCTTCAAAACGAACCGGGTTTGGTCTTGAGCAGCAGCTTGGTTCGACATGCTCACACAAATGATCATCGCCGCGGCAGTGGTTAGGATTTTGTCAAACAAAGACATAATATTTTTCTCGCTATTTAATTTTGATATTTGGATGTTGTTTAATTGAAGGTAGATCGAGCATTCACAATGAAATCGATCGTGAAATAGTAGGATAGCTACTTTGCTGGTATTGGAGTGATAACCGATGGTATAGTGGGTAGGATAGCACTTGGCGGTGGAGGTTGATTGGCGAGGTCCGTTTCAAAAATCCACCGGCCTGGGTGCAATGGGTCGGTAGCAAAATGAAACTTACGATCGGTCACAATAGAATCCAGTTCAGAAAGGGAAAGTGTTTGCTTTCCCCAGCTACACTTCATTCTAATTTCATCAAAGTTCAAGTATCCGGAAACGGTTGTCCCCGAGTTTAATCGGATCGATACGCTTCCGGAGCCATTTGCATTCAATTTGATTCCAGCAATGTCGGTCGAATTAATCTTCACATCGCCAAATTCACTTTTGAGTTCGATTTTCGCCAGTCCGGTCATCCAACCATGTAACCCACGGTTATTATCAACTCGCGCGAACACGCGTACACTATCTGCGGTTGTCGGCTGGTTCTCCGTTTCGCTGAACCGTCGTGGCTCTCCCGCTTTGCGTTTCTTGTATACCAACAACACATTGGAAAAACCTGAGTAGTAAACCTTTGCCTTTACCGGTTGATACTCTAGTTGGTCTAACGTCTCGTCACTAAAAGTCACCGTGACCGTATTGTTTAACTTGTCGACGGCGTTGTGGAGCAAAGCGTCTTCCGACTTAAAGCTAACTGCGTATTTAAGACGCACCGCATCAACTCGGCTTCGATAAACAGGCGGAATCGCGACTCGCAACGATCCTTTCTGACGCAGCAAAGCAAGTTTGTTCTCGTCCATGTCCACCGTCAGTGTCACCAGACTTTTGTCAGCCTGAGTGGACTGCGACTGATTCGCAATGGTTCTCGATCCCGACTGTCCGTGTGATGCTGTGATCAACACCAACGGTAGCAGGACTGCTAGTCGAGAAAAGTTCCAATTGGTTAAAAACATGTTATGTTACTCGTCGCTTTAAGCTACGACCGATTGCACGTCTCGGAAAACCCAAATTGTTTTAGCGTTACGGAGTAGGACCACTGGAAAATCTCCAGCCTCTTTTTCCTGCGTTAGCTTCAGCGAAAAATCGCGATTTGGAATCAGCAAGAATTGTTTCGATTTGTTCCAGCTTCACATGGGCCTTGCCCCATGCCGTTTTAAGCGAGATGGTCTCCAGCTCGATTTCACCGGTTACCAAGTCTCCATTTTTTAGAGCTATCACGGCTGCGTCGTCAGCGTTGACGTGCAGTTTGATTCCTGCGACCTTGGCCATCGGGATCGAAACCTGTCCAAATTCGGCTTTAAATTTAATCGTGTTCAAATCGATTGGGGCGCCAGCGATTTCCCGATTTCGAGTCACCTTGACGAAAATCTTACCGTCAGATGGTCCTCCCAAATCTTGCGCAGACGAACTTGAAACGCAACAAGCGGTTAATAATAAGATCACACTTAGATGACCTAAAAAACTTTTCATCGAATTGCCTTTGAGTGGTTAGACGTTACCTTTGAATTTCGAAGCATCACTATAATCCCAGATCCAGTCATCACCATTAGCTAAGTACAAAAAACCTGCGGGGGAAGGTAATTTTTCGGTAGTCTGAAACGCGGTTTGCCGTTAAAGTCGCCCTAGTCTGACCAGTTTGTCTCGCCCTGTCTTGAACTCGTCGGGTAACAACGAAACAATGCTCGCGATCAATTAACCACATCACACCTGCCCTTGTAACTTATATGAAGCAAATCGCTGTTCCATTTTTGACAGGACTCGCCAAAGCGCTCAGCGGTGCAACCGTTCGTTGGATTGATTGTGAACCCTGCACGTGCCAGCGAATTTATTTTGCCAATCACACCAGTCACTTAGATGCAATAGTGCTTTGGGCGTCACTGCCACGATCGATTCGGTCGGTAACACGACCCGTTGCGGCTGCTGATTATTGGCAAGGCGGCCCCGTCCGGCGGTACATGGCGTCGATCTTTAACGTGTTGTTGATTGATCGCATGAAGGTGAAGGTTCACAATAGCCCAATCGATATGATGTTGCGCGAAATTGGCAACACGGGTTCGCTGATCGTATTTCCAGAAGGCGGCCGGAATGTGTCTGCGGAGATCGGTAGTTTCAAGAGCGGGTTATTTTACTTGGCGAAAAAGAGACCGGACATCGAACTGATTCCGGTTTATATCGACAACCTTAACCGCGTCATGCCCAAGGGAGAGTTTTTACCGGTGCCTCTGCTTAGTTGCATCACGATCGGCGCACCGATCTGGCTTGAAGCAGGCGAAACAAAAAACGTCTTTCTCGACCGAGCCCGCGAAACCGTTGGAAGGCTTCGCGAGGTTTAAGCGAGTTCAGTTTTACAGAGACACCAGTGTCTACTACGTCACCATCGCCTACTGAACCAACATCGTTTGCTGAGCGAATTGACTGCTGTACCAATCCTTGACCCGCGAACAAGCGGCTTTGCGGTTCTGGGTCAGTTGAAACGTGTGCTCCGCTTGGTTGAAGTACTCGACTTGCAATTGTTCGTTCGGCTTGATGCCAAACATTTCCTCGAACTGCGATGCGCTGGCGATATCATCGTAGCCTTCAGTGTAGATGTACAACATTTTCATGCCGCGATCTACAAAACCCGAAATCTCATCAGCGATTTGATCTTTGGTTTGGTCAACTTCGAAGAATTCACTTTCTCCCAGTGTTTCACCTTCCCCCTCACCGGCAGATGATTCACCTGTCATTCTTCTTTTAATCGCATTTCGCCAAAAACGAGGTTTCGCAAATCGCAAATAATGCCGGAAGTAGTAACCCGGCGTGCGAAAAACAATCCCATCGAAAAATACTGCGCCGACAACACGCGGATCCGCGATCGAAACCTGATGAGCATTATACGCTCCGCTGCAAAGCCCGATCGCGACAAACTGGTCGGCGCCGAACTGTTGTGCTAGGTGATCCATCGCATCGTTTGCATCTTGCAACACTCGGTTGGTGTCTTCAAGCTTTCCCGTTCGGGTTTGACTGTCACCCAATCCAGAGATGTCGATGCGAAAACTGGCAAACCCTGCAGCGGCCAGTATCCTGGCGATATCGACGTGCAGTCGAAACGGACCGATGTTGTGAATGATTCCAGCATTTAGAATCAACGCGACCGGAGCATCAGTAACGCGCACCGATTCATCGGGCTGGCAAAGAATTCCAGTCAAACCATTGTCTGGGCCAAATTGGCAAACGATTTCTTTCATCAAACTATCTCCGCCAATTGTTGTGGCTGTTCATTGTGCAATGCGCTGATCCGTTCCAAGCGACCAAACATGTCGGCAACAGATTTAACGATTAATCGCGTGGTTTGCGGTCGTAACCACGCGGTTTCCATGGTCATTAATTTGTCCCACGCCGGTTCGTCGTCGGTTCGAATCGTTCGCTGTAAACTTGGTTCCGCGTGGGAATACTGCTGTGAATTGGATTCAAGGTCGACGACCAATTGCGGCAAGTACAGTTCAGAAAGATCCAGCTTGATTTGCTCAATCTCATTCAATAACGATCGCGACATCTGGAAACCTAAGATTTCTTCTTGTTCGCCATCGTTACGTGTGCTGATTTTCGACACCCACAAATCAATCATCCGAGAATGCATCGCTCGTAGTTTTGTCAAATAGTCGGCTCCATCGATCACTGGTTCCCAGGCGACTAGCGAATAAACATCATGGCGCTGAGCGGCAGTAAGCGCTGCCAGGGTCGCTCCAAACCGAAGGCCCACCAGCATGACGTTGTCCGCATTTGACTCTTCACGAATCCAATCGATTGCGTGGTTGATGTCGTCCGTCCAAGACTGCAGCGATTGTTGTTCGTCCATGTTACCAGTCGAGTTTCCATGGCCGCTCAAATCAAAGCGCAACACATGGGCCCCGCCACGAGCCATCTGTTTGGCAAGCAGCTTACAGGACCAATGCGAACGTATGTATTCTTGCCCGACGGGAGAACACATTACGACCGCCCGTGGTGACGAACCGATCGAGCGATAAGGTGCATGGTAAACACCGTACAGCTGACGTTGGTTGTCACTGTTGAAAAATAATGGTTTCATGTTAGTCCCAAAAACCTTTCAAGTTTTGCAACAGGCTTTTGCCTTTTTTGTTTTTGTTTGAGTTGACTTCTGCGATCAAATCAGCCGACGCTTCAACGGCTTTGTCGACTTCTGTGGCTGACGCTACTTCGGATAGTTTCTTAGTTGCAGCATCGCTGGCGTTCGAATCCGAAGGCACACCTTGACCATTCTTGAATGCATCCGCTTCGTCCAGTTTTTCCGCTAACTGCTGAAGTGTGCAAACGAGGAAGTCTTGTGGGCCGAGCTTGACGCCGACTTTTTCTTTGACGTGACTGATGACTTTCATTGCCAACAAAGAGTGGCCACCGACATCGAAAAACGTATCGTTCAAACCAACGTCATCGCTTTCCAAAACCTCAGCCCATAGCTTGACCATGAACACTTCTGCTGGCGTATTGGGAGCCGCTTGGTCTTTATCCGTAACGACGGCTTCGGCTCTTGGGGCAGGAAGAGCCTTGTAGTCGATCTTGCCGTTGTTGGTTTGCGGAAACGCGTCGAGCATTACAAAATGCTGTGGCAGCATGTAATACGGTACCGATTGTCGCAAATGTTCGCGGAGCTGATTTCCGTCCACGCTATGACCTGGGCGAGCCACAAAGTAGGCGACCAAGCGATGGTCGCCCGGTGTGTCTTCGCGAACGATCACAACGTTCTGTTGTACCGCTGCGTGGCTTTCGATATTCTGTTCAATCTCGCCGAGTTCGATACGGAACCCACGAACTTTCACTTGTTTGTCGTTGCGACGAAGGAACTGAAGATTCCCGTCGAATTGGTAACGTGCTAAGTCACCTGTTTTGTACAGGCGGTCGCTGACATAGTGAGTGAATGGGTTTCGATACGGATTTTCAACAAAACGTTCGTCGGTCAGGTCCTGTCGGTTGCGGTAGCCGAGCGTAACGCCAGCACCGCCGATGAAAACCTCGCCTTCGGCTCCGACTGGAACTTCTTGTCCGTCTGGTCCAAGAATATAAATCTGGGTATTGCCGATTGGTTTGCCGATCAAAATCTGAGCTTCTGCCGATTTGATCTGGAACGCCGCCGACCAAACGGTAGTCTCAGTCGGGCCATACATATTCCAAAGTTCGCTACAACGATCTAGCAACGGTTGGACCAAGTCATTAGGCATTGGCTCGCCACCACACAGAACTTTCAGTCCTGGCTTGCCTTTCCAGCCGGATTGAATCATCAACCGCCATGTTCCCGGCGTGGCTTGCAACAGTGAAATGTCGTGGTCGACCAACGCTTGCGATAATTGTTCGCCATTTACTGCACCATGAGTGTCCATGATCACGACGCAGCCGCCAAAGAT
>CAZORR010000144.1:0-7614 GCA_964582115.1 uncultured Pirellulaceae bacterium
CGGCCTCGCATTAAGCGCAACGAACCTAAGTACTTGCCGCATATTTTGAAGACGGTAGCAGAGTGTCGCGGCGAGCCGGTTGAGGAGTTGTCCACCGAAATCTTAGCAACAACCAAATCGTTTTTTGGCATCCAAGATTGAACAGTACTACGTAGATCGCTGTGCTCGTTAGAAAAGAACCATGTTGGTCACCGCAGGTAGCATCAGTCGACATTTATCCATTCGGCGTGCTGATTTAATTCAGCGAAATCATGCGCGTAGCTCGAATCACGAAATTCATAGTCGACGCTTTTGGAATACGCGGTGATATCAAACGCTGGTGGAAAAAACATTTCCCAGAGCAGCCACGGCGACAAACATAGCAGCAGTAATCCCATGGCCACCCATTTCCGAAGCGCTCTTGGCAGGAATCTTTCTAGGTAAGGCCCGACTAAAACCAAAAAGAAAAACCCAAATACAACCACGCAAATCAATCCGCCAACACGCTGTACACGAATCCGCCAACCGCAGCTGCGGCACGCCGGAATGCGGGCGGTGAAACCGCGGCCAAACATCCAAAACACGGCAGTCCACCAACCAATACTACTTGTCCAGATGCGAATCGAGCGGCCCTCCGGATCGCAACCGCACCGGACGCAGCGTTCTGGGAAGATTGCCTCATGTTTCTTCGGCAGATTTACATCGGTACTCAACGGCATAGGTAGCGGTCACTCAATAGAAGGTTCCAATGACAATGCTTCTCTCGAAGCCAAAAAATGTCGCAATGCGGTACCAATCAGTTTACCAAAGGGCCACTACCTTGCCAAAGCGACACGATCTGGAGTTCAATAAACGAAACACTCTCAATCGAGCAGTATTGGCCAAAAGGCAAACTGGTCAACTCAGCGTTGACAGACCACCAGTGGAAATTCCCGCCAACACATCGGCTTACCATTTCAACAGGCCTGACTAACCTGTAAAACTGATTCCCCTTCGATATACGGTTTTCGGCTGTGATGGCAGCAAGTTCTGGCTTAGAATCAATCGCCTGTCTTTGACGATCCTTCAAAACCTATCCGCCTCACATCTTTCTGCAGCGACGAATTTACACGATATGGCGCAGGAAGATAACTCGAATAATGAAGACTCAATGGCATCTGCGGATCCACCCAAAACCGCGATTTCGTTTATCCTGATAACGTTGTTTATCGATGTCCTTGGCATCGGAATCATCATTCCAGTATTGCCCGAACTAGTAAAAAGCTTCATCGAAAATGATGCTCAACTGGTGGCCGGAAAATCCGCGGCAGAACTAAAAGCGATCGTCGATTCGTCCGCGGGATGGTACATCGGCTGGATCGGAGCGTCCTATGCATTGATGCAATTCTTGTTTGCGCCAATCTTAGGTGCCTTGTCAGATCGCTACGGTCGACGGCCCATTATCCTAGGTTCGCTATTGGTGCTGGGGATCGATTTTTTAGTGATGGGATTTGCACCAAGTATCGGCTGGCTGTTTGCCGGACGAATCCTTGCTGGCGTGATGGGAGGCAGTTTTTCCGCCGCGAACGCTTACATCGCCGACATCTCAACACCAGAAAATCGAGCCCGAAACTTTGGGTTGGTCGGAATGATGTTTGGGTTTGGCTTTATCTTCGGCCCGGCTTTGGGAGGAGTACTGGGCGGAATTCACATCAAACTGCCGTTCTTTGTTTCGGCTGGTCTGGCATTGGCTAACTGGCTGTACGGTTTCCTCGTTTTACCTGAATCACTCCCTCTAGAAAAACGAAGCAGTTTCTCCATCAAAAAAGCTAACCCGCTTGGCTCAATCGGACGCTTGCGAGTCTACCCGCTGGTCGCCGGTTTAGCGATTGTGTTCCTGTGTCTGTCGTTTGCTCAACGAGGACTCGAAAACGTATGGGTACTGTATACCGCCTATCGATACGACTGGAGCGAAATGACCAACGGTTTGGTGCTAGGATTGGTCGGCGTGACGGCGGCAATCGTGCAAGGCGGATTGGTGCGGCCGATCATTGCCAGAATTGGCGAACGATCCGCAATCATCCTGGGCACGTCGATTTCGGCGGTCGCATTTCTCGGATACGGACTTGCTCCAGCAGGCTGGATGATCCTCGTCGTAATCGTTTTGGGTGCATTGGGTGGAATCACAGGACCGGCGATCCAAAGCTTGGTCGCGTCCCAAGTCGATTCGTCCGAACAAGGCAAAGTCCAAGGCGCATTGACCTCTCTCATGAGCCTCACCAATATCGTCGCGCCTGTTTTCTTCACCACGGGACTGTTCAGTTATTTCACGTCCGACCGTGCCGCTTTTACTGCCCCCGGAGCCCCGTTGATCGTCGGATCGATGTGCATTTTTGTCGGGATGTTGGTTGCGATTGTTGTGTTCCGCAAGTTCCCCGCCGACAACGATTGATTTTTAAAATCTGGTGTATTGAAAAAACAACAATCCGCTTGTCAAAGCTGCGACTAACGTGGCGCAGAAAAACTCAAAGAGAAAGTTAACGCAAGGCAGCAAAGACGCGAGGACGCAAAGAGTCATTCGCAGTCGCTCTTTGCGCCCTCGCGGCTTAGCGACTTTGCGTTGAATCAAAGCCGCTTTTTACTCCGCAAAAGTAGCGTTACCTACTTCAGACAGACAAGACTAAAGGCATTACTACGAACATATCACGCAAAAAACACCCAAAGATAACCTGCAGCTACACTACATGCGGACCACCGCAAAATACATCGTTGGCAACATTCTCGCGCAGCAAAACATTATCCAAATCTGCTAAAAACATTGCAGTGCGATTTTCTATTCATTAAAATAACAACATGATTAACCTCCGGAAACGGAGCCCTTACATTCAAAGAATCTGTAAGTAAGAAGCTACCTTGAAGCATTAGACTTGCATATTCATGCCGCGTTCAACGAGATTGAAAGCACGCTACTTTTTACGGAGAAAAAGGCGACTACAAAAAAACTGCTGTCCTTATCGACACTTCCAAAATTGCGTTTTTTTACTAACGAAATACAAACCGACTACAACTCATCAAGCAACTTCGCGTTTGTATTCTGTCTGCTTAAGCACTCGAAGGAGAAACGATTATGAATTGCAACAAATTGGATCGACGCTCACATCAGTTCCGAGCTTTCACTCTGGTTGAACTTTTGGTTGTCATTGCAATCATCGGAATATTAGTGGGAATGCTATTACCAGCCGTGCAAATGGTTCGCGAATCGGCTCGGCGGGCCAGCTGTATGAACAACATGCGCCAGTTGATGCTCGCCTGCCTCAACTTCGAAACGTCACGCGAACGCTTCCCTACTGGCAGTGGCCCGATTAACCTCCAAGGTGGTTCGTTGTCAAACTTTGGCGGCAGCTGGCTCGGCGAAATCCTTGCAGAGATGGAGATGCAGACGTTGGCCGATCAAATTGCCTCAGGCGAAGGCGCGTGCCCAACTAATGCTGACATGGCACACAAATGTGCCCAACTGGCGATTCCAGTCGCGGGGTTCTTATGCCCGTCGTCGACTTCGAATGCGCAAACAGCATCCGACCCAGAGTATGGCGGTGGGACGACTCACTACATCGGCTCAGCTGGCCCCAGCGTAGACGGACAAACTTCGTACGACGTCTACGATCCCGGTTCTGAAGGCCAAGGACTGATTGGAATGGAGGGCTTCTTTTCTCCGTATCTCCAGCGGGGAACGACAGTGGCGTTCTACGCCAACAAAAGGTCAATTACTGACACCGATGTTTCCGATGGCTTGTCCAACACGATCACAATTGGCGAGTCTTCACGTGATGACAGCAACGGATTTGTAGCTCATCGAACCGGGTGGACGTTTGGCTCAATCGGCGGTCCCGTTACCGTTGACGGTACAACAGGGTTTACTCCGCGTGCTATTTTCGCGGTCACCAGCGTTGGCGATGATGGAATCAATTCTTTCCGCGATTATCTGGCCGATGAGAAATTCCGCAACTCTCATTGCTTCAACAGTCCACATCCTGGCGGATCACAATTCTCGTTTGCAGACGGATCGGTAAAGTTTGTCACAGAGGATGTTGAGATAGAGCTATTACGCTCTTTGACGAGCGTCGGTGGCTCCGAGCATGTACCCGATAGTGAGTTCTAATTAGCGGCGATACTAACCAAACCATTGGTGTCGCAGAAGCGCTACTCTAGACAGCATTCGTAAAAAATGCGATCGCTAACGGCAAGGCGTCAGCGTGTACTTCCGTACGATGGGCACTCTTGCCCGTCGTAATATGGTATTACTACGAGCACACCAGGTAAAAAATGCTAGGCTCGGAGAAAAAGGCGTCGATGGTCAAACCCACGATTCAACCACGCCGCCGCAAAAACGCTGGACGCCAGCCTCCGTTTGCAATAACAAAGCGCCGTTAACGTCGATACCTTGGCACCGACCAGTAACGCTAGTCGATCCAGTTCGCAGTGTCACTTGTTTGCTAGTCAACAAACAGTATTCGGGCCATTGGTCAAACAGTCCTGAGCCAGCAGCAAATAATTCAAGCAGTGACTCAAACTCCTGCATGAACGTTCGGAGAACTTCAATTCGACGATACTCCGTTGGCGATTGATCGGCCAATGAAGTACCGGTTTCCGCTAATTGCTCCGGCGCGTTAGCAAACGAATTGTTTACATTCAGCCCAACACCAATCACCGCGTGACCGGAGGACTGCGACGGAACCTCAATCAACACACCGGCGAGTTTTCGGTCGGCCAAGAAGACATCGTTGGGCCACTTGAGTTGAAATGCGCAGTCTGGCAATAACGATTGACCGGTTTTTAAAATCGCCATTCCGGTTAGTAGCGGCAGCAGTGGAATCTGTTCAGCCGAAAGTACGGTCTGTTTAAAATCAATGATCAACGAAAACGTCAGGCTACCGCCGGCAGACCACCACTGATTGCCTCCCCTACCCCGTCCTGCCGTTTGCGATTCTGAATACACCAAACAAGGTGATGAAACAGCATCCTCCGCGGCCAACAACTCGATGGCACGCGTGTTAGTAGAATCCGTTTGTTGATAGTGGACGACGCTTTCGACAAACGTGTCGCCTAAAAGCGATTCAAGATCCGCTTCACAGATAGGATTCGATTTGTCTGAGCGGTTTTGGTTCAACGAGACAGCCGTGTGATTGGATCCAATTGGTTGTTTGTGTTTTATCAAGCAACCGCTACTCAAACTCGATCATCAAGTCGCCGGTTGCGACTTGAATCCCCGGGCTCACGTGAACCTTGGCAACCGTCGCGTCAAGTTCCGCGTTAACCGTCGTTTCCATCTTCATCGCTTCCAGCGTGATCAGCTTCTGGCCTTTTTCCACCTTTTCACCGGCTTTAACGGCAACCGTCACGACCATTCCCGGCATCGTCGAACCGACATGCTTCAGGTTATCCGGATCTGCTTTGGCTCGGGCCGCCGAAACATCGCTGAGCGATTTGTCCAACACGAGGGCATCTCGTGGTTGACCGTTCAGCTCAAACGAAACTGTTCGAAAGCCGCTTGCGTTGCCGCCATCAACCGTGATGAACTTCACGATCAACGACTTACCTGCCTCGATCACAACCGTAAATTCTTCATTAGGCGTTGCGCCGAAGAAGAAATAAGGAGTCGGTATACAACTGACATCGCCGAACTCTTTGTGATGATCCGCGTACGCGCGATAAACTTTCGGGTACAGCAAGTAAGTCACGATCTCTCGTCGACTAGGCTTACGCCCAAGAAACTTTTCAATTTCTTCGCCAGCAGCATCAAAATCCGCAGGAGGCAACGTTTCGCCTGGCCGGCCCGTTACGGGCTTTCGACTTTGCAACACTCGCTTAATTAGCTTTTCATCAAACCCGCCCGGCGGTTGCCCCATCATGCCGCCGACAAGATCGATGACCGATTCCGGAAACGCAAACTCGAGGGATTCGTCGAACACCGTTTCGGTCGTGTAGTCGTTTGCGACCAAAAACAGAGCCAAATCACCAACCGCTTTTGAGGTCGGGGTTACTTTGACAATGTCACCCAACAACTGATTGCAGTCCGCGTAGATACTACAGATGTCGGACCATTGATCGGCCAAACCCAAAGCTTGAGCCTGAGCAAACAAATTAGTGTACTGGCCGCCCGGCATTTGGTGGTTATACAGATCCGCTGTTGAAGGCAACACCATCGTCTCGAACGGCGTGTAAAATTCGCGAGTGCACCGCCAGTACTCTGCGATTTCATCCATCGATCGTTGGTCGAGCCCCGTCTTACGATCAGTGAACTCAAGCGACGCCAAAATCGCGTTCATATTCGGCTGCGATGTGTTGCCAGACATCGGAGCCATCGCCGCATCCGCGATATCCAAATCGCATTCGGCTGCATTAAGAATCGCCGCTGCTTGAATACCCGCAGTGTCGTGGGTGTGGAAATGGATCGGAATTCCAATCTCCTGCCGCAACGTTTTCACTAGTAATGCGGCAGCATTGGGTTTACACAGTCCCGCCATGTCCTTGATCGCCAGGAAGTGAGCTCCCATGCTTTCTAGTTCTTTGGCCAGATTAACGTAGTACTTAAGATCGTACTTGGTGCGTTTTGGGTCGAGGATATCACCGGTGTAACAAATGGCGGCTTCACAAATGGCACCGGTTTCTAAAACGGCGTCCATCGCCACTTTCATATTTGGCACCCAGTTCAACGCGTCAAAAACTCGGAAAACATCCAAGCCCGCGTCTGCGGTTTCTTTAACAAACGCTTGCACGACATTGTCGGGATAGTTCGTATACCCAACCGCGTTGGAAGCTCGCAACAACATTTGCAATAAAATGTTCGGCACTTTCGCACGAATGTCTGCCAGTCGTTGCCAAGGGTCTTCTTTCAAAAACCGCATCGATGTATCAAAGGTCGCCCCACCCCACATTTCCAATGAAAACAAATCAGGAGCAAGCCGAGAATACGATTCAGCGATGTTAAGTAGGTCATGGCTGCGGAAACGAGTTGCATGCAACGATTGATGAGCGTCACGGAATGTGGTGTCCGTAATAAAAAGACGCTTTTGATCACGAACCCATTGGGCAAATTTCTCTGGGCCCAGTTCCTTCAATTTATCCCGTGTTCCCTCGGGAACCGGGACGGACCGGTCAAACTGAGGAATCGGCGCCGGTTCACGTCGCGGCGAAACGGCTCTACCTTTAACCAGTTCATTCCCATTGACGATCACATCGCCCAAGAACGTAAGTAACTTCGTAGCGCGGTCTTTCCGAATTGGAAATTCAAACAACGCAGGCGTTTTGTCGATGAAACGCGTGGTGCATTCACCATCTACAAATGTCGGATGATCCAGCACCTTAAGCAAAAACGGGATATTGGTTTTGACACCACGAATTCGAAACTCCAGCAGACAGCGAACCGCTCGTTGGATCGCATCGGAGAACCTCTGCCCACGCACCGATAGCTTAACCAACATCGAATCGTAAAACGGATTCACCACCGCCCCCGAAAACGCAGACCCCGCGTCCAAACGAACGCCCGCTCCACCGGGCGACCGATAGTGCATCACTCGTCCGTAATCTGGCATGAAATTGTTTGTCGGGTCTTCCGTCGTGATGCGGCATTGCAAGGCAAAACCATTGGTCTTGATC
>CAZORR010000145.1:0-7557 GCA_964582115.1 uncultured Pirellulaceae bacterium
ATATCAGTGCCATCGGCCTTCCGGATCGTCGCTGTTGTCGCATTGCGACTGATGAATCGCCCTTCAAACTTGGTTGTGCCCTCGGCATCGCTCCAGTTTTCCCATTTCCATTCGCCGTCTGGGTACCGTACGTTTTCAAAAGCAAAATTATCAGTGTATTGACGACTGTTGCGGGTGTATTCCACCGTGGCTTCACCGATGTCTAGTGATCGGACGTTTCCCGGGTACCATTTGGAAAACCGATTCACTTGTACCTTGTCGCCGATTTTAATTGGGACGACTCCGTTGACGGCATTTTCTTGCCCGGTAATAGGAGACGCTTTAACGCGTGCTTTTAGATTGAGCGCTAAGTCTTTGATGGAGATTGTCAATTCTTCTCCTGTGGCGGTGCGGATCATGACATCTTTTTCATCGCGGGCAATGTACCGGGCGACAACATCCACTTTGCCGTCTCTCGTTTTCCACATCGCCCATTGGCCCTCTCCGTTCGGGTAGCGAATCTTGTTGATCGAGTATTTTCTTAATTTCTTTTCGCCCGCTTGCTCGGTTTCAACCTCGACCATGCTGCCATCAACCGAGACGACTATCGCCGGTGTCCATCTGCCAACGACGCTTTTTACCTCAATTTTGTCGCCAGTTCGGATTGGATCGACAACGTCGGTCGCTGATTTGTTCGGAACGGTTTGGCCTGAAACGAAGGTGGGTATTGGAGCATAAAAAAAGGCAGCGGTTAACGCCAAGCCAAAACAAACCAGACGAGTAACTGTTTGTTTGGTAGAAAGAAACAACATCTTTGTTAGACCTCAACATGGCAAGTGGAAGTGTTCAATTGAGGCCAACAGTATATCTGAATTGTTTGAGAACTCCAAATTTTCGATTTGAGTTACTTCAACGTCTTGTTTGTTGTTTGAGTTTTGGTCGCCGCAAGTTTTTCCAAAAAAAAGAATCATTGTTCGAGGCGAATTCTGCTAACATTATTTCGTCTCACTTTATTCTAGGGGTGCTTTGTGAAGCTAATTAAACACTCAGTCCTCGGCTGTCTTGCAATTGTGTGGCTCGTTTGCAGTGGTTGTGGCACGTCGAATAACACGCAAGGTTCGTTTAAGATTGTGAATGTCGGTAAAGAAATTGTCGTGCTGGAAGAAACCTTACCAGATCGTGTTGCTAAAATTCAGCTTGGCGAGCGTGGTTCTCGAACGTTCTTGGGCTCAGAGGTTGTGAGTATTGGTCAATCTGAGATTCGCGTTAAAGATACTCGAGTCGAAGTAGCTCACAAAGGTAAAGACACGGTTACGTTAAACTATGTAGACGCCTCGGGACGAGAAAGAGTGATGATGCTTGGTAACGGTGGAATTGGTTTTTTTGAAAACCCGAGGTCAATCGTTGTTGGAACCGTACAGATATGCCTTGTTGGAAACGAAGGGTAAGGCCTGCAGCGTTTGGGCATTTGGTTTCAAATGCTGTGGCTTTACGTGGCGGGTTGAGAATGGTGTATTCCAAGTTTGGTTGAGAAGTTGTTCTCAAGATGCAATTTAGAATTAAACATCTTTTGATCGCGGCCATTTTTACTGCGTTATTAACAGTCACAATCCAGTTTGTCGTTCAACGGCAACCTCGGATTAATCCACCCGTGGTTTTAGTTTTGTCGGCCGCCGCCTTACTTGGGTTTGTCATCACTGCGTTTTCGAGCGTCATGGCATTTCGATGTTCGAAAATCGATACTGATGAAGGCTTGTCGGCCACATCGAAATACAAAAACCTGGCGGCCATGGCGATACTCCTTTGGGTACCGTTGCTCATTTACATTGCTTACTGTATCGCAGTTGGGTCAGGTGGTGAGTAAGTCCTCGGTGTAACTAGTTAAAACTGGTCCGGGGTTTAGTTTATCGGTCACACGTTGCTGCCAATTTATTCGACTGTTGGCTTATCACTAAATCCCATCAAGTGACGAACTTTGTCTGCGTTTTCTTTCGATGTCAATTTTTCAACAAGCGTTAACGCCACGTCAACTGCGGTAGCCGGGGAGGTCGAGGTGATTTTGTTGTCGTCAACGACGATGACTGCGTCCACAACGTTTGCACCGAATTCGGCCAATTGGTTTCGTCGTTTGTCGCCCATGATGTTGTAAGTGGTGGCTTGTTTGCCAGACAGGATGCCACTTTTGCCAAGCGGTAGTGCGCCAACACAAATCGACGCGACTGGCTTTTGGTCGGTGTCAAACGTTCGCAATGTTTGCAAAACCGATTCCGAAAAGGCGTCCTCGAAAAATCCTTCCGATTCAAAACCGCCAGGAATGGCCACCGCGTCAAAGTCGTTTGGGTCGACGTCGCCGAGCAACACTTCGGGGGTTACTTTCAGCCCGCCGAAGGTGCACGTAACTTCGGCGGATAAGCCAGCGGTAACCATTTCGATTGGCGAATCGCCGTAGTGATTGGCCCAACCCAGCACGTCAATGAACGCAGCAGCTTCGAACACCTCAAAGGCATTCGGCAAAATAACAAGAACGCGTTTCATATCGAAAACCGAAAGAGAAAGTAAGCCAAGAATAAAGCAAACTTTATTATGACGGTCGAGCCCAGCACATTCAACTGGATGATTTGCAATTATAAAAAACAACGTGAAGCAGGCTCACGTGTTTCCGCGGCAGGTTTGTGTTGAGCGGATCGCGGTGGGCGGCGAGGTCGGGTGGTTAGGATTTGCAGTAGAAGGTCGCCTGCCGGATCGTCGTTAAACTATTCGTTGATCAAGTATTCTACGGGAATCTCTTTACGCAGTTTCGCAGTGTACTTGTCGAATGCGGCTTTGCGTTTTTCGCCTTCGATCTCTTTTCTGATGTCGATCTGAGCATCCCGAAATGACGTCCGGTTGGCGTCTTCTCGCTCGACGACTCGAATGATATGAAACCCACGCTTGGTTTCAATTACTTCCGATAGACTGCCGATGGCTATCGAAAACAGTGCTTTGTCGATTTCTTCTAAAGCCAATGCGCCTTGGGTGGTCCAATCGCACTGTCCGCCGTTGGCTGCGTTGAAGCCGTGAGATTGTTTCTTCGCGGTGGCCGCAAAGTTCGCGCCGTATACGATTTGGTTGCCGATTTCTACGATCGTACGTTTGGCTTCGGCTCGCGATGCCGTTCGATCGAATCGTACCAAGATTTGTTCCCATTTGGCACGGGCTGGGTTTTCGTAGCTCTCGAGTTTTTCTTCATAGCGGTCGAGCATTTCTTGGTGGGTTGTTTCAGGGATTGATCCGATCGCTTGACCGATCGAGTGGCGAGTAAATTGCTGGATGGCCCACTTGCGTTTCAGTTGCCGTAGTGAGTAATCTTGGCCGCGAAGACGAGCATCGAATTCGACGACGGTTTTTACACCGGCACTCTCCATCATCTTCGGCATCGCATTCTTTTCAAATTGCTCGCTCACTTGGGTAATGATGGCTTCTATGTCAACGCCATCTGGAAGTTGTTGGAGGGCACCTTGGTACAGCAGCTTTGATTCAACAAATTGCGGTAACAGTTGCGGAATCGCCAGCTGTCGTTGTTGCTCTTTTACTTTTTCTGGAGCCAACGCCATTCGCTCTTCGATGATTTGGTTGATTTGAAACATCAGGTCGCCGACAAAGATCGGTTCACCGCCAACCAAGGCGAGAACTTTGCCAGATCGAAACGGCTGGGCGATGGTTTTTTCTTGGTGATCAACTTGTCGAAGTTTTGATCCCGAACCATCGCCAAACGCATTTTGGTTTTGACTGGCATGAACGATCAATGATTTTTTAGGTTTTGATGTTGAGCCCGATGCGGTGTCTTGCAAGAAACCGGTTTGGGTAGTCGAGCCAGTTGGTTTGTTGGCTGGGGCAAAGGAGTTTTTGGCAGGCTGCTGTTGTGAACTTTTTTTGGTTTGAGAACCGTCATTGCTTGTTGCGGCAGCTTTGGAAGCCGATCCGCTGCTACCAAAATAGGGGTCGGGCGTGATGCTTTTGGTTTGGGATTGAGCATGAACGACCGACGTGGTTAGCATCGTTGTGGCAAAAAACAAAGTGCCGATCATACGACATGTGGTTCGCAAGGTAATATTCTTGGTGAAGCGATGCATGTTGATTTGGTGCCGTCAGGTATCTAGCAAGCTGAACCTTCGATAAATCGAGGCGCAGCTACGAACGAATAGCCTCGACAATAGAAAATTTAGCTTGGCGGCTGCAAGAGAGATTTTACTAAACTCAGTAGTTTTGCTGGTTTGATGACGGTTTCTTTAAGGGTTACCATTGCTGTTTCGTCGTCGACGATTCGAATGATTGGGCGAACCTTGGAAAGCTGGGCAATTCGGCTACGGTCGCTAAATTTGAAGGTGAGGTACTTGTCTTGCATCGTGATCAAGTGAATTTGCCAGAGAGCGGCTTCTAATCGAAGATTGGCTACCTTGATGAGCCGTTTGGCTGGCGGTGGGATTTTGCCGAAACGGTCTTTAAGCTCGGCCGCGATCTCGTCAACTTGGTCGAAACGCTCCATTCGTGTCAGGCGACGATATAAATCAATTTTTTGCCGCCGGTCGATAACGTAGTCATCTGGCAAATACGCGGCGACTGGCAAATCGACTTCCACGTGGACCTGCATTTTAGCGGGCATGTGCTTGAGGCGTCGAACAGCAGTTTCCAGTAACTGGCAATACAGTTCGTAGCCGATGGTCGCGATGTGGCCTGATTGTTGCGAGCCCAGTAGGTTCCCCGCGCCGCGAATTTCTAGGTCTCGCATCGAGATCTGGAAACCGGCGCCCATTTCGCTGTACGTTTCGATGGCTTGCAGGCGTTTGGCGGCAACAGGATTCAAATGTTTTTGAGGAGCGATCAGCAGATAGCAGTAGGCTCTTCTTTTGTCACGCCCGACTCGTCCGCGTAGCTGGTGCAAATCCGACAGTCCGTAGCGGTCGGCGTCGTTAATGAAAATCGTATTTGCGTTTGGAATATCCAAACCGCTTTCGACGATGGTGGTGGCGATCAAGCAGTCGAACTTTCCGCCGATGAAGTCCGTCATTACGTCTTCGAGATCCCGTTCATTCATTTGGCCGTGACCAAACCGAAAACTGACCTCGGGGATCAACGATTCCAGCCGCTGTTTGACCAAGTGAATATCTTTGACTCGGTTATGCACAAAGAAGACTTGTCCGCCACGACCGACTTCTCGCAAAATTCCGTCGCGAATCACTTCGTTGTTGTACCGGAGGACTTTTGTTTGAACACCTGATCGCTCAGCAGGTGCGGTTTCCAAGTTCGAGATGGCTCGGACTCCCACCAGTGACATGTGCAATGTTCGAGGGATTGGCGTGGCGGACATGGTGAGCACGTCGACGGCACTTCGCAGCGTTTTTAGGCGTTCTTTGTGTTCGACGCCAAAGCGTTGTTCTTCATCGATGATGACTAACCCGAGATTGCAGAACTTGATGTCTTTCGAGACCAAACGGTGAGTGCCGATGGCGATATCGACTGCACCGGAGGCCAGCCCGGCTTTGGTTTCTTTGATTTCTTTGGCGGTCGCAAACCGAGATAGCTTTCCGATGCGAATTGGAAACCCGCCCATCCGTTCGCGAAAATTCTTATAGTGCTGTTCGGCCAAAATAGTTGTCGGAACCAAAACGCCAACTTGATATCCGTTTTCGACCGCTTTGAACGCGGCTCGCATGGCGACTTCTGTTTTGCCAAACCCAACATCACCGCATAGCAACCGGTCCATTGACTCGGGGGTTTGCATGTCATGCTTGATCGCTTCGATGGCGGTTAACTGGTCGGGTGTTTCACGAAAAGGAAACGACTGTTCAAATTCGTGTTGCCAATCGGTGTCCTGTCCGAACGCAATCCCGGCTTGGCCGCTGCGTTGAGCTTGCAGTTCGATCATCTCGGCGGCCATGTCCGCGATTGCCGATTCGACATTGGCTTTTTGTTTCACCCACGCTTTACCGCCGATCTTGGCCAGCACGGGGCGAGTCTTGCTGCCGCCGATGTACTTTTGGACCAAATCGATTTTGGTGGCTGGAACGTACAGCTTGGTCCCACCGTAAAACTCAAGCACGAGGTGCTCGGTCATTTGGCCGTCTTTGTCCAGCATTTCCAGGCCGCGGAAACGACCGATCCCGTGGGCCAAGTGCACGACGAGGTCGCCTTCTCGTAGATCCAGAAAGCTATCGATGGCTTTGCTGAGCCGTTTTTTGCCGGTTCGGCGAAGTTCGGTTCGATGGAACATTTGATCGCAGCCAACGATCACTTCCTGTCGGTCACGGATTCGAAATCCCGCATGCACACAGCCCACGCCAAAGTGAAGGTGTTCTTGAGACGCGGCCGCCGTGGACGACAGAATCTCGCGAACCCGAGGCAATTCGCCTTCGACTTTCGCTAAGACGTACAGTGTTTGTTTTTCGCCTGAGTCACGATACAAACGGTCCACTTGCAGCTTAAGATCGCCGATGTCGCCGCTGAATTTTTCGACGGATTCGATTGGAAGTTGCCAGCGGGCGCCCACAAAACCGGAAGTGATTTGGCTGGCAGAGGCCAATGGGAAGTTGGCCCATTGCTGATTGAGGGATTCCCAAGAGAAAAGTCGTTCGCCTTCGGGGCTGCGTTCAAGAAAGCGAGTGCAATGTTCGAGCAGGTGTTCCGGTTCGTGCAGCAACACGACGGTTCCTTCAGGCAGGAACTCAAACAAATGGCTGTCAGCAACGGAGTCCTGCGAAACAACCGCCACTTCGATCTCTTGCAGGTTGGCGTTGCTTAGCTGTGTCGAGGTTTCGAATTGACGCAGCGATTCGATTTCGTCGTCGAACAACTCGATTCGTACGGGGGCTTCCCAGTCCGCGGCGAATACATCGATGATGCCACCACGCATGGAAAATTCCCCAGGCAGTTCGACGGCCGTGGTTCGGTGGAATCGGTGTGCCAGCAACCAGGCGATAAACTCGTCGACGTTCAACTGATCGCCGACGCGAATTTTTTTGGCTTGACCGAAGATAGCTTCACGAGACGGTGTCGGTTGTAACAGCGCAGGCACGGTTGCGACAATGATTGAACCGGCTTCGCGGTTGGCGATCGACTTAAGCAGCCGTAGCCGTTCACCGTATTCTGGATCCACGTTGGTTGCAGTCACGTCGCCAGGCAAGTGCGAAGGAAAGCGATCAACTTGGCCATCGAAGAAAGACGACAGGTCATCCATCAAAAAATCTTGGGCTCGACTGTCAGTCGTCACGATTAAGATTTGATCGAGTGTTGTTGCCAGTGCTGCTGTGATGAGCGCGCACGCCGAACCCCAGACTGAATCGAACGTTGCCGGTTGGCCTTTGCGAAGGGCATCGACGCATTCGATAAATTCTGGTCGCTCTGAAAAACGTTTGGGGAGATCCAGTAAGTGTTTCGCCACCGTTTGTTGCGACAATGCATTTTGCATGGCGACATAATAGTGGGCATGCCGAAATTTGTCATCGGCGGGCGGCAATCGATTTGCGGGAAGCCTAGGATTATGAACCGAATAAGATTTTCAAACGAAGACGAATCTTACAACCTTGTGGTCGGTCAAGTATT